>JBOHFW010000142.1:0-3094 GCA_050699835.1 Pseudonocardiaceae bacterium | reverse complement strand
CCGCGATGACGGTGCTGCTCGACGATGTCCGGGAGCATGTGCTGATGATCTGGCGGCACCGGTTCGTACCCGACTGCTGGACCTGGGAGCTGCCCGGCGGTTATGTCGAGCCAGGCGAGGATCCTGCGGTGGCGGCGGCGCGTGAGGTCGGGGAGGAGACTGGCTGGCGGCCTCGCAGCATGCGGCTGCTGACCCGCTTTCAGCCGCTGGCCGGCACGGCTGACTTCGAGAACCTGGTCTTTCTCGGTGAGGGCGCCGAGGACACCGGGGCGAGCGCGGATATCAACGAGGCAGCCCGTACTGAATGGATCAGGCTGGACTCGATTCCCGACCGCATCGCCGGAGGCGAGATCATCGGTGCTGGCACCCAGATCGGGCTCTTGCATGTCCTGGCGCTTCACGCTCCCCGATCGGGCGCGCCCAAGCCCAGCGCCATCATGAAAGCGCTCGGCATCGCCCAGGACGGCGATCCGTGCTGCGACGCGCGGCTCGTTCGTTCGTCCTGCCGTCGGAGGCCGAAGACGCTCGCCGTGTCATCTCCGAGCTCCAGTCCGCAGCACATCGCGTCGCCAAGGCGTACATTTTCGGCAAAGGCATGGGCATCGCCGCACCTCAGATCGGTATCGAGCGTGCTGCGGCTATCGTCCGCCCTCCCGGCAGCGACGACGTGATCACCCTGCTCAATCCCCGGATCATCGAAAGCAGCGACGATTGCGACGAACAATACGAGGGCTGTCTGAGCTTCTTCGATGTCCGCTGCCTCGTTCCTCGCCCGCTGGCTATCCACGTCGAACACCACGACATCACCGGTGATCAGCGGATCACCATCTTCACACGCGGGATCGCCCGCCTCGTCGCCCACGAAATCGACCACGTCCACGGCGTCCTGTGCCGCGATCACCTGCGCGAAGGCGTGCAGCCCGTCCCGGTAGAGCAGTACCGGGGCACCGGCACAAGCTGGCACTATCCAGCAACAATCATCAGTCCAAGTTGAGGTCAGGCCGGGCGTGCACGTACGGCGCCACGCGTGCGCATCCTCGGCGTGAAGGACGAGTGTCGTACCCAGGGTCAGGCAAGGCGCTGGTAGAGCTTGAGGTGGCGCTGCGCGGCGGCTGACCAGGTGTAACGGGCGGCGAGCGCGCGACCGGCATCCCGGGTCACATTGTCACCGTCTGGTTCGGTGAGCCCGGCGCTGAGCTGCGTCGCCAACTCGGCCGGGCTGTTGGCGAAGCGGGCGGTGCCGGTGAAGATCTCCCGGAAGACCGGCAGATTCGACACCACCAGTGGCACGCTGGCTGCGAGCGCTTCCATGGCGGCCAGCCCAAAGCCTTCCTTGGTGGATGGGAAGGCGAATACCCCCGCTGCAGCGACGAGCGCGGGAAGTTCCTCGTGCGTGACCGGCCCGAGCACCACCGGCTCGACTCCGAGTTTCGTGGCGCGCTGGTCCCATCGGGTCCGGTAGTCCCGGTAGTCGAACAGGGTCTCACCGCCGGCGATCACCAGCTGGACGTCCTGCTGGTTCGCTCGCAGCAGGGCGTAGGCGTCCAGGAGCGCCAGGGAGCCCTTGCGGGGTTCGATGCCGCCGACGGTCAGCACGTACCGGCCGAGGCGCGATCGCCAGGCGGCCCGGGCGGCGGAGCCTGCCGGGCCGGCCGCGCGGGAGAACCGTGCCGTGCCCACCCCGTTCGGGATGACCGTCGCTGTGATACCCCAGCCTGCGTGCAGCTCAGCGGCGACTGCGGCCGACACGCAGATATGCGCGATCGGGTTGACGATGGCGCGTTCGTGGCATTCAGCCAGTTCGGGGGTGCTGAAGTGGTCGATGTGGTGCACGGTGCGGATGCACCGCTCGGCAGCGTTGGCGCTGATGCAGTCCTGCGCGTGCACCACGTCGTAGCCGCTGGGGTCGAAGGCACCTCGCAATACCTGGATGGACCGCAGGATCCGGGGGCCGAACTCCTCCCCGGTGACGTCGGGAAACGGCACGATCCGCAGCTGCACCCGAGGGTCGACGGGTCGGAAGAACGTGCAATCCCCGCCGCGGCCCAGCGCCCAGACCGTCACCCGCTGGCCTGTCTCAGCAAGCGCTTCGGCCAGCGACAATGTGTGCACCACGCTGCCTCGCGGTTTGGTCGAGTAGGTGAGCAGCGCGATCCTCATCAGCTGATCCGGTAAACGCCGGGCTTGCGCTCGTCGAGGTGCCACAGCACCCGGCGCGCCTTGGCGATCTCGGCGGCGACGTCCAGCTGCGCGGTCGCGATGCCGGCCTTGGACCAGGTGCGGGCCAGGATGTCACCGCCGGGGCCGACGACCTTCGCTTGCCCGAGGAAGCGCAGCTCGCCCAGCACACCAGTCTGGTTGGACGACACCAGCACGACCTGGTTCTCCGCCGCCCGGGCCTGGTCGTAGAGGTCGAACAGCCGGGCCTGGCGGTCCTGCGCCATCCGCGGCGCGCGGTTGGTCAGGCTGGTCGGCCAGGCTGACAGGCAGGCCAGCACCTCGGCCCCATCCAGCGCCAGCGTGCGGGCCGATTCGGGGAAGGTCTTGTCGTAGTCGATCAAGAGGCCGATCCGCCCGATTGGGGTGTCGAAGGCGGAGAAGCGCTCACCCGCGGCGTAGGCGATCGACTCCCCGGCGGGCTGGTGCACCTTCCGGTGGCTGCCCAGCACCTCACCACCGTGCACGCACACGGCGGTGTTGTAGCGCCGGGCACCGTCGGCTTCGCAGAAACCGAAGCACACCACCATCTCCGCGGCCAGCGCCGCGACCTTGCGGACGTGCGGGTCGTCGAGTTCCAGAGCGGGCGGTAACGCCTGTGGATCGGGCTGGCGCAGGTCGGGGAGATAGCCGCCGAGCGCGGCGTCCGGGAGCACCAGCAGCGAGACCCCCGACCGCCGCGCATGCTCGATCAGCGTGGCGATCCGCTGCAGGTCGAAGTCGAGATCACGCCCGAACTTCGCCGCCACCGCGCCAATCCGGATAGCACCCATCTCAACTGTAGCCATCTCACCCGTGGCGTGTCTTAGCGCTGCCCGCTCTCAGCCTCCCGAACTCAACAGCAGAGCTGTTTTTATCGCCGTGTGCAGCTCTGCTG
>JBOHFW010000141.1:0-5217 GCA_050699835.1 Pseudonocardiaceae bacterium | reverse complement strand
CCGTACACGTGGGCGTCAGCCGCTCCCACAGACGCCGCCCACGCAGTTGCACGTGCATCGGCGGCGCCATAGTGCAGCATTCGGCCGGACCGGAGTCAAGTACAGCGGGCCCCAGCTGAGCCACAGCCGAGCAAGCCAGGATGCTCGGCGCTCGCCAATGGGGAGAACCGGAGCAACCTCAGCTGCGGTCCATTCGCTAGTCACGTGCCATCCCTCAGTCCGTTTTTCGTCTGACGGGCAGTCAACGGTTTTGGCAAGGGATGAACTTGCACACGGTTTGCACAACCGGCTGGGCGAGCACTCGGCAAGAGCGGTCCGGGACCCGGACACATGCGACACTCAGGCCCATGAGCACTACTGCCACTGGTGGGGAACGGGTCGCGCAGCTGCGCAAGGCGCGGGGCATCACCCAGACGGCCCTGGCCCGCCGAGCCGGGATCTCAGTGAGCCTGCTGTCGAAGATCGAGATCGGCGACCGTGCCCTCACCCCGGGCATCGCCGCCGCCATCGCCCACGCTTTGCAGATCTCCCTGGACGCGCTGTACGGGGAGGCCGAGGTCGCTGCGGATCAGAGCATGCTGCTGGAGGATCTGCGCACGGCGGTCCGCCGCTATGACATTCCCGACCAGGCACCCATGCCCGACGCCGCCCAGCTGCGCATCAAGGTAGACCAGGCGATCACCATGGAGAAACAGGCCGACCTGGCGGGCCTGCTACGGACACTACCCGAGCTGCTGACCCGGGCCACCACCTACGCGCACGCCGTGACCAGCCCGCAGCGGTGGGCGCTGCTCACTGAGGTATACAGCTTGATCTACTACCTGGCCGCGCGGCATCGGTGGATGGATCTGGTCGAGCTCGCCCCCACCCGCCAAGCCTGGGCCGCATGTCAGCTACCCGACCCCCTGCTAACTTGCCTCGCCGAGCGGGATCGCGCCGGCACCTTCCTCAACGGCGGGGACTTCGACGGCGGCCTCACCGTGATAGACCGGGCCATCGTGACCGCCCACGCGGCGCTGACCGGTCCTGAGAAGGTTTTCGTCACCGGCACCCTGCACGTGCGCGGCATGGTCCTGGCCGGACGGTCGGGCGACCGGACTGAAGCCCAGCGGCATATCCACGCGGCCTGCACCGCCGCCGAGGAGTTCCCGGCAGACCTGCGGATTCATAACCACCTCTTTGGCCCCGTCAACACCGCCACTCACGTGCTGGCCACCGAGGGAAGCCTCGGCCGTCCCCGCGAGGTCATCCGCATCGCAGATGAGCTGTTCCGCAAGGACACCGGGCTGTCGCCCACCCGGATCTTCGATGTCCACGCCAGCACCGCCCGCGCCCACCTCGACCTGGGCGACCGGGACAGCGCGCAAACCTCACTGGTCCACGCTTGGCACGTTGCTCCCCAGAAGGCGAAGATCCACCCGGAAAGCCGCGACGTGCTGCGAGTCCTGATCTCCCTGCATCGGCGCAGCAACCCCCAGCTCGTCACACTCGCCAATCAAGCAGGGCTCACCACATAACGAGTCCGATCAGGGCACTGCGTGGAACACTGAGGCGATGGGTAGGGCTGCCGTTGGCGGGGGCGCGTGTCGCGCAGCTGCGCAAAGCACAGGGCATCACCCAGGCGGCCCTGGCGCGCCGAGCCGGGATCCCGGTGAGCCTGCTATCGAAGATCGAGATCGGTGACCGGGCGCTCACCCCGACCATGGCGGCCGCGATCGCCGGAGCGTGGGGGCTCTCGCTGGGTGCCCTGTACGGGGAGGCCGAGATCTCCGCGGAGCAGAACGCGCTACTGGAGGATCTGCGCATCGCGGTCCGCCGCTACGACATCCCCGACCAGGCACCCGGGCCCGACCCCGCCCAGCTGCGCGGCGAGCTGGATCACGCCCTCGCGCTTCGGGAGCACACCGATCTCGCGGAAGGGCCAAAGTCGCCGCCATGAGCCGCCGTTTGTTGACGATCCAGTTCGTCCACCAGATGCGTTAAGGTGGTGGAGTGATGTTGGGTGTTCGGTTCGTGAATGACCCGCTGGCATCGGTTTCGGAGCAGTTCCCGCTCGGTGCACCCGGTTTCACGACCCCCGAGCGCAGTGATTCGCCCTCGGCGCCGAGTATTCGCCCATGGGGATTGCGGTGGTTGACCGATATGGGGATGCCCACGGCACCCACCTCCTATCGGTATTGCCCAATCAGGCAAGTATCGGTGGATGTGGCCACTGGGCAGCCGGTCGCCCCGGCCGCGAAGATAGCGTGGACCACGATCAACCAGAAGGACGGCGACGAGGGCCCGAGCAAGGACTACGACTGGGAAGTTCAACCGGACTACACCGGCTGAGCCGATGATCCTCATCCTTGCGCAGGAGTCGGACCGGACCGCTGATGGCGTGGTGCTCGGGCTGGTCGAGCGCGGTGAGCCCGTGGTCCGTGTGGACCTGTCGTGGTTCCCGCAGCGGTTGACACTGGACGCGGAGTTCCGCGACGGCTCGTGGCGAGGGAGCCCGCGCACCGAGCACCACAAGGTGGACCTGGCCGCGATTCGCTCGGTGTGGGTGCGCTCACCGACGTCGTTCCGGCTGCCCGACCTGGCCGCACGGGCGGTCTATAAGCCGCTGCAGTACAGCGTCGCCACCCGAGCCGCGTTGAGCACCAACCTGATCTTCGAGGAAGGCCAGTACAAGATGGGCTACACCCACCTCGTCACCGATGCCGACCTGGCCGACCTGCGTGGCGTGCACACCACTGCTCACCACCTGCAGGAATGGGCACCGAAAGTGACCGAATGCCGCGCGGTGGTCGTCGGTGAGGACATTTTCTGCGTGGCCATCCAGGCCGGCTCTGAGCAGTCCTACGTGGACTACCGCGCAGACTTCAAGTCGAACACCTACGAGGAGATCGAACTCCCCGAGCAGGTACTCAAGGGGATGCGGACGTTCATGGCCGAGCTCGGCCTGGTCTACGGGGCGTTCGACCTCGTCCTCGGAGCCCCACCCGGGGGTGGCAGCGGGCCGGACCAGGTCGTGTCGTTCCTGGAGTGCAACCCCGGTGGGCAGTACCAGTTTTTGGAGGCAACAGCCGGAGTGGGCATCACCGACAGCCTGGTGGGCCTGCTGGCGCGCGGAAGCATCCCATGACCGTCACCGTCGCCCGACCGACCTGGCAGCCCCGCCTGACCCAGCTGGTCAACCAGATCACCGACCAGGGCGACCTGCGCTCGCCGCCGTGGCGTGACGCGCTGCTCGCGATCCCCCGTCACCTGTTCATCCCGCACTACTACCTGCAGGACACCAGCCACCGCCCCACGCGCTGGATACGCCACGAACCCGACGACACCGAGAGCACCCGGCGATGGCTGGACCTGGTCTACTCGCCCACCACCCTGATCACGGAGATGGCCCAGTACGCCGACCGCGGGGTGCAGACGCCCGTGTGCAGCTCCACCAAGCCGGACCTGATGATCCGGATGCTCGAGGCCCTCGACGTCCACGACGGCCACCGGGTGCTGGAGATTGGCACCGGCACCGGCTACAACGCCGCGCTGCTCTGCCACCGGCTCGGCGAGCACACCGTGTGCTCAGTCGACATCGACCCGACCCTCATCGCCGCCGCCCGGCAACGACTCGCCCGGCTGGACTACCACCCCACGCTGGTGACCCGCGACGGAGCCGAGGGACTGCCCGAGCACGCCCCCTTCGACCGGATCATCGCCACCTGCTCGCTGCGTGCCTTCCCCACCGGGTGGATACACCAGCTGCGACCCGGCGGCACGGCACTGGTCCACCTGGAAGGACCCCTGGGCGCAGGCAACCTGCTGGCCCTGCGCCGCGACACCACGCAACCCAGGGTGCAGGGACGATTCCTGCCCTGGTGGGGCTGCTTCATGGCGCGGCGTACCAGCGCGGGGCCCACCACCGGATCACCCCGACCCGCCCGCACCACCGAAGCGGCCACCACCCGCGACACCACGGTCAACCCCGCCGAGGTCGACGGCACCCAGATGTTCCCCTTCCTGGCCCAGCTGCACCTGCCACCGGGCATATACCGCGCGATCTACCTCACCGACGCCGGCGTGCCAGTCACCTACCTGGCATGCCCGGACGGATCGTGGTGCGAGATCAACCGCCAACCCGATAGCACCGGCCGACACACCGTGCGCGAAGCAGGACCCACCCGCCTCTGGGCGGCCATCGAGACCGCCTGGACCCAATGGACCCAGCTCGGGGCACCGGCCTGGCACGAGTTCGGGCTCACCGCCACCCCGGCCGAACACCGCATCTGGCACCGCGACCCCCACAGCGGCCCGCAATGGACGCTACCGCCCGATCCGCTCACCACACGAACTGAACTGCCCGGGGTTACAGCTGATGCAGGGGGCGTACCGCGGCGGCATCATCCGCGACGATCAGAACCAGGTGATCCACGGGCCAGCTTCAAGAGCCGGGAGCGTTAGGCGGCTTCGCGCTTGGCCGCGCTCGACCCGGCCACTGAGGCGTCCGCGTCGTCCCGCGCAGCAGGATTGCGAGGAGGTCGGCGGAGTCAATCGGTACCGGGCACGCATTCGTTCAGAACCTCCGTCGCGGCCACTACGAACTTGGTGTCCGCCGGGCCTTTGACTGGCAGTGCCTCGTCGGCGGGGATGTCTTTGTACGTATAGAGCGCCGCGCGAATCTCGGCCGGAGAGGCGTCGGCGAACGGCGGCTTGGTGGCTGCGGCGGTCATGCCGCCCACGATAGCCGGCCCGGACCGACAGTCCGGTGGATTCTCTATGTCAGGGTTTGCGGGCCCAGGAGGGTGGGGCGGCGCCGCGGTTCATGGACCAGGTGACGCCGCCTAAGCGGCCCTCCTGGATGGATTCCGGGGGCCGCTGGCGGTAGGACTCGGACAGCTCAGCGGTGGCGTCGTGGTCCTGATTCAGGATCAGGCAGGGGGCACGGTATGAGCAGCGGGCGCAGACGCCAGGCGCAGGGCTGGGATAGACATCGAGGTCCATGCGGGTAGCAGTATTGACCTCGGCGGCCAGATTCAGCCCAGCCGCCGCGAGTTCGGCCGCGCCGCGCCGGATCTGGGTGCGGCGGAACGCGTCGGTGCCTTCGGCATGTAACCGTTCGCCAGTAACAGTGCCGCGGCGGGCATACATCCGGCGATGACGCACCTCCGCGCGTCCAACCGGCGGCGGAGCTGTCGCACCCAGCTCGGCCGCGTTCGACCGGATCTCGTTGTACAC
>JBOHFW010000140.1:0-7331 GCA_050699835.1 Pseudonocardiaceae bacterium | reverse complement strand
CCTCGGCTCGCCCGCTGGCGCTCAGATGATCGAGTCCTGCCGGGTGTCGCGGTGCCAGCCCGAGCAGCATCCGGGCATCGTCGGGCATGTCCAGACCGCCAGCAATCCGCTCAAACAGCTCCAACGTCAACACCGCGCGGGCACCGCGCATGATCTCGCTGACTCGACCTTGCAGCAACCCGGTGGCGACGGCGATGCGACTTTGGCTGGCACCCGCGTATTGCTGTGCCGCTCGGAACAGCGCTCCAATGTTGCGCTCGCGGAGCGCAGAGCGAACCTCGTCGCGCCGCCATGCCCACGTCGGCAACGTGACGGATACTTGCGCTGCAGCGTCTTGCACCTCGTCAGCCTACATCTCGCCGTGAGATACCGAACAAGTCCTGATCCCCGGTCGTCACCGGCTTGAGCGCGGGTGTCCCCCGCCTTACGGGCTCCCCGGTGGCGGACCCGGTCCCCTCCACCACGGCGGAAGCGCAGGCTGTCCCTATGGGGTCGACACAGCACGGTGAGGCACCGCACCCGGCATCCAGTGCCGAGAGACATGGTTTGACGGGAGAGCGACCGGGTGGTGCGCGTCGCATCAGCTCGTTTATGCATCGTAGGCAACCCCGGCGAGGCACGTCGTACCCAGCGCACCCGACGATCCGGGGGCGATGGTGAGATTGTCCGCGGTAATCCGTTCACCGCACAACGCCTTGGCGTGGCACCCGGTGGCGGCAATAACGACGCCGACGGATTGGAGTAGGTGTAGGCGTCCGTCGCCGGGGCAGCGCCCACCGCAACTGCCCGACGCCCGATGGTTCCGCTCGATGTCCTGGGTCCGGCTGACCGCCAGGAGCTGGAAGCGCTTCGGGGCTGCTCGACCGGCGGCCAGCCGGGATATCAATGGGGAACTGGGGACAGGGTAGGCGCGCTGTGGTGTCCGGTCGGCCGCCGGGAGCTGGTGCGGGGGGAGGTTGCTCGACCGGCAGCCGACCGGAGTCTGGGAATTGGCGTAATTGTGGGGCGGGTATTTCTACGACCGGCAGCGCCTGACACGTCGGGCAGTTACGCCCGGTGGGTTGGGCGGTGGTGCCCACCGACCACAGCATGCGGTGCCCGCAAACGGCGATGAGAACCCCGACCTGCTCGGTGCCGCGCTCGGCGAGCAGGTGAGCGCGCTGGTCGGAGGTGGAGTGTGCCCAGCGATGCGGAGTGCGCACCAGCCGTACTCCAGGATTGTGGGTCTGGCACAAGGCCACGTATCGCGCGGATCCGGTGTCGGTCACCGTGGCTCGACGCACACCACAAGACCGAGGGTCCGCATCGGCCAGCACCAGCAGTCCGCGGTTGGTGAGCCCATCGAGAGCGTTGGCCAGGTAGCCGGGCACCGGGCGACCGGAGTCGAACCACTGACCCTCGAGGTTGGCCACTCCGCCCTCGTGGGCACGGCGTAAGGCGATCCACGTTGCCAGGTCGGACGCCGGTTCGCGGTCACTCATCGGATCGCCCCACCCGCACAGCCACCGACAGGACGGGCATTCCCGTCATGCCTGCGGTGGGCGCGTACGGGGGCGTCGTGGCCAACCGGCTTGATGGCGTGCCCATCACGGTCTCCTCCTCGCTGGCGTGGGTGCGGCCGCCCAGCTCGGTCCGGCAGCAAAGACCCGGGCGGCTTGCGACTCCACTCGATCCAGTACGCTACCGACAGTAAGAGTGTTTCTAGAAGAACTATAAACATGGAACATTCTACTTGTCTACCTGCAGTTGGGGTGATGCTTGTCGAGTGACACACTGGGGACATGTCCAACTCGCCTACCGTGTATCGCCTTCAACTTGGCCGTGAGCTGCGACGACTGCGGGAAGCGGCCGGGTTGAGCCGGGATGTCGCGGCGGGTGAGCTGGAGTGCGGGATGTCGAAGATCAGCAAGATCGAGACCGGCAAGGCGACCCTGCGGCCGGCCGAGGTCAAGGCCCTGCTGGACCGTTACGGCATCACCGAGCGTGATGAGGTGCTGCGGCTGGCCCGGGACGCCCGCCGCCGCTCGACCCACCGGGTGCCGGACTGGGCCAAGACCTTCGTCGGTCTGGAAGCCGACGCCGCCGAGATCCGAACATATGAAACTGAGCTGGTTCCCGGGTTGCTGCAGACTGAGGGGTATGCCCGAGTGGTCACCCAGGCCGCCGAACCCACCCGGGACCCTCGGGAAGTGGAGCGGCTGGTCGAGGCCCGGATCGAGCGTCAGCAACGGCTGTACTCCCCGGGCGGCCCGTTGATCTGGGCGATCCTCAATGAGGCCGTGATCCGCCGGCGGGTGGGCGACAAGGAGATCATCGGACGGCAGCTGGAGCATCTGGTCGCGATGGGCGCCGATCCCAACATCACCATCCAGGTACTGCCCTTCTCGGCCGGTGCGCACCCGGCGATGGGATCGAGTTTCGTCCACCTGCGCCTGGCTGACCCACCCGACGGCGAGATCATCTACCTGGAGGACCTGTCCAGCGCCGACTACCTGGGCCGACCGGCGCAGATCGCCGGCTATCTCGCCGCGTTCGGCACGTTGGGCTTGGCGGCGCTCGACCCCGCCGCCTCAACCGTCATGATCAAAAATGCTGCACTAGGTGAGTGAATGATGAACACACACGACAACGATCGCTCCGGCCTGGCCGTCGCCGGGTGGCGCAAGGCCAGCTACAGCAACGGCAACGGCGGCAACTGCGTCGAGGTCGCCGATCTCGGCGGTGGGCACCGCGCCGTACGGGACAGCAAGAATCCCACCGGCCCGGCTCTGACGTGCTCCGCTGCTCACTGGGCCGTGTTCACCGCCGGCATCCGCACCGGCGTGTTCGACTGACCCTCGCTGGCGGCGCTCCGGGTCGGCCCTCGTCGGCGACCGGGAGTGCTCGGCTGGATCGGTCTAGATATCGCACAGTAGAATATTCCACCTGGAACAGACTGTTGGACAATGCTTGTTAATGACACACTGATGGCATGTTCAACTCGCCCACTGTGTCCCGCCTCCAGCTCGGCCGGGAGCTCCGGCGACTGCGCGAGGCGGTCGGGCTCGGCCGGGACGTCGCGGCAGCCGAGCTGGAGTGCGGCGTGTCGAAGATCAGCAAGATCGAGACCGGCAAGGCGACTCTGCGACCGGCCGAGGTCAAGGCCCTGCTCGACCGCTATGGCATCACCGAGCGGGAGGCCGTGCTGCGGCTGGCCCGCGATGCCCGCCGCCGCTCGACCCACCGGGTGCCGGACTGGGCTAAGACCTTCGTCGGTCTGGAAGCCGACGCCGCCGGAATCCGGACGTATGAGACCGAGCTGATCCCCGGGTTGCTGCAGACCGAGGACTACGCGCGAGTGGTCACCCAGGCCGCCGAACCCACCCGGGACCCTCGCGAGGTGGAGCGGCTGGTTGCCGCCCGGATGGAGCGCCAGCAACGGCTGCGTTCCGATAGCGCCCCGTTGATCTGGGCGATCCTCAACGAGGCTGTCATCCGCCGCCAGGTCGGCGACAAGGAAATCATCGGGCGGCAACTGGAACACCTGATCGCCATGGGTGCCGACCCCAACATCACCATCCAGGTACTGCCCTTCTCGGCCGGTGCCCATCCGGCGATGGGCTCAAGCTTCGTCCACCTGCGTCTGGCCGACCCACCCGACGCCGAGATCATCTACCTGGAGGACATGGCCAGCGCCGATTACCTGCCCAACCCCGCCCAGATTGCCAGCTACCTGACGGCGTTCGGCGCGCTGGCTCTCGCGTCGCTCGACCCCGCCGCCTCAACCGTCATGATCAAAAACGCCGCACTGGGGGAGTGATCGGCCAGATCATCGCCACGGCTCTTTACTGATCATTGCCGCATGTTCAATGCTGAGCAGGCCCAGCCCACTCGTAGATGTCACCGAAGAGTGCCCTATGGAATTGCATCAGGTGTTCGAGGTTGTATTCTCCAGGCAATGAGTTCACGCTTTAGTTCGACGTCGCGAACGCTGACGATTCGGGCCTCGATGACGTGGAGTCTGCAAGCGTCGGTAATGCCCAACTTGTTGCGAAGGCAGTCCGACTCTGGCCAGGCGTAAGGGTCACCGGTCACTGAGGTGTTGACCGATCTCCCGCTGGATCAGCTCGTCCGCTGTCACTCGCCCGTCAGCGACCTGCCGGAGCTCCTCTTGCCATGCGTCGTCAAGCTCAATACCTTCGATCGCTGAACTGGCTGCAGCTAGAGCCACCGCCACATCCGGTTCAACCACTTGATTGGCGTAGAAGTTGCGCATGATGTCATCGGAGATAGGAGCCTGCGACGGCTCATCCTCTGGCAGGAGGCCACGCGCCACCCGCCATGGCGATTCTGCGTGCGTCATCCGGGACAGCCTCTCCGCAGAGAAGCCGCCGTAAGTGGTAGCGACCCAGCGCACCGTGGCCAACTCGTCATCGCCGAGACGGGTTGGGTCGCCATCCGGCCAGGTTCGGATCTCGTGCTTGGCGCGATGCCTATCATAGAGTTTTCTCACTATCGGACCTTCGCGCCATGCCTGAATTTCGTCAGGAAAGAGGCGTACGCCGTGACGAGCGAGATGCCATGCCTGCGAGTAGTAAACGAGCTTCTGAAGCTTCTTTGTCGTCATGCGTCCGAGCATGGTGAGAACTGCCGCCGCCACGTCGTCGATCGTCGCCATAGGCACTTCCCCACCTTCCTCAACTCATCGTAATCAATGTCGCCTTCGGTCGTCGGTAAGGAAAGGGCGTGTCGCGTTGACAAGTCCGTGTCGCCTACCCTAGTGAGCGTCGTAGCGTCGGCTCCTCGACGTCCAGTGGGCTGATCATGTTCCGAAAGCCCGTGGCCTACAGGCATTAGGCGTTCGGGCACTGATCGTCTTGACTGCGGCCTGATGGGCGGAGCCGACTCACCACACGTAGTGGCGAAGCGTCGTCGTGCCATCGCCGTGGTCGAGAGACCGCGATCCGCCAGATCAACCCGGTAGAAGACCACGAGCAGGTCGAGGTCGCTGTCTAGATCCTCATCACCGCGCGCCACCGAGCAGAAGAGGACGATCCGTTTCGTGAGTTCGCGTCACACGTGGTGTCACGCCGACCGCGCCAGCGTTGTGATCTTCAAATAGATCTACTCGGCCACCACAGCAGGGCTTGCGTCGACCGTCACCGCCCAGGTGACCGCGGTCGTCCGGCGGGTGGAGCGATCCGAGGGAGCCGCATCGCGGGCGATCACCGCGATGAGAACGGCAACAGCCGCCAGCGGCACGAACAGCGCTAGCCACCACGTCGACAACCATGGGGTCAAGGTCAGCGCTGCGACCCCTGCGACGATCGAAGCGGTGATTAGACCGATTCGCCTGACAATCTCCGCCGTGCGCACCGAGTAGATCTCCCTGCGCCGCACCGGAATGCCAGCCTCGTGGTTGACCAACTCCACCGTGGCTTCCAACACGGCCGCCAACGCCGGCTGATAGGCCGCTGTACCCACTACCGCCGCCTCGAACGTGGCACGCCGGTCACGGACGATTTGCTGCAGGCGCTGCACTTCCCGTTCGTCCGTGTCTTGCTCAACGGTCGTCAGCCGCACGTGATCAGCTCCTTCCGCGTTCCCTCGCTGGACACCAGACAGAGAGCAAAACGGCCGGATCTGTGACATCCGACGCGGACATGACTCAAACGAGCAGTTCACGACCCATGCGAGACAAACTGAAACGGACCCTTCAGGATCTGCCCGAGCGACACCGCTGTACTCGACGCCGTAGCCAGCTTCTACCGCACCGAGCCCATGCTGATCATCGACGTCATTGTCGCCGCGCAGACACAACACCTAGCCGCCCACCCTCGCTTCGTGGCATGAGCGCGCGTTGTTCTCGGCTTCTCCGGAGACAGTCGCGGCCGGCAGTGCAGTCGGCGATAGAATCGGCCAGCCACACCGTCGACCGAACGGACCGCGCGGACTGCGGTCTGCAGGCATTCGCCACGGTTGCAGGCTTCAGTTCGTCCACGGAGGTTCCCATGGCCACTCCCGACATCCTCACCGCCAAGATCAACCATGGCTTCGACTATCTCGACGCCGATGGCGACGGTCAACTCACCGAGCACGATCACGTCCTGATGGGGCAGCGGGTCGCCACATCGCTCGGCCACGCGCCCGGCTCACCATCTGAGCAGCAGATCATCGAGGCCTACCTGCGAATCTGGCGGGACCTGCACCTACCGCACATCCCCGGCGGCGGCACCGCGATCTCCAAGGAGCAGTTCCTGGAATCCACCCTGACACTGGCCAGCGACCCGGCCGCCGCGCAGGCGACTGTCGGGACAGTCGCCACGGCGTTCTTGGCGATCGCGGACACCGACCACGACGGTCAGGTCGGCCCTGCGGAGTTCCGGGCGTTCCAGGGCGGGCACTTCCCCGACCTGACCGAGGCCGACGCCAACGACGCCTTCGCGCATCTGGACACCGACGGCGACGACCACCTGTCAGCTGAGGAGTTCACCCAAGTCGTCATCGAGTACTGGTCCAGCAACGACCCGGACGCCCCCGGTAACTGGTGGATGGGCCGGCCCGTCTACCAGCGCTAAGCCTGGCCCGCGCGCTCTAAGAAGCCACCCGCGATCACCTATCTGTCCCGCCTCCGCGCCGGTTCCGCAATTCTTGCCGTAGTGCCCAGCCGAACCGGCTGACAGAGGACCACCTGGCTTGCAGCCCGTACGGGTTCCCGGCGTCGCGCTGGTCGCACGATGGAACCATCAGAAAGCCTAGAGTCGCCAAACGCCCGCCACGCGGCATGAGAGTGCGGTTGTGCGCGAGCACGCCGTCGACCTCGCCGTCGTCCGGGCCATCGCGCTGTTCCGCGTCGGGGACCTCGATGTGCTGCTCGCGCACCCGGCGCTCGGCTCCCCACGGCCGCCCCTCTCCCTGGCCCGACCGGGCCCGCGCAGGGCCGTGCACGGCTGACCGGTCAGCCCAGCCAGACAACTACCAGGATGTCGACCCGGCGGAGATCGTCCAGGATCAGGTACACGATGTCGCCCTGCCCGGCCGGGCCGAACGTCAGGGCGCGTATGGGACTGTCCGGTTTGTGTCTGTGGTACGGCGCGCCATTCCAGGGCGCGACCTCCAGCGCCGCGCGGGCCTCGGCGAACGGGGCCAGCGCGGCGGCCGGAAGCGCGTCGACCTGCTGCTGTGACTGGTCGTCGGTGGTGACCGTGTACAACGCGGCTACAGGCCCAGCCGGGCCTTGGTCCGCGGCAGCGGCTCGTCAGCCGGGATGTCCTCCCCGGCCAGCCCGGCGGCCGCCCGGCGGTACATGGCCCGGTGCGCCTCGGGTCCGGTCACCGCGGTCAGCCGCGCCA
>JBOHFW010000139.1:0-6723 GCA_050699835.1 Pseudonocardiaceae bacterium | reverse complement strand
GGTCGGGACTGTCCAGAGCGGGTGACCGCGTAACCGCCACGTGCCGAGCAGCGCATTGGCGGCGAGCAGGCCGCTGGTGGCGGCGCGTTCCATCAGCGCAACTGGGAGATCCACCCGGGTGAGGTCTCCGGCGAGCACCACGGCCGGATCGGGAGTGGTGATAGTAGGCCGGTCGTTGAACGTGCCCGGCGCGAACAGCGGGCAGTCGGCGCGAAGCTCGTGGCGCTCGTCGATGATCGTGGCGTCGGCTGTTTCCGGGTAGACCCGCCTGAGTTCCTCGAGAAGCTGGCGCTTGGCCTGTTCCGGATCGGTGCTCAGCGCGTAGGCGTGCAGCTCCACCACGGAACCGCCGGTGCGGCGGGCCCAGCGGGCCGCCTCACCCTCGAAGCGTTCCAGCACGCTGACGTTGTCCAGCGGCCCGAACCCGCTGGTGCCCAGGAATCCTGGTCGATCGGGGCGCACCGGGCGGTCCAGCCACAACCGGGACACCAGGAACGGCGGGGCGGTGCGCAACCGGGCGATTTGCGCCCGCCAGGGCCCTTCACCCAGCTCGGGTGAAGCGGTGAGTAGCGCCTGCAACCCGGTCACGTCGGTAGCGAGCACCACGGCGTCGGCCTCTGTTGTCTCACCCCCGGCCCGGATCGCGAAGCGACGTTCGCGTCCAGGAGTTACCTGCTCGACGGCGGTACCAGCCTGTACCACCATGCCGAGCTCGGCCAGGTAGTCGCCCATCGGCTCCCACAGGGACTGCGGGAACGGTTCGGCGGTCACGTCGAACACCAGGCCCTCGGCCGAGCCCAGGAAATAGATGTGGAACATGGTGGCCAGCTCAGCCGCCGAGAGCTCCCGGGGGTCGGCGAAGAAGCTACGGGAGAACACCGAGAACGCCAGGTGCCGGGCCGCGTGGGGGAAGCGCACCCGCTCCAGGAACGTCATCGCGTCCTGGTCGTCCAGCCGCGTATAGATCTCCGGCACCGACACGTCGACCAGCGGCAGTGCGGCCACCGGGTCGATCCGGGTGACCAGGTCCCGCCACTGGAAGGTGGGGCTGAACAGTGCGAAGGCCAGCGCGTTCCACGGTGGGGTACGAGGTAGCCCCTGGAAGGTGTCCCGGTGGCCCTCGGCGTCGAGCAGCGGGTAGTCCTGCATCGGCACCAGCGCCCGGTCCAGCGGATCGGCCCGGCGCAGCAGCGCACGCAGGTTGTAGTACTGCCGGAAGAAGGCGTGGAACCCGCGGCTCATGGTGACCGTAGACCCGTCGGCCAGCGTGGTTGGCCAGCCGCGCAGCCGGCCGCCGAGCTGCGACTGGCGTTCCAGCAGCTGCACGTGTACGCCACGCTCGGCCAGCGCCACCGCGGCCGCGATGCCGGCGATCCCGCCGCCGACCACGGCGACCCGGGGCGGCGGTCCGTCGGGTCTGGACCGGCCACCTCTCGGCGAGTGCAGCACAGCCCGCCGGTCCCTTCCCGGCCGTTGCCCGTTCTGTGGAGTCACGCAGGCCGCCTCGCCACGACGGTGTGCACGATGCCGCGCTCCCAGCCGGGCATCGTGTCGATGCTGGCGTCGACCAAGCCGTGCCTGCGCAGCCGGGCGGCCAGCGCGTCGACGGTGTCGAACCGCAGCACACTGCGCCACAGATAGCGGTAGAGCCCGGCCTGGCCGGTGACCACCTTCCCGGCTGGGATGATCACGCTCCAGCACACCGCGGTCCAGATCGCCCGGCTGCGCGCCCGGCCGTCCAGTGCGTAGTCGTGCACCCCTAGCGGCGCTCCTGGTGCGAGCAGCTCACACAGATTGGCCAGTACTGGGTCGGGATCCGGCAGGTTGCGCACCAGGTACGCGGCGAAGATCCCGTCGAAAGGCCCAAATACCCCGGCGTCGACGAGCTCCTCGGCGCGGGCGTGCACGAACGACACCCGCGCTGGCCAGTCGGCCTGCCGGGCCTTGGCGAGCATGCCGGCCGATCCGTCCACCGCGGTGATCCGCGCCTGCGGCGCCGCTGCCAGTAGCGCCAGGGTCGACGCTCCCGTCCCACACCCCAAGTCCAGCAGGTGTAACCCGGCACCGTCGCCGGGCAGCCGCATCCGGCGCGCGGAGCGGGCCAGGTTGCGGTAGTAACCCGGGCTGGCACCCACCAGCCGGTCGTAACTTCCCGCAGCTACGTCGAACTCTCCGGTTACGTCGATGGTCACATGCGGCAGCCTACGGCGGCCCAGGTCTGATCTGGGAAAGGGCGAGGATGTGGGCGACGGCGCGCCAGGGTTGGAGCTGCACGAAGTTGACCTCGCCCCACTGGTAGGTCTCGCCGCTGACCTCGTCGTGCACGTCGAAACGGTCTTGCCAGTCCATGCCCAGTGCTGGGAGGTCCAGCGAGACCGTTCCGCTGACCGTGGTGAACGGGTCCAGGGTGACCACGCAGATCACGGTGTCACCGGTAGCCGGGTCGGTCTTGGAGTACGCCAGCAGAGAATCGGTGTCCGCGGGGTGAAACCGCAGCGTGCGTAGCTGCTGTAGGGCGGGATGCGCCCGGCGGATCGCGTTGAGCCGGGTGATCCACGGTTCCAGGGACCGGCCCTGTGCTAGCGCGGCGGCGAAGTCCCGGGGGCGCAGCTGGTACTTCTCGCTGTTGAGGTACTCCTCGCTACCTGGCGCCACTGGAGTGTTCTCGAAGAGCTCGAAACCGGAGTAGACCCCCCATGAGGGGGACAGGGTGGCGGCCAGCGTGGCGCGGATGGCGAACATGCCGGGCCCGCCCTGCTGCAGGGACGCGTGCAGGATGTCCGGGGTGTTGACGAAGAAGTTCGGCCTGCATTCGTCCACTCTGGACGCCAGCTCGCTGGCGTGCTCGGTGAGTTCCTGCTTGCCGGTGCGCCAGGTGAAGTAGGTGTAGGACTGGGTGAAGCCCAGCCGGGCCAACCCGTAGAGCCGCGCCGGCCGCGTGAACGCCTCGGACAGGAACAGCACATCCGGGTACCGCTCTTTGATCTGCCAGATCAGCCAGTGCCAGAAGTCCGGTGGTTTGGTGTGCGGGTTGTCCACCCGGAAAATCCGCACTCCGCGCTCGATCCAGAACACCATCACCCGCAGCATCTCCTGGTAGCTGCCGCGGGGGTCGGAGTCGAAGCTGAGCGGGTAGATGTCCTGGTAGCGCTTGGGCGGGTTCTCCGCGTAGGCGATGGTGCCGTCCGGGCGGGTGGTGAACCACTCCTGGTGCTCCTTGGCCCATGGGTGATCCTGAGCGCATTGCAGCGCGTAGTCCAGCGCGACCTCCAGGCCAAGCTCCCGAGCCCGGGCGACGAAGCCCTCGAAATCCTCCAGGGTGCCCAGCCGAGGGTGCACCGCATCGTGACCGCCCTCCACCGAGCCGATCGCCCACGGCGAGCCGATGTCCTCGGGCTCGGCGTTCATCGCGTTGTTGGGGCCCTTGCGATTCACCTCGCCGATCGGGTGGATCGGTGGCAGGTACACCACGTCGAAGCCCATCCCGGCGATCCGGTCCAGCTCCCGGGAGGCGGTGGCGAAAGTGCCGTGCACCGGCTTGCCGTGGGCGTCCCAGCCGCCGGTGGAGCGCGGGAAGAACTCGTACCAGGAGCTGAACAGGGCCCGGGGGCGGTCCACCCACACCTTGTGTGAGCCGCCCCGGGTGATCACGTCACGGAGCGGGTCGGCGGTCATGATCTGGATCACCGGCGCTGCCAGCGCCGGCCCGACCCGCTCGTCGAGCTGACGGTGGCTGTCCCGCAACGCAGCCGCCGCGGCGCTCAGCACAGCCCGGTTGACCTGCTGGCTGGGCCGGCGCGCGGCTCGCTCCAGCAGCCGAACCCCGACGATCAGGTCGTTCTCCAGTTCGGCCGCGGTCTGGCCAGCGTCGATCTTCACCTCGACCGTGTGCCGCCAGGTCTCCCACGGATCGGCCCAGCCATCCACCCGAAAGCTCCACCAGCCCACCTGGTCGGCCACCACGGTCGCGACGAACCGGTCGGTGCCCGGCGCTCCCGGACGCATCCGAACCTGACTGACCGGCCGGTTGCCGGGACCACGCCACACCACCGTGGCGCCCACCGCGTCGTGTCCCTCCCGCCACACTGTGGCTTCGACCGGCACGTGCTCCCCGACGACCGCCTTGCTGGGATATCTCCCGCAGGAGACCACGGGCGTCACATCGTCAATAGCGATCCGACCACTCACACCGCTGCCCCTTCCCCGATGGCTCACGGACCGCTCCCCAGTCTGCCGTCAGCGGCCCTTCGGCGCGCGGCGAGTGTGACACGCATGACCGCGACTATGGTCGGCGGCGCATACCGGGAGCCGGGAGGGCGAGTGCATACGCCGACCGAGGTGGAACTGTTCCTGGAGCTGGGCTCTGCCCGTGACTTCGCCATGGGATGTCACGAACTGATCGACCTCGCAGATGAGCAACTCGCCCGGCTTGACTCCCAAAATCCTGTTGAGATCGCTGGCCGCGCCGCGCAGGCCCTCGGCGTTCCGCTCCCGCTCCAAGAACACGTACACCGGATACTCGCCGAGACGAGGTGCGGCTGACCGTCATCGGGGACCAGTGGTTCCCCATCGCGATTCACGCCGCGACCGAGAGCGCGCACACCGACTGGCGATCGGAGCCCTCAGCACTGACCTACGAGTTCGTGCCGGTACCGGATAGTGTGGCCAGTGGCGTATCCCGTTACCTGAAGCTCATGAATCTGGTCTATGCCGGACTCGACTTCGTCGTCACGCCGAACGAGGAGTGGGTGCTGCTCGAGGCGAATTCAGGTCCACAGTTCGGCTGGCTGGAAGCGGCGACCGGTGCCCCGATGGTCGCCGTCATGGCGGATCTGCGTGGACGGCGAGTTGGTGGGCAGCGCCCGGGACCGGCTCGCGGCGCTGGGTTACCGGCCGACGCTGGTCACAGCCGACGGCGTGACCGGACTACCGCAGCATGCGCCCTACGATCGGATTCTCGTCACCTGCGCGGTCTCCCGGGTGCCCTGGTCCTGGGCCGAGCAGACCACCACGGGCGGCCTGATCCTGGTCGACGTCAAGCCCAGCGGCTCCGTCGGCAACCTGGTGCTGCTGCGCCGCGAGGCCGACCGGCTGGAGGGCCGCTTCGACTCCGGCTACGCCACGTTCATGCACATGCGTACCCCGGCTTTCCACGTCGAACCCCCGGTACGACCAGCACGCGACCGCGATAACGCCCAGCGGCGGAGGACCACGCTCCGCGCGGAACGTCTCTGGGAGAACGTTCCGCTGTGGTTCCTCGTGCACCTGTGGGAGGGCGGGCGGGTGGATTTCGGGTATGCGATGGATCCCGATACCGGTGGTCCCGGCGCCGTGTTCTTCTCCAGCCAGGACGGTTCATGGTGTGAGCTGTCCACCGCGGCCGAGAACGAGGACCGAGAAGTCTGGGAAGGCGGACCCCGCCGGTTGTGGGCGACCATCGAGGCCGCGACAGAGTTCTGGCATCAACTGGGCGAGCCCGGATGGAGCCGTTTCGGCCTCACCGTTATGTCCAGTGACACACAAACGGTCTGGCTCGACGAGCCGACCAGCGAGAACCGCTGGCCCTTGCCCTCGGCGTAGCGTCTTGCACGATTGTCCACAGCCCGCACGCGGGTTCCTGGTGTGGCCTTGCCGCCGGATAAAGTCAGCCCATGAGAGCGCTGCGCAGGTTCACCGTCCGCGCCCAGTTGCCAGAACCGCTGGCGCCGCTGGAGACGTTGGCCACTAATCTGCGGTGGACCTGGCACCAGCCGACCCAGGATCTGTTCGCTTCGCTGGACGAGCGCACCTGGACCGCGGTCAACGGGGATCCGGTGCGGTTGCTCGGGGAGATCCTTACTGGTCGGCTGACCGCGCTGGCCGCTGACGAGACCATCACGGCCCGGACCGCAGCGCTCGCCGAGGATCTGCGCCGCTACCTGGATGAGCCCCGGTGGTACCAGCAGCGCCTAGAGGATCAGCCGATTCTGCCCTCTTCGATCGCCTACTTCTCCATGGAGTTCGGCGTCTCCGAGGTGCTGCCGTTCTACTCCGGAGGTCTGGGCGTACTGGCAGGCGATCATCTCAAGGCCGCCTCGGATCTGGGTGTGCCGCTGATCGGGGTTGGCTTGCTGTACGGGTCGGGTTATTTCCGCCAGTCGTTGTCGCTGGATGGCTGGCAGTTGGAGCACTACCCATTGCTGGATCCGCAAGGTCTGCCGCTGCGCCTGATGGCCGACGCCACCGGCGCGCCCCTGCTGGTGGGAGTCGGCATGCCCGGCGGGCAAGTGCTCCGGGCGCGGATCTGGCGGGCCGACATCGGGCGCGTGCCGCTGCTGCTGCTGGACAGCGACATCGAGGACAATCCCGATGACCTGCGCGAGGTTACCGACCGGCTCTACGGCGGTGACCAGGCCCACCGGATCACCCAGGAAATCCTCGCCGGGATCGGTGGGGTCCGGGCAGTGCGGCTGTTCTGCCGGCTCACCGGCCATCCCGAGCCCGAGGTGTTCCACACCAATGAGGGCCACGCCGGGTTCCTCGGTCTGGAGCGGATCCGTGAGCTGATCAGCGCGGAGGGGCTGAGCTTTGACGAGGCCCTGACGGCGGTCCGGGCCGGCACTGTGTTCACCACGCACACCCCCGTGCCTGCCGGGATCGATCGCTTCCCGGTGAACCTGGTCCGGCACCACTTCGACACCTCATCCAGCGAGCTGTTGCCCGCGATGGACGTCGATCAGATAC
>JBOHFW010000138.1:0-8853 GCA_050699835.1 Pseudonocardiaceae bacterium | reverse complement strand
GTTACCGCCTTGCGCGAAGGCAGTGCCTCCGGTGGCCAGCGCCAAACCGGCTGCCAAGACGGCGGACGAAGCGAAGACACCAAGCCGCCGCGCGATCTTGCGATCCATGTATACCTCCGTAGTTGTGATCTCACGTGACCGTGATTGGACACGTGGATTCGATCCACAGGCTCAGATCCCGCACCGATCACAAAACCCCCTCGAACCGCTTCACCATCCGAATCTACTCAAGCGGGGGGGGTGAGCCCGTCATGATGGACATCGCACGTGAGGTCTGCACGTAACAGAAGCGACGCAATTACCATCCGAATGGCGTAGAGCGGATCCGATACGCGTTCCATCCCTGCATGTTTTGCGTTCAACGTCTTTCTCGCTCAGGTATCGACGGCTGCGAAATTCTAAACACCAGCCGTCGAGTTCCTTGAGAACCTCACTCGGGAGAACTACACGAACAACGGTCAACGGAACTGTAAACGCAAATGCCGTTGAGGATGATCTGCGCGCCAAAAGCGTGAGTCCATGATGCGAAAAATAATGGTAGGCCATCTTGGTCCCGGTTGTCTTTGACTCCACACCAAACGCAACAGGTCGCCAAGCCCGGAGGGCAGGCGGCTGCTACAGACCCCTGGGTCGGCCCGGCGCGGCCAGGCTGTGTAGAAATGGATTGCTGACCCGTTCCCGGCCGATCGTGGTGGCCGGGCCGTGGCCGGGCAGCACAGTGGTCTCGTCGTCCAGCACGAGGATCTTGTCCCGCAGCGAGGCGAGCATCTGCTGATGGTCACCGCCAGGCAGATCGGTCCGCCCGATCGAACCGGCAAACAGGGTATCGCCGGAGACCAGGAGGCCCTGCCCAGCCTCAGTCACGGATCGGAAGGTCACCGAGCCGCGGGTGTGACCTGGAGTGTGGTCGACGGTGAAGGTCAGCCCGGCCAGCTCCAAGGATGTCCCGTCGGCCAGCGTGCGCACCTCGCGCGGCTCGCGTAGCTCAACCCGGCCACCGAAAAGCTGCCGGGCGTCGGCCGAGAATGCGCGCATCGGGTCAGAGAGCAGAACCCGATCCTCGGGGTGGATCCAGGCTGGAATGTCATTGCCGTCGCAGACCGGGGTCACCGCGAAGATGTGATCAAAGTGCCCGTGGGTGAGCAACACCGCCACCGGATCGAGCCGGTGCTGGCGCAGCAGTTCATCAAGTGGCTGCTCCGCGCCCTGCCCTGGATCGACCACGACGCACGGGCCACCGGCCTCGGGTGCGAGCACGAAGCAATTCGCTTGGAACGATCCCGCGGGGAAACCTGCGATGAGCACACGCTCAGCCTAGAGCCCGTAGGTGAGGCTGACGTCTGGCTCACAGGTGGCCCACTTAGACTTCGCGGCGGCCGTCTTGCCGAACCACAGGAGTGCCGGTGCCCACGAATGAGCAGCGTCGCGAGGCCGCGAAGCGCAAACTGGATCGCCAGCTCGCCCGCCGCGCGGAGCGCGCCAAGGCACGCCGCCGGAACGCGGTAGTCGCCAGCGTCAGCACCGTGGTCCTGGTCGTCGGCATCGGAGTGCTGATCGTGACGCTGAGCCGTGGTAGCGGTAATACCGCCAACACCGCCGCGACACCATCCACACCGGCCGCGCCAGCCGACACCGCTCCCGCCACCCCAAGCCTCGACACCAAGCTCGCCGACCCCCCGGTGCGGCCAAACCCGCTGCCCGCCTCAGTGGACTGCCAGTATCCGGCCGCCCAGGAGGTCCCGGCCAGGCCAGTGCAACCGCCACTGGCCGGAGGCACCGACGCCAAGGGCACCGTGCCGGCGACCATGCAGACCTCGGTCGGTGCCATCGGTCTCACCCTCGACCGGGCATTGGCCCCGTGCACCGTCAACAGCTTCCTCAGCCTGGCCAAGCAGGGCTTCTACGCCAATACCCCGTGCCACCGGCTGGTCACCAGCCCTAGCTTGCATGTGCTGCAATGTGGTGATCCGACTGGGTCGGGCACGGGCGGGCCGGGCTACACAATCCCGGACGAGGTGTTCCCGGAGCTCACCTACGGACGCGGCTACATCGCGATGGCCAACACCGGAGCGCCCAATAGCGGTGGCAGCCAGTTCTTCCTGGTCTATGGC
Source organism: Pseudonocardiaceae bacterium (assembly GCA_050699835.1). Lineage (GTDB taxonomy): Bacteria > Actinomycetota > Actinomycetes > Mycobacteriales > Pseudonocardiaceae. The sequence goes on along the minus strand of JBOHFW010000138.1, from coordinate 6,742 downwards.
CAAACCCGGCTGCCGCCGAGCTACACCGTCTTCGGAGCTATCTCCGTGGAGGGCCTGACCGTGATCGACCAGGTAGCCAGGGCGGGCGATGATGGATCACGACAGCCCGGTGACGGCAAGCCCAACCAGCCGGTCATGATCACCTCCGTGGAGGCTCCGGCGGCCTGACGCCGTCCCAGCAGCTCAGTTGGATGAGGTGACGCGGTAGACGTCATAGACGCCCTCGATCTGGCGCACCGCGCGCAGCACATGCCTCAAATGTTGGGGATCACCCATCTCAAAGGAGAATCGGCTCACCGCCACCCGGTCCCGGGTGGTGGTGACCGACGCGGACAGGATGTTGACCCGCCCGTCCGCGAGCACCTTGGTGACGTCGGAGAGCAGCCGATGCCGGTCCAGGGCCTCAACCTGAATCCCCACCAGGAACACCGACGACGATGAGGGCGCCCACTCTACGTCGACCAACCGTTCAGGCTGCGCCCGCAGCGACTCGGCGTTGGTGCAGTCAGTTCGGTGCACGCTGACCCCACTCCCCCGGGTGACGAAACCCAGGGTCTCGTCACCGGGCACCGGTGTGCAGCACCGGGCGAGCTTGGCGTAGACGTCCCCGCCACCGCGCACCCGCACGCCGGAGTCACCGGATGGCCGGCGGCGCTGGACGGTGGAGGGGGTGGCCCGCTCGGCCAGGACATCGTCCGCCCCCTCCTCGCCGCCGAGCAGTGCAACCAGGCGTTGCACAACGTGACGGGGCGAGGCGTGGTGTTCGCCGACCGCCGCGTACAAGGCGCTGACGTCGGGGTAACGCAGCTCCCGGGACACCGCGACCATCGACTCGGCAGAAACCAGCCGCTGCACCGGTAGCCCAACCCGGCGCAGTTCCTTGGCGATCGCGCTCTTGCCCGTCTCGATGGCCTCTTCGCGGCGCTCTTTGGCGAACCATTGCCTGATCTTGGCTCGGGCTCGGGGTGAGGCGACGAAGGACAGCCAGTCTCGGCTGGGACCGGCGCCCTCGGCCTTCGAGGTGAAGATCTCGACGACCTCGCCGTTCTCCAGCTGCCGCTCCAGCGCGACGAGTTGACCGTTGACCCGGGCGCCAATGCAGCGGTTACCCACCTCGGTGTGCACCGCGTAAGCAAAATCCACTGGAGTCGAGCCAGTAGGCAGCGTGATCACCTCGCCCTTGGGGGTGAAGACGAAGATTTCCCGGGTGGCCAGGTCGTAGCGCAGCGACTCCAGGAACTCGCTGGGGTCGGCAGCTTCCCGCTGCCAGTCCAGCAGCTGGCGCATCCAGGCCATCTCGTCGACATCCACGGTTCCGTTGTGCATGCCGTGGGTCTCCTTGTACCGCCAGTGCGCGGCGATGCCGTACTCCGCGGTCCGGTGCATGGCGCGGGTGCGGATCTGCACCTCCAGAGGTTTGCCGTCCGGCCCGATCACCGTGGTGTGCAGCGACTGGTAGACCCCGAATCGGGGCTGCGCGACGTAGTCCTTGAAACGACCGGGCATCGGCTGCCACACCGAGTGCACCACACCGATCGCGGCGTAGCAGTCGCGGACATCCTCAACCATGATCCGGACCCCGACCAGGTCGTGAATGTCGTCGAAATCGCGGCCACGCACGATCATCTTCTGGTAGATCGAGTAGTAGTGCTTGGGCCTACCCTCCACCGTGGCGGTGATCCGCGACCCGGCCAGCTGCGCGGAGACCTCGTCGATCACGGTCCGCAGGTAGGTGTCCCGGGACGGCGCCCGATCAGCCACCAACCGCACGATCTCGTCGTACTTCTTCGGATGCAGGATCGCGAAGGAGAGATCCTCCAGCTCCCACTTGATGGTGGCCATGCCCAGCCGGTGCGCCAGCGGGGCGTACACCTCCAGGGTTTCCCTGGCCTTGCGGGCCTGCTGCTCCGGCGGCAGGAAGCGCATGGTGCGCATGTTGTGCAGCCGATCCGCTAGCTTGATCACCAGCACTCGCGGGTCGCGCGCCATCGCGATGACCATCTTCCGGATGGTCTCGGCCTCGGCGGCGGCGCCGAGCTTGACCTTGTCCAGCTTGGTGACGCCGTCGACGAGGTGCGCCACCACTTCACCGAAGTCCTTGGACAGGCGAGCCAGTGTGTAGTCGGTGTCCTCCACGGTGTCGTGCAGCAGCGCAGCGATCAGGGTGGTGGTGTCCATCCCCAGCTCGGCCAGGATCGTGGAGACCGCCAACGGATGCGTGATGTAGGGATCGCCGGATTTGCGCTTCTGGTCGGAGTGTTTGGCCTCGGCGACGTCATAGGCGCGCTGCAGCAGTGCGAGATTGGCCTTGGGATGCAGCTCCCGGTGCACCGCGGCGAGAGGCTCGAGCACCTGCCGCACCGGGCCGGGTCGCTGCGCGGTGATCCGCCGCGCCAGCCGGGCCCGCACCCGCCGGGTTGCCGACGGCAGCCGCTGTGGGACCGCGGCCTCGTCCGAGCCGACCGGCGGCGCTTCGACGCGCTGCAGGTCCTGGCTCACATCACACTCTCCCGCCACATGGTGACAATCAGATCTTCAGCCTACCGCTCATTCTGTCTCACCAGATCCCCAAGCACCCACCAGTCCTGACGCCTCCTGCGCAGGAACCGGACTTGGGTGAGGCGAAGGTGGTCGTCGAGTCGTATTGGCAGCTGATAAGGCCATAGTCTGCGCTCGATCGCCCGGGACTTCGAGCACCGGGGGCTCCGTGTCCTTTGCAATCACATTCGATCCTTAATCTCCCGAACCGCTGCCGTATCTCCACGGGACACTGGTATGCTCGATGCCACCCGCATCCCCTCCGCCGCCTACCTCGCCACCTGCAGCACCCATACCACTTCATCAACCATTCCCGGCTCCATAATCGCTTCCCACGTAAACGGCGGCATAATAGACATCCACACCCTGCCTTACACCACTGTCACAACAGCCTGGAGTTCGGCGGACAGCGTCATCAGCTCGGCGGCATTGCGGGCGAGGCGCTTGAGTTCGTGGACGGGTGAAGATGACGGGCGTCTCGGGCGCGGCCTCCTTGAACTGGTGGGCCAGCGCGAGCGCCTTCTCCAGCTCGGGCCGGACCTTGATGCGGGTGCTGATCCGCTCGTGGAAGATCTTGTGACACTCCGCCCGGCAGCCCACAAGAGAATTATCGCGGTAGGGACCGCCCTTGCGGGCGGCCCCCCGCACAGATCCCAGCGTGCGCTACTAACGCACTGGGCTCCTGCCTTGGGTATTGGCGCGAAAGCGCACGTCGGGAAAGGGATGCATAACGCGGGCGGGCGGGAGCCATCGGGTGGTCAGGCGGTTCATTCGGGCCCAGTTGATCCGCGTGCGCTGGCTGCGGCGTTCCAGCGCCTTATGCCAGAGCTTGGTCAGCTGGGTACGAAAGGTGGCAACCGCCGCGCGGTTGCCCGGCACAGCGTAGTAAGCGCCGTAGCCCCGCACCACGCTCGCCAACCACCGCCCCTGCTCAGGGATGGGCTGATGTCGCCGTCGCTTGAGTTGGTCTTTGACCTCTCGTAGCTTCGCCCGCATCCGCTTCGAGATCGTGATACGCCGCACCCAGAAACGCCCATCCCGCATCCTCGCGCAAATATGCGTGAAGCCAAGGAAATCAAACGTCTCCGGTTTCCCAAGGCCCCGCGCCTGTCGATTCGTGGCAGCGAACCGCCCGAATTCGATCAGCCGCGTCTTGTCGGGGTGTAGCTCCAGCCCAAACTTAGCGAACCGCTCACGAAGCTCGGCCAAAAACCGCTGCGCATCAGCTTGACACTCGAAACCAACGATGAAGTCATCCGCCCAGCGCACGATAATCACCTCACCGTCCGCGTGGCGGCGTCTCCACCAGTCAGCCCACAGATCAAAGACATAGTGGAGATAGACATTCGCCAGCAACGGCGATACCGAAGCGCCTTGCGGCGCCCCCTCCATGGTCTGTGACCAGTTCCCATCCTCGATGACGCCTGCGCTCAACCACTTGCGGATAAGCCACAGGACCCGCTTGTCCGCGATCCGGTGCTCAAGAAACTTCTCCAGCCAGCTGTGATCAAGGCTGGTGAAAAAGTCGCGGATGTCCGCATCCAGCACCCAGTTCACCTTCTTGCGCCAGATCCCGACCGTGAGCGCATCTAACGCCTGATGCGGGTTACGCCCTGAAACCCGTAGGAAAAACCCCGGAAGTCCGTCTCATAAACGGCGTTGAGCACCTCGACGACGGCCCGTTGGAGGATCTTGTCCTCCAACGCGGCAATGCCCAGCGGCCGCAGCCGCCCATCCGCCTTCGGGATATACGACCGCCGTGACGGCCTGGCCCGGTAGCTTCCTACCTGCAGCCGACGGTGCAAGTCTTGGAGATTCGCCTCCAGATCCTGGCCGTAGGCCTCCCACCTCACCCCGTCCACCCCCGGCGCGGCCTACGGGCGGATCGCCCGATACGCCGCGCGAAGCCGGCCGATCGTGACATGGTGCAACAGCGCCGTGAACCGCGCTTCCTTGTCTCCTCGTGCTACCTCACGCACACGCGCCAGCCCACCGGGCGCACCGTGCCCGGCGCTGCGTCCGGGATGCGTTGTGCTGGCCGTGTTCCCCTTGGCCGGTCCCCTTTCCTCCACCACCGCGCACGCGGTGTTGTTCGGCAGCTTCGCAGGTACTACGGGACCGTCTGACTTCCCACGCTCGTCCATCTCAGGCGTATGACCTCAGTCTTCCCTGAGCGGCCTGCCCAGTGATCAACCGGACAGGCGAGCAATGGGATCTCCCGGTTCTCGCGCGGAAGGACTCCGTACATGCACAGGTTCTCAGACCGCGCGGGGCCCACCGAACGGCTCGCGCTAACGCCACCGGTGACGTGGCCTTCCATCTCGTGAGACGACGTCGGCACCCCGAAGCTGTGATTTCGCGGCTCAATGGCTGGCCTGCACGTACCCCTGCCAACGCTTCACCCTCGCCCTCACAGACGCCGATGCATGACTCGGGGCCATCGTGGATCGCTACTCCTTCGATGTCGGGCGTTCTCATCCCTTTCCTCCCGCCGGTTTATCCCGGCGCACCCCACGATCCGCACACCGAGCCCGGGCAGGGACCCGGCGTGGTCCTGGTGTGCGAGACGTGCGACCACACCTGGGAACCCAGCCTCGCCGACGCGGGGCCCGTGCCCTGCACCCACTGTGACGGGTGGACCATGATCAGCGAACTCGCCGAGCCCGATCCAGCCACCTCCCGGCCGCCACACACCAGCGGGTAACCCGCCCACGCCTCGACTCGGCCCTATGCTCAGTGGGCGGGACGGCGCCGATCATGAGGTGGATGAATCGTTGGTGGCGCGTCGACGAGAGCCGAAGGTGCCGGCTGCCCGTTGTGGCCAATAGTCATGTGGCCAACAATCAGCCACATTAGGGGCCCCCAGTGCCCGGCCCGCGGCCTCAAGGTCCTGGCGGTCACCACGACGGTCGTAGACATGTCGTAGGAAGGCCAGTCGCATCCAGTAGCGGACCAGGCTAAGCACTCCGCCACTGACAACCACCCACGCCCACGGCGGCACCCGCACCACCCACCTCTCCCTTAAAGGATCAAGGTGAGCTGGCGGCGCCCCAAAAAGAATGTTGGCACACGTAGAACAGCTGTCAAATAGGGACCTGGGGACAGCCTGGGGATGGGTCGGATCCCCGAACTCGCCACCGCTGACGAGGAAACGATGGGCGAGCTCGCCCACCAGCGACCCAGACCAGCCACGACCAGCGCTGTCCACAGCCAGCCGATGACCCCCGGAACGCCCCATCGCGATCACCGGTACAGACACTGGGCGTGCGCGCCCACCTCGCCGGTGGTCCGGTGTTTGGCCACCCCGTCGTAGTTGACGAACACGCCCGCGACATCGCGACCCGCGACCTGGACGCGGTGGGCACGGTCTGGGAGGAACCGGAACTGACCGACAGCGCCACCCACCGTCCTGGCGTCCGCTGGCCACACGCCGCTGGCCACCTGGCGGCGTCACCCGCTACCTCGAAGCCAGCTCCACGCCTGCTGGGGTTGACCTTGGCCGCCGCGCCTGATCCGGCCAGGTGCGGCGTGGGTGCTCGCCCGGTGCCCGTCTCCGCGTGGCTCGGAGCCAGTGGATCGCCCGAAGGTCAGCACACCGGGAGGGCGCAAGCGGCGATGAACCTGGCCCATCCACCCGGGTGAGACGAGCCGCCTGCGGCGGTCACTGACGTGATCCCACCCGGCTGGACGAGCCAGAACCCCCGCCGTCCTCCGGACCCCCACCCGGCGCGCTGAGGCAAAGCCGCGTTCCACCGACACCAAGCCACAGGGAGAGAGCAATGAACGAGATCACCATCCACGGCAACCTCACCGATGACCCGACCCTGCACTACAGCCCCAGTGGCGTCCCGGTCCTGAGGTGCACCGTCGCGGTCAACGGCCGCCGCTTCAACCGTCGCACCAACACCTGGGTCGACAAGGCGCCCGTCTTCCACAACGTGGTCGCCTTCAACGCCCTCGCCGAGAACGCCGCCGCCACCCTGGTCAAGGGCACCACGGTCACCGTCACCGGCGAACTGTCCGACGACTCCTGGCAGCCCGAAGAAGGCCGCAAGATCTGGCGCAACAAGCTCGAGGCCACCGACATCGCCGTCAGCCTCCGCTACGCCACTGTCCAGATCACCAAGGCCCGCCGCGAGCAACCAGCCGAGCCAGCTTCCTGCCGCGCAGCCAGTGGGCTGATCCGCCGGCGCCGGTACCGGGC
>JBOHFW010000137.1:0-19954 GCA_050699835.1 Pseudonocardiaceae bacterium | reverse complement strand
CCACCTGCTCCACACCCGCCATCAACACCCCACCCCTCTACCACGACTGCCGGTGGAAAACCCAACGACTCGACATCCACGGGAACCGGTTCCTGTTTGACCCCGCGAGCATGGGCTGCACGAACAGCTTGTGCGGCCGCATGGCGGTGCTGTCCAACTTCGGGACTTTCCCGAGCTGGTCGCCCTACCAGCAGACCGTGGTTCAGGAAGCGATCACCTTCCGGCAGGGCAACCGATGGCGCAGCAACTCGTATACGGGCCCATGGACGTTCATGGCCCACGACACCGGCCGCACCTTCGACGCCGCACAATGGCAGTCCGCGCCGTACTCCCAGGACACCTGCAGCACGTTCTCCGGTGGATCGCCTGCGTGCTGAGCAACCATCCCGCCGCGAGGCGCTCCGGCCCGGCGGCTCGTCCTCAGCGACCGGTATGGCCGGCAGTTTCGCGTCGCTGCGCGGCGAACCTGTCGACCAGCAACGCAGTCGCGGGGAGAACGGCCATCGCTGTGCAGAAGCCACCGATCGTGTCGGTCGGGTAGTGCATGGTCAGGGCGACTTGAGCCCAGGCCATCGTCGCACCGGCCGCGCCCGCTCCGGTGAGGATGAACAGCACGCCCAGCAGCCTCCCGGCCCGGAGCAGATCAACCGCCAGCAGCACGACGATGAGTGCCAACCCGGTCGCCGCGGCGGTGTGCCCGCTGGGAAAGGCGAGATAGCCGCCATGAATCGTTCGGCCGATCACCGGCTTGAGCACCGTGGTGGCGATGCCGGTCAAGCACGGGCCGGCGACGGCGACCACGGCCAGCCGCCGTCGCCGCAGGGCCAGGCAGGTCACCGCCAGCAGACCGACCAGGACGGCTGCCACCATCGGCTCACCGACGAGATTGATCAGCAGCGCAGTGGGTCCGCCCTGCGGAAGCAGGTTCTGCACCGCGGTCTGGGCCCACCTGTCCAGCGGACTGGCGGCCACGTTGCCCGCGAAGCGGGCGGCGAGAACGGCGGTCAGCGCAGCGGCGATGACCGCCATGATCCCGATCGGCCCGCGAAGCGCTGGGGGCAGCGCCGGCTGCGGTTCTTTGGTGGCGATTTGTCGTCTCAGCCCTTCACCAGATCGGCCTTCCGAAGCAACTCAGCGATCTCCGCGATGAGGTCGAACGGCATTCCAGATCGCTCGGCGATGTCCAGCAGGCTGTGTTCGCCGTCGGACAGGTTGAGCAACCACAACATTGCCATCTGGCGCTGCTGGGTGTCGCTGCGCCCACCGACCGACCCGTACAGCCCGCGTTTGCCGAGTTGTGGCTCACAGTGCGGGTTGAGGTTGACGTAGCGGCGGTTGCGCTCCAGGACGCCGAACACCTGCCAGCAGGTTTCCAGGGTTTCACCCATCGCTTCGGATGAGACGAAGTCCAGGTCGTCAGCGGAGGTGTGGTACTCCGGGTATCGCGCGTGCGGTGTCCTGGTCAGGCTCCCGACGGGCAGGTTGAAACCCGGCGAGCAGAACTGTCGCTCGTCGTAGCCGTATGGAGAGAACCCGACGATCTCGTGTGGGCGCCCCGAGCTCGACAGCACATGCCGAACGACCTGGTCGATCTCCGCGTCGCCCCGCCGGCTGCGCTTATAGGTCAGCTTGCCGGGATCGCCCGCACAGGCCAACACCAGCCCGTGCCTGATCCGCCCGACATGCTCCTGGTTGAGGGCCAGCCAGGTGATCGAGCCGATGGTGCCCGGGATGAACAGGAAACGGTAGGTGTACCAGGGCTTCGCGGCGCTGCGCCGCTGCGCCAGGAACACCGCGACGGCGATTCCGGCCAGGTTGTCATTGGCTAGCGAGGGGTGGCAGACGTGGCAGGAGACGAGCACCTCGTCCTCGACCTGGCCGGGCACCACATGCTCGCCGTAGCTCAGATGGCCCTCGGTGAGGCTGGCGTCGATGCGGACCTCGTACTCGCCCTCCGGGAGTTGCCGGAGCAGGTCGTGGCGCAGGCAGAAGCCCCAGTCCTCGGCGTAATAGGAGGTGCGGTAGGGGATGAGGTCGGGTTGCTCTGGCAGGGTGTGCAGGTGCGGACGTAGTTCATGCAGCGTCATCGTGGCGGCCACCGGCATGCTGTAACTCATCACGTGCAGATTGGACGCGCGGAAGTCCACGACCCGCGCCCCGGAGCGGTCCTTGATGTAGGCGTCGCGGATGTTCCACTCTCGCGGCACCGTCCAGTCGAACACCGGAGTTCCGGTGGGCACCTCGTGCGTCTGCAGCGGGATCGACTCGTGGACGATCGTCAGTGTTTGGCGGACCCCGTCGCCGGTGATGCTGCGGCATAACGGGAACAGCCGCGTGACCAGGTCGTGCATCATCCTCCCGTCGTCAGTCATCGCCGGAGACCTCGCCTACCGGGCGCAGGGATCCGTCCAGGCTGCCGTGTGCGCGACGGTCAGTGAGCCGGGCCAGCCGGGTGAAGCGGCGGTCGAAGGCCTCCTGAGTCAGGCCGTGCTTGGCATAGGCCGCGGCGAGCTCGGTGGCTCCGGCCGGCACCGACCACCTGCATCGGTAGCCGGGCAGCGCGGCCCGCAACCGGGAGAAGTCGACCCGGTAGGAGCGGGGGTCGGCGCCTGTCTCGCCGGTGATGACCACTCTGGAGCCCGGCACCGCGGCGGCGACCGCGTCGGCGATCTCGGAGACCCGCAGGTTGTTGTCTTCGGTGCCGACGTTGAACGCCCGGCAGTGGATGGCATCCCGGGGCGCGGTCAATGCGGACGCGAAGGCCGCGGCGATGTCTGCGGCGTGCACCAGCGGCCGCCAGGGTGTGCCGTCGGAGAGCACCCGGACCACCCCGGTGAGCAGGGCGTACCCCACCAGGTTGTTGAGCACGATGTCGGCGCGCAGCCGCGGCGAGAAGCCGAATGCCGTGGCATTGCGCAGGAAGACGGGGCTGAAGTCCGGGTCCGCCAGCTCGGCGAGATCGTCTTCGACGCGCACCTTCGACTTGGCGTAGGGCGTCACCGGCCGCAGCGGCGCGTCCTCATCGACCAGCTCGTCGCCCCCGGAGGCGCCGTATACCGAGCAGGTCGAGGCATAGAGGAAGCGCTGCACACCCGCCTCCTGGGCCAGCCGTGCCAGCCGGATCGAGGCGTGGTGGTTGATCGCATAGGTAATATGCGGAGTGAGTGATCCGAGCGGGTCGTTGGATAGTGCCGCGAGGTGGACGACCGCATCGAATCCCGCGAGGTGCTCCGCCGCCACGTCGCGCAGGTCGATGGGATGGCTCGTGGGATCGCTTGGTTCCGGTCCGAGCACACAGTCGGCGTAGAGCCCGGAGTCCAGGCCCACGACGTCGTGCCCGGCAGCGGAGAGCACCGGTGCCATGACGGTGCCGAGATAGCCCTGGTGGCCGGTCAGCAGAACACGCACCGTCATCGTCCTCTCATCGCCGGACCAGCCCTGGTGCATCGACCCGAAGGCACAGCTTCGACGCGTGGAAGGCCTCGGCGTAGCGGCTGTGGCATTGCACCCCGCGCACCCGGGCCAGCCCGCGGAACGTCTCCTCGTCAAACCACCCCTGGTCGTGCTGTGAGGGGTAATGCTTGTGCAGCAGTTCGATCTTCTGGTCGATCACCGCCGCGGGCAGCGGGAGGAAGGCGTTAGGTTGAGCCAGGTCGCCGTCCCACTTGGGGATCTCGTAGCCGAGAATCAGATGGTCCCGGAATGCAGTCGGTACCAGCTGCGACAGAGTGCGGTGGTCCTGGTGTGCGTCGTGCGGCGGGGGTGCCAGCACGAGGTCCGGGTCACAGTGTCGGCGCAGCTCCTGCACAGTGTGTTTGGCCCGCTCCCAGTGCGCCGGAAATCGCCCGTCCGGAATATCGAGCACGGTGATCTCGAGCTTCGCCTGGGGGCAGAACGCTTCCAGCGCCGCCCGCTCCTCCTCTTCGCGCCTGCTGCTGCCACCGGAGAGCGCGGCGGCCACCACCCGCAGTCCCGGGTTGGCCCGACACAGCTCGAGCAGCGTGCCACCGGCGCCGATGGCGATATCGTCGCAATGCGCGCCGAGCAGCAGCAGCTCGTCGCACCGTTCCGGGCGCAAACGACGCATTCAGCGCTCCAGTTCCTGGGCCACCAGACCCTGGAGGGGTGAACGATCGGGATGTTGCTCCCAGAGCATCCATGGCCGGGTACCGGCTTGGTAGGCCGCCTCCAGCTCGTTGCGCTCCTTGATCGTATCGGCGGCCTGCCAGAACCCGTTGTATGGATAGCCCATGAGCTTGCCCTGCTTGGCGAGAGCTCCGCAGGCGTCCACGACGAGGTCACCGTGCTCCGGCAGGTGATGGAACACCTCCGGCCGGAGCACGAAATAGCCGCCGTTTTCCCACAGCGGAAGGTGGCCGGCGACTGTGATGGCGGACACGCGGTCGCCGTCGCCGAGTTCCACGCAGTGGAATGCGGCCTGAGGCGGAACGGCGAGCAGCGCTGCGGTGGCGTCGCTGGCCAGAAACTTCTTGATCATCGCGTTCAGCGGTAGATCGGTGAGCACATCGGCGTAGTTCGCCAGGAACGCTGGCTCGCCCTCGACGTGCTCGCGTACACGGCGCAACCGCTCGCCGATCGGAGTGTCCATTCCAGTGTGCACGAACGTGATCGTCCAGTCCGCGATGTCGTTGCCCAGCAGCTCGATGTCGCCGCCGCGGAGCACGAAATCGTTGGATGTCGTCTCCTGGTAGTCAAGGAAGAAGTCTTTGATGTGATGTGCGCCGTAGCCCAGGCACAGCACGAAGTCGCGGTGCCCGAAGTGGGCGTAGTAGCGCATGACGTGCCAGAGCAACGGTCGTGGGCCGACCCGGTTCATCGGCTTGGGCAGGTCATCGTCGGCGCCGTTGCGCATCCGCATGCCGTAGCCACCACAGAACAGCACCACCTTCATGGAGAGACCACCTCGAGCCGGGGAATCGGAAAGACCAGCTGGCCGCCCCATGTGCGGATATGAGAGAGCTGCTCGGTGAGCTCGGCCCGGAGGTTCCAGGGCAGCACGAGCAGGTAGTCGGGTTGATCGGTGTCGATCCGCTCCACTGGGTGGATGGGGATCCGAGTTCCGGGTGTGAAGCGTCCGTGCTTGTACGGGTTACGGTCCACTGTGTAAGCAAGCAGATCGGGCCGGATGCCGCAGTAGTTCAGCAGGGTGTTGCCCTTCCCTGGAGCGCCGTAGCCGACCACGGTTTTCCCGGTTTCGGCGGCGTGCAACAGAAAACGCAGCAGCTCCGCACGAACCCGCTGCACCGCCCTCGACAGACCGTTGTGCCCCGCTACGGTGGACAGCCCGGCGGCCTGCTCGGCTGCGAGCACCTCGCCCACTCGCTCCGACGGGGGATCGGCGATCTCCGCGGGTCGCGCCCACAACCGGAGCGACCCGCCATGGGTGGGCAGCAACTCGACATCGACAAGGGCCAGGCCGCCGGTCGCGAGGGCCTGTTGTGCAGTGAGCACTGAGTAGTACTGGAAGTGCTCGTGATAGATCGTGTCGAACTGGGTGAGCTGGACCAGGGTCAGCAGGTGTTGCACCTCGATCGACACCCAGCCGTCCTCGGCGACGAGCCGGCGCAGTCCTTGGGTGAATCCGACGATGTCCGGGATGTGCGCGTAGACGTTGTTTGCGACTACCAGATCAGCGGGACCGTGGCCGGCCCGGACCGCTGCGGCGGTGTCCGGGGTGAGGAACGCGGTCCGGGTTGGTACCCCGCGTTCCCGGGCCACCTCGCCAACGTTGATCGACGGCTCGATGCCGAGGCAGCGCAAGCCGCTGGCGATCGCGTGCTGGAGCAGGTAGCCGTCATTGCTGGCGACCTCGACGACAAACGATTCGGTACCGAGCCCGAGACGATCGGTCGCCTCCGTCACGAACCGTTTGGCATGGTCCACCCACGAGCTTGAGTAGGAGGAGAAATAGGCATAGTTGGTGAACGTCTCTTCGGGGGTGATGAGCGGTGGCAGCTGGGCGAGCAGGCACTGTGCGCACACCCGCAGGTGTAGCGGATAGGTGGGCTCTGGCTCGTCGAGCTGTTGGGCGGTGAGGAACCGTTCACACGGCGGGGTCGCTCCCAGGTCGACAACGCTGCACAATCGGTCCGTCCCGCACAACCGGCACCCCAGCATCGAGCGCCCCATCTGATCGACCTGCCGATCTGGTGCGATGTTGAGATCCATTCCGCAACCTCACCCTGTCGTAGGGGCACTGTAAAAGACTTCTCTGGCACACAGCCGGATCAGCGCGGTTTCCTCGCGTCTCGGTTATCCGATGATGAGCCGCTGCCACCCGAGTTTTTACTGCCATTGTTGCCGAGGCTGGTAAGGGCGCAGGGCAATGATCCTTTCAGCTGGTCTATCTGGTCTATCTGGTCTAACTGGTCCTTGAGATGCGTGCAGATCTGCTGGGGTATCGGGCGGCCGCCGTTGGGCGGTGCGGGAGGCCTGGGTGGTGGGGGATCGCTGGGTGGTGGGGGATCCCTGGGTGGTGGATTGCTCGGTGGTGGATTGCTCGGTGGTGGATTGCTCGGTGGAGGATTGCTCGGTGGAAGATTGCTCGGTGGAAGATTGCTGGGTGGGGGGTCCCTGGGTGGTGGATTGCTGGGTGGGGGGTCCCTGGGTGGGAGGGTGTTGCCGGTTTTGCCATTACCGGGTGGTGGGTTTCCCGGGCTGGGGGGTTGGGTGCTGTCGTTTCGGGGGTTGCCGGTTTGGTTGTTGGCGGTTTGGGTGCCGCCGGTCTGCGTACCTGGTTCCGATCCGGTGGGTTGCGTTGTACTGGGTTGCGTTGTACTGGGTTGCAGGTTGGGGTTTTCTGCCGGCCGTCCCGATAGCAGTAATGTGATAGCATTCGGAACGCTTTCTTTCGCCGCTGCGCTCACTTCATCGCAAGAATCCAAGCCGGAGAGAATAATCAGTCCTTCGGCTTGCTCGTCGTATGTAAAATCGAACAGATTCTTCGCATATGTAGATTCAAGGGCTGCGACCACGTCTCCGGTCGAATCGATTTTCTGGTACACCTGAGACGCCTTCTTGAGGGCATGAGGTGTATGTGTGAACGGTTCAGCGACCGAGTTCATGCCACACGGTACGATGGATTTCGTGCTGGGGACCTGCTGAACCAGCGTATCTGTCCTGTTGAAGGCCGTGTCAGCACTCGCACCGCCGCAACCGGACGCAACCACGATTATCAAGAGCGAGAATGCGCCAGATACTACATGGTGGCGGCGCCGATATCCGCTGGTTGGCCGCGCTCCAATGCGCTCAACCCGCCTGTTACGCTTGCTCACTGTCCGCGACCCATCATTGGCCCCATTGACCTAGCGCCGTGCGTAGGCTGATATCTCGCCAGTGCCGCGGCGACGAGACCGTTGACTGATGTGGTGCAGAACATGGACGCCAGCCCCTCTTTGGTGGCTGTTCGGCTACACTGTGTAGCCTTGCTGATGCTTCTATGTGGAAATCATCTGTGCCGGATATCGTCCAATCCTGGTTTGTGTTACAGGCGTGCGGAGAAGTCGAGCAATTTTGTCTAGCGGGTGCAGTATGGGTCCGTTTCTAACGCCACAGAGCAAGATCGTTATTACGGTCTGTGTCACAATGCGACGAGTCGATGCGACTCGTGAGCGATCGCGTTGACTGCGTCAGTGGTGCTTCTGTCGCCAACGATGGCCACTGTGGTTGGCGTGGCGCGATCTGTACGGGACTGGCAGAGAGGGAGGTGACGTGGTGGTGGGGCCCTCGTGCTCGCCACGCCTACTGGCGGGTCCGCCTCGTTGGTCCCTGGCTAGCAGGCCACTCCGCTGGACGCGACCCGTCGGCTGGATTCGGGCGATTCGGGCGGTCGTCCTGAGTGCTGGAGCCGTCGATGGTTCCACCCGGTTTTGACCATGCTCCAGGCGGGCCCGGGTCAGGAGAAACTCCGCTGCGTCATCACTCGATAACTATCCGCATTCAACACGGTCGGTAAGATTGTTGCTCCATCCGGGTGAAAGTCCCATGGGCTACACTACGCGAGTAACGAGGCACGCAGGGCAGTAGATATACGCACTGTGGGGGAGGGGCGAACCCACCGTAGGACCAGGATGGGTCCAGCTTGCCGAACGCCGGTTCGGTGACCGGTGCTCATCCCCGTATGCATCTTGCGACATTTTGTAGTCGGCAGACATCTCGGGCCACGGCAGGGGGACCGTCTCGATGAAGTTCGTTGCAGGTACTACCCAATCGGCAGGGAACCTCGCTCGGCGCGACTCGGGAGGTCTGACGACCTTCGATCCCGACGTCCGCGTGGCGGTGGTGGGCTATGGGTACTGGGGCTCCAAGCACATACGGGTGCTCAGCAGCATGCCGGGTGTGCAGGTGACCATCGTCGATAACGATCCCGCGCGGATCGCGGAGGCAAGGCGGATCTACCCAGCGGCGGAATCGGCGGCTGGCCTTGACGACGTCTTGGGCCGGGTGGATGCAGTGGTCGTCGCAACTCCTCCGAGCACCCATGCCACGGTCGCGTTGCAAGCGCTGCGACAGGGGCGGCACGTCCTCGTGGAGAAGCCACTGGCGACGACGGTCGAGGACGCGCAGGAAATGGTTAACGCGGCGGCGGCAGGCGGCGTGCACCTGATGGCAGGGCATACCTTCGAGTACAACGCGGCGGTGTGGAAACTCAAGGAGATCATCGATTCCGGTGAGCTCGGCAGGATCCTCTACATCGACGCCGCTCGGCTGAGCCTGGGCAAATACCAGCGCGACTGCAACGTCATCTGGGACCTCGCCCCGCACGACATCTCGATCGCCTCGTTCTTACTCGACGAGGTTCCCCGGACTGCCTCGGTGTGGGCCAATCGGCACGTGGGGAATCGGCACGCCGACGTGGCTTACCTGCGACTGGACTTCGGGCGGGCAGCCACTCACGCATTCGTGCATGTCAGCTGGTTGGACCCGTGCCGGGTCCGGCGGGTCACGGTCGTCGGGGAACGCAAAATGGCGGTCTACAACGACATGTCGGACAATGAGCGTATCCGGGTCTACGACATCGGTGTCGACCCAGCCGATCCGGACGAGCATGGTGAATCACCGGCGATGCCGGTTTCCTATCGCACCGGAGACATCGTCTCGCCATTTATTCAGTTCAATGAGCCGCTCCTGGTCCAGGACAGTCACTTCATCGAATGTATTCGTACCGGCGCCACGCCGAACACGCCGGGCGAGCGGGGCCTGGACATCGTGCGAGTTCTAGCGGCCACCGATGTCGCGGAAGCCACCGGGCGCTCCGCCTTCGTTACCGGCAGCATCGACCCGTCCGGCGCCGATCGCATGCGGGGGGTGGCCTCATGAGCGGCGACAGCGTCACTTCCCGGATTCCTTTCCTCGACCTTCACGGCGTCAATAACGGGCTGCGCGAGGAGTTTGACCTAGCGTGGAAGACGGTGCTGGACCACGGTCACTTCGTCGGCGGCCCAGAGGTCGAGCGTTTTGAGCGCGAACTTGCGTCCTACTGCGGGACCAAGGCGTGCATCGGTGTGGCCAACGGCACCGACGCTCTGGAACTCATCCTCCGCGGCCTGGGAATCGGAGCCGGTGACGAGGTCATCGTCCCCACGAACACCTTCATCGCGACAGCCGAGGCGGTTTTCGCGATTGGCGCGCGGCCTCGGTTCGTCGACGTTCGCGCCGACACCTTGCTGATCGATCCAGACGCTGTCCGCGCGGCGATCAATGGTTCGACGGCGGCGATCATCGCCGTGCACCTATACGGCCAGATGGTGGACCCTCAACCGATCTCGGCGATCGCGGCCACCCACGGGCTCGCCCTCATCGAGGACGCCGCACAAGCCCACGGTGCCCGACACCGTGGCCGCAACGCGGGCAGCGTGGGCGTCGCCGCCGGGTTCAGCTTCTATCCCGGTAAGAACCTCGGCGCCCTTGGCGACGGCGGTGCGGTGGTCACCAGCGATCTCGCGCTGGCCGACCGCGTTCGTAGCATGGCCAACCATGGGCGGTCGGCCTCCGACCGCTACCTGCACGACCTGCCCGGGCGAAACAGCAGGCTCGACACCCTGCAGGCGGCGATGCTGTCCGCCAAGTTGCCCAGCCTGGACGCCGACAACGCGCGGCGAGCGTCGGTGATGGCGGCGTACCGGGAGACGTTGCCGCCGGGTTGCACCCCGGTGTCGGTGCAGCCTGGCGCCGAACCGGTGTACCACCTGGCGGTCATCCAGGTCGAGAATCGCCGCAAGGTCGCCGAGGCGCTCACCGCGGCCGGTATCGGGTGGGGTGTGCATTACCCGATCCCGTGCCATCAGCAGCCGGCCCTAGCCGCAACAGGGTTCATCAACCTCGGCGAGTCGGCGCCGGATGCTCAGCAACTGCCGGTCGCGGAGCGAGCGGCCAGCCAGATCCTGTCCCTTCCCATGTCCCCGACCCTGAGCGTTGCGCAGGTTGCGCGGGTCTGCGATGTGCTCGGAGGTGCGCTGTGACGAACGTTTCCAATGTTTTCCAGTACGAGGCTGGCGAGTCGAATGGACGTTCGATGGGCCACGACGAGCACCTACAGACGTCCCCAGGGACCGGTGACGTGCCGCCGCAGCGCTCCGGGGGCCGGTTCGACATCTCATCCGACGACACCGGTGGTGGCCTCCTGACGACGCGTCTGGTGCTACTGGCGTTGACGATCATCCTGCTCGGCACTGCTGCCGGGTTAGCTGGTGCGCTCGTCCTGCCGAAGACCTACGGCGCACGCTCGGAGGTCCTCTACTCCGTGGGCCGGGAGCAGGGGGGCGACCCGCTGAAGCAGGATCGTCAGCTGTCTACCCAGCTGGTGCTGCTGAAGAGCCCTCGGCTGCTTGGCGATATTGCCCGGAAACAAGGCCGGCAGGTCCAGGATCTCGACAAAGAAGTCAGCGTGCTGGTTCTCGACAACAGCAACGTCATCCAGGTTGAGGCGGAAGGCACCAGCAAGCTGGCTGCGATGCAGACCCTGCAGGCCGTGATGGACGGCTATCTGGCGCTGGCCAGCCAGCCCACCGGCGCGACCCTCTACCTCGAGAAGCAGCTCGCCGACGCGCAAGCGAAGACCCAAGAGCTCCGAACGCGAGAGCAGCAACTCGTCCCTGCGGTGTCGGGGGGGACCGCTACCCAGGTTTCTCTCAACGATGCAAGGGCTCAGGTTATCGCATCTGTGGAGCAGGAGAAGGCCATCCAGAACCAGATCCAGCAGGCCAAACTCAGGGGCGAGGGTGGACCGCCTGTCCAGCTGCTGACGCCGCCGTACACACTGCCCGACCCGGTGTTTCCGCAGCCGCTGATCGCGGCCGGCACTGGTGCCCTGGTCGGCTTGGTGATAGCCGGTGTCGTGATAGCGGTCGGTGCCCGGCGCCGGACGAGGTCGTGAGGTTCCGGTTGTGGCCGCCGCAACGGTGACGACAGCACTCGAGGACCCCACACCCACGAATACAGCTCGAAACTCGGCCACCGTTGCAACGTGGACGCTGGTCAGCAGGGTCACCGGGCTGCTCCGCGTCGTGGTGATCGGGGCAGTGCTTGGGCCGACCTACTTCGCCAACGCCTTTCAGACCGGCTACGTCGTCCCGAACATGGTGTTCACGATGATCGCCGGGCCGGTTCTGGCGATGGTGGTGGTACCCGGCCTGGTCCACGCCGTCGGAGCCGGCGGCGTGGAGCGGGCCCGGGAGGTGCTCAGCCGGGTGAACGGGTGGCTGATTGCCGTCTCCGCGGCGCTGGTCGCGCTGCTGATGATCCTGTCCCCGGTGGTGGCCTGGACGCTGACCTTTGGGATCCCCGATGGCGATGTGCACGCCCGGGGCCTGTGGATTACCACGCTGCTGATGCTGCTTATCGCACCGCAGATTCCGCTGTACGTCCTGCTCAACCTCGGTATCGCAGCCCAGCAGGCCCGTGGCCGGTTCGCGCTGGCAGCCGGCGGGCAGGTGGTGGAGAACGGCATCCTGATCCTGACGGTGGTCGTGGCCGGCTGGTATTACGGGACGGGGCTGGAATTCGGCCAGGTGCCCGTCCAACTGGTGATCGTGCTCGGGCTGGGCAGCACCGTGGCCGTCGCGCTGCATGCGATGCTACAGCTGTTCGGTACCGCCCGGGTGGGCCTGCTGGCCCGGCCGTCGATGCGGTGGCGGGATGACCTGGAGGCCCGCGCGATCACCCGCCGCCTGGTGCGCTCGATCGGTGTCGCGGCCTGGCCGACCGCGGGGATGTTCGTGCTGCTCGTGCTCGCGGGCACGGTGCCTGGTGGCACCTTCGTCGTGCAGCTGTCCTACTCCGTCTTCTTCGCGCTGTCCTACGTCAGTGCCCGGGCGGTATCGATGGCCGCGTTGCCTGGACTGGCTCACGCCGCACAGAGTGCGGACGGTGCCAGCTTCGGCTCGGCGTGGCGGCAGAGTCTGTCCTATGCCGTCATCGCCAGCCTGCCGCTGCTGGTGCTGCTCACGGCGCTGTCCGTACCTACCGCGAACCTGCTGGCCAACGGCGAACTGCGACACGCGGACCTGATCGGGCCACTGGCCGCCTGCCTGGTGCTGGTAGCGGTGGCCCAGTTGGTCGGTGGGGTGCACGACATCGGTCGCCGGGCGTTGTTCGCCCGGCTGGACGACCGCATCCCGCGCCGGGCCAGCGAGGTGGCCTTCGGGGCGATACTCGGGGCCACTGCCGTGGCTCTGTTGCTGCCTGCCGACTCCTCCCGGCTGATCTGGTTGGTGGCGGCCATCCTGGCCGGTGAACTCGCTGCCGCTGGGATGGTGTTGACCCGGCTGCGCCGGGCGATCCGGCCCGAACCGTTCCTGGGGACCCGGGGCTTGACTGCCGCGTTGGTGGCCACCCTCTCGATCGTTCCGGTAGCTGCCGCGATGTGGTGGCTCCAACGGACCAATCTCGGCGATCGGCTTGCCGACCTCGCACTGCTGTCTCTGGGCGGTGTTGTGACGCTCGGGGTCTATGTCCTGGTGCTCCGTGTCGCGGTGCGACGGATAGGTGGTGGGTTATGACCCAAACCCTCCCACCGGGCTATGGACCTCCGCCGGCTGCTGGCGGATCCGGCTCGCCTCCCGCCGAGGGTGATCCACCGACTCCGGTGATCAGTCTTAGGCTGGGTTTGGGAGCAGCTGGCTGCGCCGTGGCCGGCGGGATCCTCGCGGTGGCCGCCGGTCCGCTGATCGCTTTCAGCGCCATCGGGGTGCTGGTGCTGGCCGGGCTGTTCGCTGCGGCGGCCTACCGGCCGGTGTTCGCCACGTATGCCTACCTCGGCACTTTGCCCATCATCGCCGGCATCGACCGCGGGCAGCTGATCCCACTGGTGCGTCCCAACGAGGCGCTGCTGGTGGTGCTGCTCCTCGGCGCGCTGGTCGGCGGTTACCTTCGATGGTTCCGGGGCGAACGGACGCCGTGGCAGCTCCATCAACTCGATATCCCGCTCGGTGTGTTCCTGCTGGCCTCGACGGCATGGCCGCTGTTGTCCTTGGTGATGCGCGGCCAGACGCCCGTGCTTACCGATCTGGCGGCAGTGCTGCCGGTGTGCAAGCTCGTTGCCATCTACCTGCTGGTGCGTTTCACCGTCACCACCGAGTCCCAGTTGGTGCGGTGCTTCCGGCTGATCATCTGGCCGGGCGCGGTGGTTGCGGTGATCGCAATCTTGCAGACCCTCAGTGTTGGCCCGGTCGTCGCCATGTTGCAGGCCCTCTGGACACCGGACAGCCACGCGGCGGCGCTGGCTGCGCGGGGCACGACAACGCTTGCCTCGCCGATCGCCACCGGCGACTACATCATCATTTGTCTGATCTTGATCGTCTGCTGTGGGATGCGGGGGCTACTGGATCGCCGGGAGCGGCTGGGGTTGGGACTCGTGCTCGGTGCCGGTGTGCTCGCCACCGGCCAGTTCTCCACCTGGATCTCGGCGGTCGTGGCGGCGGGATTCATCCTGTGGCGCTTCAGCACGGTGCGCCGCAGCTCCCTGCGGTTCTTGTGGCTGGTTCCGGTTGCGCTCGCGATCGGTGCGCCGGCGCTGATCGGCCGGTTGCAGGGCTTCAGCGAGTTCGGCGTGCCTCGCAGCTGGATCGGCCGCTGGAACAACCTGTCCGACTACTACATACCGAGATTTGATTTCATCAACGTCTTGCTGGGGGTCTCGCCCGACTCGGTACTGCAGGCACCCGAGAGATGGCGCGAGGTCATCTACCTGGAAAGCGGCTACCTGGAGCTGCTCTGGGTCGGCGGCATCCCGCTGCTGGCCGCCTTCGTCTGGCTTTCGGTTGTGGTGCTGCGACGGGCACGCGCGCTCATGGAGCGACCGGGCGCCCTCGGAGCAGCAGCCTCAGCGCTGTGGGTGTCCTGGTGGTTCATGCTCATCCTGACCGTCCTCGATCCACATCTAACGTTGCGAGGCACTGGGGACCTGCTGTTCATGCTGGTCGGAATCACTGCGGGGAGGCTCTGTGTCCAGCGGCGTTGAACAGGCACGTTTGCCGGCTCGATGGGAACCGATCGCGCGGCGTGGCGTCGATCTCGCGGTGGTGGTGGTCGCGTTGCTGGTGCTCGCGATCCCGATGTTGTTGATCGCGACGGCCGTCAAGCTGGGGAGTCCGGGTCCGGCCTTTTATCGCCAACAGCGGATAGGCCGGGGCGGCCGGCCGTTCACGATTTACAAGTTCCGTACGATGCGGGTGGGCGGCTCCGATGCGCAGCACCGTGAGCTCATTGCTCGGGAGCTGCGGGGTGAGGACACCTCGGTCAACGGCAGCTGGAAAATCGACCGTGATCCGCGGGTGACCCGGATCGGCTCCTTCCTGCGGCGCACGAGCGTTGACGAGCTTCCTCAGCTGATCAACGTACTGTGGGGTCAGATGTCGCTGGTAGGACCCCGGCCCTGTCTGGACTGGGAAGCGGAGATGTTCCCGGCCCGCTTCGCCGAGCGCTTTGCTGTCCCGCCCGGGCTCACCGGGCTCTGGCAGGTCAGTGGGCGCAGCACGATGGGCACGCTGGAGATGCTTGAGCTCGATCTCGCCTATGTGCGGAGCTGGAGTTTCTGGAGTGATCTCAGGATCCTGCTGCGTACTATTCCAGTGCTGTTTCGTGGACAGGGCTCCCGTTAAATGAGGATGGTTTTCTGGCAGTTGGTTTGGGGGAAATCTTGGTAGCAGGCGTTGCAACCCGTTTTGCTTTTCCTCGATTATCACGCCGAGGCCGGGCTGCCCTGCTCACGGTGCACATTTCGGTGTCGGTGGGATGGCTCGGGCTGGACGCAGCGTTGGTGGCGCTGGAGGTGACCAGCCTGGGTACCGGTGATCCTCGTGCGCGGGCCGGGATCGCCGCCGCGACGGCCGTGATGGTCAGCTGGGTGCTGGTACCCGTGGTCTTCACCTCGCTGGTCAGTGGTCTGGTGCTGGCGCTGTCCACCCCATGGGGTCTGGTGCGGTACTGGTGGGTGCTCATCAAGTGTGCGATCGCTACCGTGTTGACCGCCGCCGGACTGATGTTGATGCTGCCTCGGCTACACCAGATCATCGCGGCGGATGCTGAGCAGGCCCAGATGGAGACACTGATCGGCAGATCGATCGCGCTGGCGCTGTTGCTTGCGGCGACGGGGCTCTCGGTGGTCAAGCCATGGGGCAAGACGCCGCACGGGCGGTCGGCGAAAACAACTCAAAACCGGGTTCAGCAGAAGTAGCGGTACAGCAGCGCCCCTGCTTTCCTCGTCACCTCATCGGGCACCGAATCGTCGGTGAGCAGCGTGGTGAGCTCACCGAGCATCGGGCCGGTTTCGGGATTGTCGCGCGCCTGTTCTCCACCGGCCCGCAGGGTCACAATCCGTCGTTCCTCAGTAGCCCACTTGCGCTTGTATGCGATCAGACCTGGTTGATCGAGGTCGGACAGCCCCCAGTCGAGCAGCCGTGCTCCCCGCTGCACACCCCAGCGGATCCCGGCCCAGAAGATCGCGTCGTTAGGGCGCAGCGCTAGCTGCTCGTGCAGGGACGCCCCGAACTTGTAGTACAGCGTGTCACCCCAGGCAAGGAAGACTGCGCCGGCGATCAGCATCTCATCGGCGTGGGCGAGCATCGTCACGATCGCGTCATCGGGGGCGAAGGCATCCCAGATGTGCTCGAACAACTCGACGGGCTGGGCGAGCAGCCGGTACTTACGTTTGCGCAGCGAAACGTGCAGCCCGTGGAATCGGCGCACGGCGTCCTGATCGGTCCGCGCCTCGATCCGGACCCCTGCGCGTTCGGCGGTTCCGATGTTGCGGCGAGCGTGCTGAGACAATCGCCGCCGGATCTCCTCGACGCCGCCATCCAGCGGGGTGCCGTGCCAGGCCGCCGCAGCGACCTGATTGAAGCGGGCGTCGCTGATGGGTACAGCGGTGTCCAAACACCGCAGCGTCAGCGGAGCGGCACCGGTGATAACCCCGTCGACGAGCGTTTTCCAGTCAATGTCGTCGTCGGTCAGCGGCTCCGCCCGATCAGAGAATGGCAGGCTGGATAACCGGTCGCCCCGAATGTCGCTGATCGGTACCCAGGCCAGTCCGGCGCGTGGAGTGCCGTCCCAGTCGAGCCGGATGGTGGCTGCCGGGGTGAAGCCGTAGGTGGCGCACACCGCGTCGATCCACGGCGGCGAGGTGAACACGCTGCCCTGTGGCCCCATCGCGAGCTCGCGCCAGCGCGGATCGCTGCGTGGGTCAGTGGGCACGGTCTCCGCTCGCGGTGCGTTCATCGGGCTGACGCTACCTCTTCCCTCGGCGTGTCGGATGCCGACGTCCGCCGTGTCGCGCTCCAGCGCCCGCCGCACCGGTTTGTCGTGCTCGGATCGGCAATCCGGTAAGCCAGCGCCACTGGGGTAAGATGAATGTGACTGAGTGGATTCGAACCGTCGCAGTCGGTGTTCGAGGTGATCGGTGTTCGGGTGAACAGTGCTCGAGACTGGGAACAGGGGTAATGGATCATGACCACGCTGTTTGTCGCCACGACAGGTGGGCATCTCACCCAGCTTGACAGTCTGGCGAGCCGGATCCCACCCAACGGCGCCTCCGACGACGACGCGGTCTGGGTGACCCACGCGAATGAGCAGAGCCAGTCGATGCTGGCGGACCGCGACGTCGAGTTCGTACCCTACGTCGGAGTGCGCAACGTGCCCGATGTGCTGCGGTGCATCCCCTACGCGCGTCGGCTGCGCAAGCGGCGAAAGGTCACCAGGGCGGTATCAACGGGATCGGGGATCGCGCTGGGATACCTGCCCTATCTGGCCGCTTGCGGCGTGGAGTGCCACTACATCGAGAGCGCGACACGGGTGAGTGGACCGTCGCTGACCGGGCGGGTCCTGCGGTGGGTACCCGGAGTGCGTACCTACACCCAGCACCAGAGCTGGGCGGACCAGCGATGGGCCTACGCGGGCAGCGTCTTCGACGGCTATGAAACCACCGCTGTGACGCGGGTGCCCGATGGGGTGGTTCACGTGGTTGTCACGGTAGGCGCGGCGACCCAGTACCCGTTCCGCCGCTTGTTCGAGCACCTGGTGCCGCTACTGGCATCCGAAGGTGCATTGGCGCAGCAGACCGGGCTGCCGGTGGAGGTGCTGTGGCAGACCGGTGATACTCCGGTGGATGACCTGCCTATTCGGGCGACGCCAGCCCTGCCCGCGGCCGAGCTGAGTGCCGCGCTCAGTAAGGCGGACATCGTGATCAGCCATGCCGGTACTGGATCGGCGCTGGCCGCCCTCAACGCGGGGCGCTACCCAATTCTGGCCACCCGGGACCCGGCCCGCGGTGAGCAGGTCGATGACCACCAGCACCAACTGGCCACTGAGCTCGCCCGGCGAGGCCTGGCCATGCACCGCGACGCCCAATCCATCACCCCGCAGGACATGGTCGAGGTCCTCGGAATCTCCGTGCGACGCACCGTGTCGCCCCCACCGCTGGCCTTGCGTCCCTAGCAACGAAGGATCGTTAGAGGAATCCCCAGGTCATCAGTAGGCACCAGTGCCCCGCCAGATCGCGCCGATGGTCTTCCAGATGATCAAGATGTCCAGCGCGAGAGACCAGTTCTCCACATAGCGTAGATCCAACCGGATCGATTCCTCCCAGGACAGGTCACTGCGACCGCTGATCTGCCACAGTCCTGTCAGCCCCGGCTTGACGAGGAGTTTGCGCTGAGCGCCCCGGCAATAGGTGGCGACCTCTTTGGGCAGCGGTGGGCGGGGTCCTACCAACGACATCGACCCAGACAGGACATTGAAGAGCTGGGGTAACTCGTCGAGGGAATGCTTGCGCAGGAATCTGCCTACCCGGGTCACCCTCGGGTCTTGGCGCAGCTTGAATAGGGGGCCTGCACCTTGGTTGTGCTCCGTGAGGTCGCGCCGGCGCTGATCCGCGTTCACCACCATGGAACGGAATTTGATCATTGAGAAGAGCTGGCCGGCCTTGCCGACCCGGAGCTGGCGGTAAAAGACAGGTCCGCCGTCACTGCGGACCGCGATCGCCGCCGCGATCATCACGGGAGCGATCACCAGCAATAATAGCCCGGCGCCAACCCGGTCACACGCTGCCTTGATTATCCGCGGCAGTCCGGTGAATGCAGGTTCGGTAAGACGCAGCAGCGGCTGACCGTCCACCGCGGCAACGTGCAATCTGAGCTCGGTGATCTCCATAAGGCCGGGATCAACCATCAGCTCGACACCCGTGCCCTCGAGATCCCAGGCCAGATGCTGCAACCGCTGGGTGGTCCACCCGGGCGCGTGGGCGACGGAGACCACGCGGTACCGGCCGCTGCGCGCTATCTCGGCTACCGAGTCCAAGGCGCCTACGATAGGTACGTCGAGAATGTTGTCACGGCCGTCGGTGCCGGTGCCCGACGGTGTGCACGCGCCGGTCACCACCCAGCCATTGTGCGGAGCCCGCCGGGTGCGCTCGATGAGCGTCGCCACCGCGTCCTGCGGACCGACGGCGAGAACTTCGTGCATGCAGGCACCTTTGCGGCGACGCCGGTGCAAGGCCTTGCGCAGGGCGAGGCGAGTGCCTGCGGCAAGGACGAACGCCACGGGGATGACACCGAAGATGTATGGCCGCGCGGGGGGCAACTTCAGCGCAAAACCGATCAGTCCGACCACTGCGGCAAGCGTGACGAACGCTCGGAGCAGGCGGCTGAGCTCTTGGGAACCTTGGCCTAGCACAGTGGGGTCCCAGGCCCGGGCGACGCCGAGAGCCGCGGCCGTCAGCATGATCAGAGCGAGGCCCAACCAGATCCGAAGGTGGGGTTGGCCGGACGGTTCTCCCCACCATTTGTGCAGCCCGAGTGACCCGGCCATCGACGCCAGATCCAGGATGGCCACCCATCGGGCGTACTGGATCTGCCAGCGGGGCCGCGAGATCGCGGTGCGGAGGAGCCGGTTGGCGTCATGAAGCGGTGACGAGTCGTCAAACGGCTCTGCCGCTACGGACGATTGACCGTTTCTGGCTAATCCAATGAGATCGACATTCGCGCTCCGGCCATCATGCCCAAAGCCCATGATCAATCGCTCGCATTCGCTCAGTTGTCAAAGCGAGTGACCGTCAGCGACCACTTCAGCCGATTCGGTTACACCCGTTCGAGTGGTTCCCTGGGGGGATCGCGTTCACGTACTGAAACGTTACATAGCACGCAGGGGGAACGGTTGGAACGTGCTGCGGAACGAGACGGGCGGGGCGCCCTAGGCGTGCTCATCCTGCGCGGTTCGTTCGATGGCGTTACTGTTTCGTTTCTGGCTACTCCTCCAGGAGGCTCCGATGGGCACGGCCGCGGTGATCTGGCTTGGGATCCTCGCCTGGGTTGTGCTGGCGATTGTGGTCGGGCTCGCCACGGGGCGGATGATCAAGTTGAGAAATCGCCAGTGTCCCGGTAGCACCGAGCCGGGACAACCTGCCGACGCGGGGTCGGGCCGGAGGAGCTCATCGAGTCGTATC
>JBOHFW010000136.1:0-7633 GCA_050699835.1 Pseudonocardiaceae bacterium | reverse complement strand
GGGTTGGTAGTCCTTGAAGAGCCACCAAGGGCGGTGACGGTCCGGGATGGGCAGGGGCGGCCGAGCTGGTCGGCCATCCAGAGGCTGGTGCGGACCAGGGCGTCGAGGTCGACGCCGTGCTCGATACCCAGGCCATCCAGCATCCACACCAGGTCCTCGGTAGCGAGGTTGCCGGTGGCTGATCCGGCGTAGGGGCAGCCGCCCAGCCCACCGGCCGAGGCGTCCACACAACTCACCCCGGCCCGCAGAGCAGCCAGGGTGTTAGCCAACGCCTGACCGTAGGTGTCGTGGAAGTGCACCGCGAGGTCATCGACGCCAACGCCAGCGCGGCGAAACCCATCCAGCAATGCAACGACATGACCGGGGGTGGCCACCCCGATCGTGTCGCCCAGGGAGAGCTGGTCGCAGCCCAGCTCCAGCAGCCTGCGCCCGACGCCGATGACCTGGGAAACCGCTACCGGCCCCTCCCACGGATCGCCGAAGCACATCGAGAGGTACCCGCGGACGCCCAGTCCAGCTGCCTTCGCGCGGCGCACCACCGGTGAGAACAGGGCGAACTGAGCATTGAGATCGCGATTGAGGTTTCGCCGGGCGAAACTCTCCGTGGCCGAGGCGAAGATCGCGACCTCGGTGACGCCGGCCGTCAGCGCCCGATCCAGCCCCCGCTCGTTGGGCACCAGCACGGGATAGCGCACGCCCTCACGGCGTGAGAGCAGACCGAACAGCTGCGTCGCGTCGGCCAGCTGCGGCACCCAGCGCGGGTGCACAAAGCTGGTCGCCTCCAGAACCCGCAGCCCTGCCGCGGCCAGCCGATCCAGAAACTCGACCTTGACCTCGACCGGGAGCACCGCCGGCTCGTTCTGTAAACCGTCGCGAGCCCCGACCTCCCAGATCGTCACCCGGGCAGGCAGCCCGGACGCCGGGTGCACATCGGGGAGACCGGCAGCGGTCATGCGCGCTCTGATCCCGAGTCCAACTGGTAATTCAGCAGCGAGTGCACCCGCTCGACCTGGGGAATGTCGTCGAACTCCAGCGGCTCGTCGGAGGCCGACTCGATGATCAGCGTGCCGCAGCGCAGAATCCGGTCGATGACCGAATGCCGGAACTGGACACTATTGATCCGGCTGATCGGGATGTCGATACCGCTGCGGGACAGGATTCCTTCCCGGACCAGCACCCGCCTGGTGGTCAGCACGAAATGCGTGGTGCGCCAGCGCAGCAGCGGTACCACCGTCAGCCACAACACGCCGAGACCACCGAGCACGCCCAGCGCGATCCACCCGTACTGCTGCCAAGACTGCCCGTCGATCAATGCAGCGAGGTAGGCGCCGAGCCCTACGATGATCAGGAAGACCAGCACCGGCAGCAGCAGCATCTTCCAGTGCGGGTGCTTGTGTACCACCACATGCTCATCGCTGCGCAGCAGTTCGTCTGGGTAGGGCAAGATTCCTCCTCATCGCCACTGATCACGGTACCGCTGCGCGGGCGGCGCGACGGGCCGGTACAGTCCGGCGGCGCGCCGCCCATCCGGCCAGGTGGTCGTGACGAACAGACTCACGCGGGCGGCGGCGGATCAGCGTCGCAGAAAGTTGAGATCAATCATGCGCAACCCAACCTCGGAAGGCGCCGGAATGGACCACGTCCAAGCAGGTCACGCTCTGGTCGGGTGGGCTGAGCAACATCGACGCAAAGCCGAGGCCTACCGCGGGCTATACGACCAGATGGCCCAGCTGGCCGTGACTGAGACCTCGGCAGACGGCATGGTCCGGGTCAGGGTGGACGCCCAAGGCGTGCCGACCGAGCTGACCCTGACCGACCGCGCCCGGGGAGTGGACCCGGCCCGCCTGTCCGCCGAGTTGATGACGTGCCTGCGACGGGCCCAGAGCACCCTGGCTGCCCAGATACAAGACCTCGTGACAGCCACGATCCCGGACAGCGAGGATGACGCCGCCGCACAGATCGTGGCCAGCTACCGCGACCGCTTCGGCGAGCTCAGCGCGGACCGGCCCGCCCGGCATGCTCGCCGCGCCCGGCCACCCTATGACGATCCGACCGCGCAGATTCAGCCGTGAGGCACAAGTCATCCGCGCGGGCCCGACCGCTCCGCCCTATCACGCCATGCTCCGGCCCGCGGTACGGTACGACTAACCCGTGCTCGCGCAGACCCCGCAAACACTGGACCGCGACGGCATCGTGCACCCGGTGCTGCCGCCGCACGTGGACTACTCGCTCACCGAACTGGGCACCGATGCCGCGTCGCGGGTGCTCTTCAACGTCTATCCCGAGCGGCTTCCCGAGGACGACTCAGCGCCACTACCCGCCTGCGCCGGTGTCTCGCGGCAGGGTTCCACCGCACCGTGTAAGGGCGTGCCCTGAGCCGCGGCTATTCACGAGATCCGAGCCAGCGCTGTCGATGGTCCACCCGAACATGTGTCAAGTCGCCTGCTGACAGTGCGCGCCGCCGGCCCTCGGACTGGACCACCAGACGGCCGTCGATGTCGACATCGACAGCGGTGCCGGTGAGCTCGGGCTGCCCGGGCAGCTCCACCCGAACCTGCTCGCCGAGAGTTGCGCAGCGTTGCTGGTAGGCCGCCCGCAGGCCGGAGGCGACCGGATCGCCCTGGTGCTCGCACCACTGCCGAAGCTCGGTGTCCAGCGCCCGCAGCAGGGTCCGCAACAGCGGGTCGCGGTCAGTGCAAGCCGCCTGCTCGATGGCCAGCGACGTCGCGCTGGGTATGGGCAGCTCGTCGGGCCGCACAGTGACGTTGAGCCCGATTCCCAGAACCACGGTGGGGCCGTCCGGAACCACCTCGGCCAGGATCCCGGCGGCCTTGCGCCCTTGGGCGCCCAGCAGCAAATCGTTAGGCCATTTCAGCGCCGCTGGCAGCTCACCCGCGGCGCTGACAGTCCGACACAGTGCCACCCCGGCCAGCAGCGGCAGCCAGCTCCAACGGGCCGGCGGCACCTCGGCGGGTCGCAGCAATACCGAGAACATCAGCCCAGACCGGGCCGGAGCGACCCAACTGCGCTCGGCCCGTCCCCGCCCAGCACTCTGGTGCTCGGCGATCAGCACGGTCCGATCCGGTGCCCCGTACCGGGCCGCGTCGACTAGCGCGTCGTTGGTTGACGCCACCGTGGGCACAACGTCCAGCGCCGCATAGGGCCCAACCGGTGCGACCAGCGCCCGGCGCAGCGCGTCCGCACGCAGCGGGGGACGCTCAAGGTTAGACCACACAGTCTGTGAACATTACCCGCAGTCGACGGCGATGAGATCTTGACCACCGACCCGGACGACATCATGGCGTTTGCTCGGAACAGCGGAAAGAACCTCATCGTGACCCGCATCTGAGGTGCTCGACCAGCTCTCAGGGCAGACACACCACCGGTCGTCAGCGCGGCCGGGATTAGGGTCGGGCGCCATGAACAGCACCACGGAACCGGACATCCACACCACCGCAGGCAAGCTGGCCGATCTGCTGCGCCGCCACGAGGACGCGGTGGACGGCGGCTCCGCCCGCGCGGCGTCGCGCCAGCACGCCAAGGGCCGCAAGACCGCCCGGGAGCGGATTGACCTGCTGCTCGATCCCGGGTCGTTCATCGAGCTCGATGAGCTGGCCCGGCACCGGTGCACCAATTTCGGACAGGAGACCAACCGGCCCTACGGCGACGGCGTGGTCACCGGCTACGGCACCATTGATGACCGGCCGGTGTGCGTGTTCAGCCAGGACGCCTCGGTCTTCGGCGGCAGCCTCGGTGAGGTGTACGGCGAGAAGATCATCAAGGTGATGGACCTGGCGATGCGGACCGGCTGCCCGATCGTCGGGATCAATGAGGGCGGCGGTGCGCGGATCCAGGAAGGCGTGGTCTCGCTGGCCCTTTACGGCGAGATCTTCCGGCGCAACACGCACGCCTCCGGGGTGATCCCGCAGATCTCGCTGATCATGGGCTCGTGCGCGGGCGGGCACGTCTACTCCCCCGCGCTGACCGACTTCACCGTGATGGTCGACCAGACCTCCGCCATGTTCATCACCGGTCCGGACGTGATCAAGACGGTGACCGGTGAGGAGGTCGGCTTCGAGGAGCTCGGCGGCGGGCGCACGCACAACACCAGGTCGGGCAACGCGCACTACCTGGGCACCGATGAACAGGACGCGCTGTCCTACGTCAAGGAGCTGCTGTCGTTCCTGCCCTCGAACAACCTCGCTGAGCCCCCGGTGTTCGACGCGCCAGCGACCGGCACGGTGACCGACTCAGAGCTGGACACAGTGATCCCGGACTCGGCGAAGGCGCCCTATGACATCCACCAAGTGATCGCCCGGGTCGTCGATGACGGCGAATTCCTCGAGGTGCACGAGCTGTTCGCGCCGAACATCGTCGTCGGCTTCGGCCGTGTGGAGGGCCACAGTGTGGGCGTCGTGGCCAACCAGCCCACCCAGCTGGCCGGGTGCCTGGACATCGACGCCAGCGAGAAGGCCGCCCGGTTCGTGCGGACCTGCGACGCGTTCAACGTTCCGGTACTCACCTTCGTCGACGTGCCCGGTTTCCTGCCCGGCACCGGCCAGGAGTGGAATGGCATCATCCGGCGCGGCGCCAAACTGATCTACGCCTACGCGGAGGCCACCGTGCCCAAGGTCACGGTGATCACCCGCAAGGCCTATGGCGGCGCCTACGACGTGATGGGCTCCAAGCATCTGGGCGCGGACATCAACCTGGCCTGGCCGTCAGCACAGATCGCCGTGATGGGCGCCTCCGGCGCGGCGAACATCCTGCACCGCAGAGAACTCGCTACTGCGCCCACTGGCGAGGTCGAGGCGCTGAGGGCCCGCCGCCAGCAGGACTACGAGGACACCCTGCTCAACCCCTACGTCGCCGCCGACCGCGGCTACATCGACGCGGTGATCCCACCCAGCCACACCCGTTCCCACGTCGCCCGCGCACTACGGATGCTCAAAGACAAACGCCAAACCCTGCCCCCGAAAAAGCACGGCAACATCCCCTTGTAAGCGTGGTTGGCGACGAACCTCGCCGTGGCGTACAATTTCTTGTACGGAAGCGGGGTGAGTCGTGAGGACCATGACATATTCTGAGTCGCGCGCAAAGTACGCCGAGACCCTCAATGCAGTCGTTGACGACCGTGAGGAAGTGATCATCACCCGGGCCGGTCACGACCCGGTGGTCATGGTCGCGCTCGACGACTACCAGTCGTTGAAGGAGACCGCGTACCTGCTCAGGAGTCCTGAGAACGCTCGTCGGCTGCTGGGCGCGATCGAACGGCTCGAGCATGGTGCGGGCATCGCCCGGGACCTCGCTGAATGAAGCTGATCTGGGACGAGAGCGCCTGGAATGACTACGTCTGGTGGCAGACCGAGGACCGCAAGATCCTCAAGCGGATCAATATTTTAATCAAGGACGTGGAGCGCAACGGCAACGAGGGAATTGGCAAGCCCGAGCCCCTCAAGCACGGGTTCCACGGCTACTGGTCGCGCAGAATCACCGACGAGCACCGACTCGTCTACAAGATCAGTGAAGACGAGATCCGTATCGCCGCGTGCCGGTACCACTACGGTAGTTAAGGCTGCCCGCCGCCACCCGCGACCGGGTCCGCCACGACCTTGAGATCAACTCTTCGGGACTTGGCAGCCCACCCAGGCGATGCTCCCGCTGAACGCCGAATTATTTCTGCGACATCTGGAGCAGCGAATCCAAATTTCTGTGGTCCTGCGGGAATCGGGTCGGCAACCAGAAGCCGACTTCATGGCCTGGACACAGGAAATCGGTCCAGAAATGTGGCGTCGATTTATCGGCAACCTCGAGGGATCGAGCCTTGTGTCGTGCGCCCGGATCGCCGCGAGCGGAAAAACCAAGGTTCGGGTCAAGTTCAAGATCACTCCACACGAGATTCTGCAACACAATTGAAAGAATGCCAAGATCGATAAGTTTTGGGGCCTTATGGCCGGCCAATGACTCGCTCGACCGGTGACGATACCGGTGTGAGTGCTCGGCTTTTCGACCGTCGTAGGCGCACGGACGTCCGCAGGTTCCCGCGCTGAGTGCCCAGCGTGCCAGACGCCGAGTCCGCATACTGGCTTGGTGTCATTACTCGCCGATGACGAGGTTCTCCAGGGCAGAGCTGCGTCTCGCGACGGATGGGGTCCATCGCCCTGATCGACGGTACGCCAGATCGCCCCGTCGGCTTCTCCAACCGCGGAGGTCAGACCGAGTGTTCGGAACAACCAGCGCCGACTGATGGCGTTGTGAGTGCGAAACTGTGTTCAAGCATTCAACGCCACTCACGGGTTATCCACAGTCGAACTTGCTGTTGCGGATGCCGACGTTGAAGGCGTTCCACCCACTTGAGGTGACGATCAGTGTGGGGCCGGTTGGGTTCTTGCTGTCGCGGACGGCATGGTAGCCGCCGTCCAGATCGGCGACCTCGACGCAGTTGCCACCCGAACCGTTGCTGCGGGTGGACTTGCGCCAGGTGGCGCCGCTGCCCTCCATGGTGCACCTACTCTCGTTCGCCCGTTTCCGCTCGAACTTTAGCAAGAAACTTCCTGGTCTCGCGGCTGGCGAGGGCGGTGGCAACAAGCTGGTTGAAGATCGTCTGATAGCGCATGACATCGGCCGGGCGCTCCAGGTATAGCGCCCCGCGATCGTTCTCCAGGTAGACGAAGTCCAGCCCGGCCTCATCGCCTGGGAAGCGCAATACGGCGAAGGTCTGGCCCATCGCGACGTGCGGTCCGACCGAGAACGGCAGCACCTGCAGGTCGATATGCGGGCGCTGGGACATCTCGATCAGGTAGTCGAGTTGCCTGCCGAACGCCTCCGCACCACCGACCGGTCGGCGCAGCACCGCCTCGTTGAGGACGAAGTGCAGTCGTGGTGGGGTATTGCCGGCCAGCCGCTCCTGCCGTTCGTGACGGAAGCTGACCATTCGTTTCAGCTCGGCCGGGGTGGTGTCCGGGTGCGCAGCCAAGGTGATGGCCTCGGCGTACTCGGTGGTCTGGAGCTGGCCCGGGACCAGCTCGGAATCATAGCCGTTGATCTCGCTGGCATCCGCCTCCAGGCCCACGAAGTTGCGGAACCAGTCCGGCACGGTGTCGCCGTAGCTGGCCCACCAGCCGCGCTGGTTGGCCTCAGCGGCCAGCCTGATCAAGGTGTCCGCCATCGGCGCCTCGATCCCGTAGAGCTGCAGCAGGAGCCGGACGTTGGTCGGCCGGATGGCCTGCCGGCCGTTCTCGATCTTGCTGATGGTCGGCGATTTGATGCCGACCCATTGCGCGGCCTCGGCGATGGTCTTGCCAGCGTTCTCCCGGAGCCGGCGCAGCTCCTTGCCGAGCTGACGGCGCCGGACCGTGGGACCAGGTCCCTGCGTCATGGCTACCTCCGGTGTCCGGGCAGGACTGAGAGGCACAGTGTGCACGCTGCGCGCTCACGCCCTCCACCCGGGCCCCTCGCCGAGGTATTGCTTTTAGGAAACTTCCTGAGTTAGAGTCGCCATGGTCAGTCGTCCAAGCTAGCCACCCAGAGTGGTCCGGTGACGATCGACCACCTGTCCCGTCGCGCTCGTTCGCCCGTGCTCGGCGGGGCAGGCCCCGAACCCCGCCGTTCGGCCCGTGACCCCCTACCAGGC
>JBOHFW010000135.1:0-6905 GCA_050699835.1 Pseudonocardiaceae bacterium | reverse complement strand
GAGCGGCAGGCGTTGTTCACGAAATCGCTGGCGGGGTAGCCCGTAATCGAGGCTATCTCGTCACCGATAACCTGCATCGTCCAGTGCGCGTCGAACGCGCAGCGATACACCGCCCCGGGAACCACCGCCATCAGTGCCCGCAACTGCGCCTCGCAGGCAGCCACCTGGGCGGCGCGCAACCCGGCCGTCACTCGGGCGAGCAAGGTCGGCTGCTCGAACGGCGTACCCAGCCAGTCGTCGGCGCCAGCGGCCAGCAGCTCCCGCACCCGGGAGCGCACGCCCTTCGGGACCAGCGCCAGCACCTGCACCTCGGCCAGTCCGAGCTGCGCCCGGACTTCTCGGCACAATTCAGCGGCGTCCACGGCAGCGCTGTCGTCCACGATCAGCAGATCCGCCGGGACGTCGTCCAGAGCCGCCAGTCCCGCGGCCGGGTCAACGACCTGCTGCACGGTCAGGCACTGGCCGAGGAGCATCTCCCGGGCTGTGCCAAGAGATGCGCTCTCACCCAACAGCAGGACGCGGCCCCCAAAGCCGTCGTGCATCGGGCTAAGAGTAGTCGCAGCTCCCGTCCGTCACCAGGCTCCGAACGGGAGGCCCGGCGGATGTTTCGACGAGGTGTGCCGGGGTAGCCATTCCGGGAGGCACTCACGCAGCTGGAGGAGGCAGGTATGTCGATGACCGCTCGCGAGATCATGACGCCGGACCCAGTCTGTGTGCGCTCCAGTGACTCGGTCCTCGAAGCAGCCATGCGGATGGTCGAGCTGAACATTGGCTCATTGCCGATCTACGGTGAAGACAACACCGTGCGAGGTGTCATCACCGACCGCGATATCGTCGTGAAAGTTATCGCCGCTGCACATGATCCCCGCGCTGTGCACGTCGGTGAGCTCGCGCAAGGCCAGGTCGTCACGATCGCGGCAGATGACAGCGCCGAGGAGATCATGGCGACGATGCGCCAGCACCAAGCGTGGCGGTTGCCGGTGACCGACGGTGACGACCTGGTCGGCGTTGTCGCTCTGGCCGATGTGACACGGTCCCTCAGCGACCCTCCGGTAGGCACACTGGTCGAGGAGCTCTCCACCGACAGATAAGCGCGGAGGTTTCGATGGCTCTTGACCCATCGGCGGACATCGGCCGGAAGGTGTGGCGGCCGTGCTCGTATTGTCCGAATGAAGAAGGCCTATACCTGCTTGAATCCAAGGCCAACCTCCGTATATGTCCAATGCAGTTTGTGTTACACCTACTGGTGGCTGGACACCGGACACGGAGTCGGCAGGCGCCCGGGGGAGGCCGACGCCCAACCCCCGTGGCCATCCTGAGCCGCTGAATGCGAAACGGCCTGCCCGTTCATTCGGCCAGGGCTAGCGGAGGCACGCGCCATCAGGCACCCACAGAGCAGCCCGGCCCAATGGATTGCATTCACTGCTGCAATCAGCCGAGGGCAATTCAACGGATCAGGGCCCATGTCGTGAACTCGACGCCAGGAACGTCTTTAGGCAGTGGGAATGTGGCTGGTGTCGAGTTCACGACGGTGAGCGGCAAATTCGTGTCCGCTTACCTGCGGCGGATGATCAGGACGGCCGAGTCGACTTGGGGTGCTGGGCGGAACGCCTGACGGGGAAGGGGTCGTCCGGCCCGCGCGTCCCAGCGCCGGTGCGGGTGACCTGCGCTAGCGCGCCATCGGTCGAGGTGGCGACGCACCACTGCCCGCTGGAGCACCAGATCGGCGGCGAGCAGCCGCGAATGCGACCCGAGCAGTAGCCGCAGCAGGGCACTGGAGATCGCATAGGGCGGGCTGGCGATGACCCGGAACGGGCGATGCGGCAACCTCAGCGACAGCGCATCGGTCTGTATCACGGTCACCGGCGCCTCGGCGAAGCGTTCGCGGAGGCGGCAGGCTCGACCCGGGTGCAGTTCTACGGCGAGCACCCGAGCCCCGGCCTCCACCAGGTGCCTGGTCAACGCCCCCTGACCAGCGCCGATGTCCACGACCAACTCCCCCGGCCGCACATCGGCGTCGGCCACGATGCGCCCGGCCCACTCATCAACGAGCGGGTGCCAGCCCCACGCTCGTCGTGACCGCCCGATGCCGGACACGACGCACCACGAAGATCGTCATACACCCACCGTAAGTGCGCACCACAAACCGCGACAACCGAATTATTCAGCCCCAGACGCGCTGAGCGGTGGCAACGATCGTCTGGAGCTTGGCGAACTGGTCGGCGGTGGAAAGCGCGTTGCCGAGGACGGAGGTAGCGAACCCGCATTGCGGAGACAGCGCGAGGCGCTCCAGCGGCACGTATTGCGCCGCCTCGCGGATGCGGATTTCGAGCTCGTCGACGGTCTCCTGTCGAGCGGTCTTGGTTGTGACAAGCCCCAGGACGACGGTTGTGCCCTCCGGTACCGTGGCCAGTGGCTCGAACCCACCGGAGCGCTCG
Organism: Pseudonocardiaceae bacterium; assembly: GCA_050699835.1. Taxonomy (GTDB): domain Bacteria; phylum Actinomycetota; class Actinomycetes; order Mycobacteriales; family Pseudonocardiaceae. Next base: position 4,467 of record JBOHFW010000135.1, on the reverse strand, counting down.
TCGTCGTACTCCAGAAGGAACCGCTGCGCCCGCACGCGTGGGAACAGCCGCTGCGCCAGCCAGTCGTAGCCGCCCGCGACCAGCCAGCGGCTTTGCTGGTTTCCGCGGCACAGATGGAAACCGCAGGTCAGGTCTTGATGCGAACCGAAGACGATGTTGTCGAGCTCAAGGCCGAGGTCGAGCCAGCGCTGCGCCGGCCAGCCCCTGCTCGCGTAGAACTCGCGATAGACGGGGTCGAGGAGTAGCGGATAGTGCGGAGCGTCGAGCTGGACGTACTGACACCCGAGCCGGACGAGTTCGTCGACCTCCTCGCGCAGGATCTCCGCGACGTCGGCCAGAAAGCCCTCCAGCCTTGGGTAGGCGCCGCGTGAGCGCTCCGGGTCGTAGAAATTGGCGAAAAGACTGGGGCTGGGGAGCGTGACTTTGACGATGCGCGGGGTCCGGCCGCGCGCATAGGTGAACTCCTCAGCGGAGAGGAAGCGGCGGCGCCGGAGCCGGTCGAGGACGGCGATCGGCGGGCGCTTGACGTGCTTGTCGCCGATCTCGTCCCCATGCCAGTCACCCCACAGGAACGCGTCAAGATCCCAGTCGCTGAAACCGTCCACCGCCTCGGTCAGCTGGCTCTGGAACGACAGGCGGCGCATCTCACCGTCCGTGACCACCGCGAGTCCGGCATCTTCCTGCTGGCTGATCGCCGCGTCAACCGCCGCGTCCTCGACCCGCTTGAACTCGGGCGGACCGATCTCGCCCCGTTCCAGACGGTCCCGCGCCGTGAGCAACTCGGGCGGCCTGAGGAGGCTACCGACTACGTCGGTGGGCGATACGATCACGGTCCCCCACATTCCGTTCAGTCAGACCACACAGTGGCATCCCGGTCGAAGTCGGCTGTTCGCACGCATGACCCCTCCCTTGACTGGTCAATCTCCGCACCCACCCTCTAGTGAAACAACCGAAGTCGCTGCAACGCCCGACCCTCCTTCCACCGACCAGGAAAGGCTCATCTGTGACTGCTCCGGATGTGACGGCATTCATCGCCGCCCTGCCCAAGGTCGAGCTGCACGTTCACCTGATCGGCGCTGTACCTTCCCTCGCCGAGCACCCGCTGCCCACGCTGCTCGCCGCGGGCGTTCCGGTCACGATCGCCACCGACGACCCTGGCATGTTCGACACCGATCTCGACGGCGAGTACCGCCTGCTGCACACCGCGTTCGGACTCGGTATCGCCGAGATCGCCCGTACCGGTGCCCGGGTGGCGTTCTGCTCTCCCGAGCGCCGCACCGCCCTCCTCGCGGAGATTGACGCAGTCACCGCGGCCATGGCGCCGTAGAGATGGCGCGGTGGTGCTTCAGGAACCACGCTTCGGCATGATCACCCAGAGTATGAGGTACAGGAGGAACTGGGGGCCGGGCAGCAAGCAGGAGAGCACGAAGGCCAGCCGGACTGTGAGCGGACGCCACCCAAAGCGCTCGGCGATACCGGCGCAGACGCCGGCGATGACAGTCCCGGTCCGCGGGCGGGTCAACGTCGTCACAGTAGTCACCAAGGTCTCTCTCGAACGCGACGAGCTTGTGGCTCGGTTTTGTCTCGGGAGAGGAGTACCCCAGGCGCGACCCGGGAAACGCACCCTGGAAGAACAGCCGGGCAAGCACATTGGCGATCTCGTAGGGCAACACCGCGGGGGCATGGAGTTCCTCCCCAGCACTCAGCCATTCCTCGCGGTAGGCGCGCGCGGCAGATTGATGCTCACCGTCTACCAGCAGGGCGACAATCACGTTGGCATCGAGGACGACACTCACCGCTCGACACCGAGATCGGCGCGGGCGTCGTGCACCAAGACCACAGCGTCGGCCGACGGGTGCTGGTGAGACCTCGCACCAGCCGGTCGAGCGCGGCGCGGGCATCCGAACGAGTCTCGCTGTTGACGAAGCGAAGCGATGCGTTTCGCATCACGCGGCGCGGCATCACACAGCGACAGGTGGTGTCAGATTGTGTGAGGACGACTCGTGGAACTACCCCACGATGGGGCAGTTCACAGGTCGACGTGGAGGAAATCGGCGAGATCGCGAAGTTCCTGCGGAATGGTGCGTTTGGCTGATCGCAGCAACGAACTGGTGATGGACTTGGCGTAACGTTGGTGCCGTAACCAATTCGGCGCGACGCTCCGAAGCCCGAGCAGTACCGCCAACGCCTCTTGCCGTTGGCGTAGTTCCAGCAGTGCGGACGCCATATCGAGCCGAAATCGGTGGTGAGTGTTGGTCGGTCGAGGTGGGATAGCCACCCGCTGAGCAATCCGCAGAGCTGTGACAGGGTCTCCGGTCACCACTGCCATTTCGGTGTGCCTCATGGCGACCACGGAGGGCCCGAACGAACTCCACTGCTGGTGTCCTGGGCCGTCAACCTCGATGCGGGCTGCCGCCGCGTGCGGTAGTCAGCGTCCAGCTCGCGGTAGGGACTCACCGCCGCGACTAGCACCGCAACCGGGCGTTCCGCACCTGCCGGGGTAACCGGCAGCACCATCGCGGCGTCCGGCACATCGTCACCGGCCGGGCCGGCATCACCGAGGAATGCGCTGGCATAGCGCCCGCTCAGCCCGGTGGTCAGCTCCGCCGCGCCACCGGCGAGCACCCGCCAGATCGACGGGTCGGCATCCGGGTGCGGCAGCGTCGAGGGCAGAGCTTGGCTGCTGGGCTCCAGCCCGTAGGACCCGATGAGCCGGGCCGCGGAGCCGTCGTCATCCAGCAGGTACGCCCTGGCGTGGGGCACGTCAGCGCGGTTGCCGGCCAACACCCCCACCATGGCTGACAACGCCTCCTGTACCGTCGGCACAGTCGGCGCGGAGATCTCGCCCAGCTCCCGCAATGTCTGTAGCCGGCGCTCCCCGATCACCCGCGCGGTGGTGTCCGTGCAGGCGCAGAACAAGCCTGCGGGCGGGCCCTCGGCGGAGTGAATCGGGCTGTAGGAGAACGTGAAGTAGGTCTCCTCGGCTGACCCGGAGCGCTGCATCACCAGCATCAGGTCTTCCTGGTAGGTCGCCTGATTGGCCAGCACGGCGCTAGTCAGCGGTTCGACGACCGACCAGACCTCGTGCCACACCTGCTGGAATGGTCGACCCAGCGCGTCCGGGTGCTTATTACCCAACACCGGGATGTAGGCGTCGTTGTAGAGCATCATCAGCTGCGGTCCCCAACCCAGGAACATCGGGAACTGGGAGCTCAGCATGATCCCGACTGCGACCCGCAGCGTCGCCAGCCACTGCGCGGGTGGACCCAACTCGGTGCCCGACCAATCCTTGCTCGCGATCAGCGCGCTCATCTGACCGCCAGAAGCCAGGAACGGCAGCTCGCTCTCAGGTGCCAATGGGGACGCCGCCATCGCCCAAACCTAACCCTCCCCGGGGGCCCCTGACGACTCGATCCGGGTTCGGTCCCGACCTCATAACACTTGGCGGTGGCTTACCGATATCGTGCGATTGACGGGAAAATCCTTTATCGAAGCAGGTCAAGAGGTTTAGCGCCGCTAGACAGCGGGTAGGGATCGACCAGCGATCTACGTGGTGTGGAGACTTGCTATGAACACGGTTAGCTGGACTATCTCCCGGTGCACGACGGGCACTGTTCGACGAGTTCATTCCCGTCCACTAAGCGGATGACCGCGAATCGAGACATCACCTGAGGGAGGAACCGATGACCACCCGACCACAGCAAGAGGGGCACCGTGCGCTGCTCCCTGGAACTGCGAGCATGCGCCTGGGTGTCGCGCTGTTCGCCGCGTTTGTCCTTGCACTGATTACGTCCTGCGCCGGAACCAGCGGGACCACCGGTCAGCAGGAAAGCCTTCCCGACGGCGCCCGGCTGCTCGCCGATTCCGCCGCAGCGATGCGGGAGGTGAACACCATCCGCTTCACCATCGCCGCCCAGGGCGATATCCCGAATGTGCCGCTCCGGTACGCCGAAGGCCAGCTCACCGAGCAAGGGTCGGCCAAGGGCCTCCTCAGGATGCAGGAGGGTGAGAAGGTCATCCAGCGGGAGTTCGTGATCACCGGCGATACCCTGTACCTGCGTGACCCGGCCGGCCAGTACCAGAAGTTGCCGGCGTCGGCGACCGGCGTGACGTACAACCCGTCAGTGATCCTGAACCCGGACAAGGGTATTCCGGCAGTCCTGGCCAGCGGCAAAGACGCCACTACCCAGGCGCGCGAGCTGATCTCGGGGAAGGATACCTACAAGGTGGATGCCACCTTCCCGCGTGAGCCGCTCAGCACACTCGTGCCCGGAATAACCGAGGACACCACCGGAAACATGTGGATCGCAACGCAGGGTTCACAGCTAGTGCAGGCCCAGTTCCGTTTGGGCGGCGGCATAGTCTCTGTTCAGCTGGGGGAGTATAACGCCCCGGTCTCCATCACCGCACCTACGACATCATAGTTACGCTCGATCCCTGTTGTGTGGGGCGGCGGCTCTGGTAGCC
>JBOHFW010000134.1:0-3797 GCA_050699835.1 Pseudonocardiaceae bacterium | reverse complement strand
GGGTAGCGCCGAGAAGTTGAAGTGCGGCGTCAAGCAGGACAGGGTGAACCCGCAACGTACGCGCCTCGATGGCGACGTCACCGGGCAGCTGAACTGACCCCACAACGGTGCCCTCGCTCGTGACCCGGGCTGACTTCACGGCCATGAAGGCGGGCCCATGCTGCTGCCCGCCTGATCTGAGGTGCGCGTAGAGCTCGGCTAGGTCAACTGGACGATCCGCATCCTTCGCCTCGGGGAGGGGGTGGGGCTTGTTATCTGGGGTCGCGGACACGTCAGCTCGAACGGTCGCATGGCGGATCCACTCGTTCGGTGCGGTGGTAGTGAAGACTTCGATGGTGGCGGAGTCGTCGACCGTGGTGAGCAGGGTGGTGACCGGCGTGGTCTCGGCAAGCGGGAGCAACGCTTCGAGCGCCAGCTCACGCAGCTGTACCGCTTCGGTGGGAACACCGCACGCCTGAGCGGTCGCCGCCAGCGCCATCTCCACGTAAGCAGCTGCGGGCAGCACCGGTCTGCCCTGTACCTGGTGGTCGGCGAGCCACGGCAGGGCGCGGGTGCCCACATCGCCGTGGAAGGCGTGTCCTCCGCTGGGTAGCGGTACAGCCACACCAAGGAGTAGATGCGTGCCGGTGCGGCTGGCCGCTCCGGTCTTGAGCCAGTAGGACTTTCGCCGCCACTTCGGCGCTGGTAGTTCGAACGCTAGAGCCGGCTCGAAGGCATGCGTGTCACGGCGCAACGTCGGTACTACCGCCACTGGTGTGTCGGCGGCGGTGTCGAGCACTGCGTTGGCGAGTAGGGGGTGGGGGGAGATCTCGGTGAACACCCGGTGGCCCTCGGCGAGTGCGGCCGAGACGGCCTGGCTGAAGTGGACTGGACAGCGCAGGTTCTGCACCCAATATGCGGCGTCAAAGGCCGGCTTGTGGTGCTCGGTGGGCTTGTCGGTGGACTTGTCGTAGACAGTGGAGTGGAAGCGCACCCGCGGTTCCTTGGGTCGGATCTCCGCCAACGCCGCCGCAAGCTCCGGCAGCAGCGGGTCTACCTGGGGTGAGTGTGAAGCGACGTCGACCTTGACCAGACGGGCGAAGACGTCCTGTGCGGTCAGGGCATCCACCAGGTTTTCTACCTGGCGGGCGTCCCCGGAGACGACGACTTGGTGGGGTGCGGAGTACGAGGCCACCTCGATCCCGTCGGGCAGGTCAACCAGGTGCTCCAGGACAGCCATGGCACCGTTCCCGGCGATGGTGCGGAGCAGCCGGGAACGTCGGGCAATGACGCGCATCCCGTCTGCGGGCGTGAGCGCCTCCGCGACAACGGCCGCAGCCACCTCCCCCATGGAATGCCCGATGACCGCAGCCGGCTGCACACCGCGCGAGCGCCAGAGCGCAGCAAGTGCAACCTGCATCCCGAAAAGAACCGGCTGCACCCTGTCGATCCCGCTAACCTCCTCACCAGCGGTGATCACCTCCTGAAGCGAGAAACCCGCCTCGGCCACACAGATCGGGTCCAGCTCGGTCACCGCGGCGGCGAACGCTGGCTCTTCGGCGAGGAGCCGCTGCCCCATACCCGGCCATTGCGAGCCTTGCCCAGAAAAGACCCAGACACTGGAACGTCCAGCGGTGACGTGCGGCGGTGGCGCCTCCAGGATGACGTGCGCGTTGGTGCCGCTCGCTCCGAACGAGGAGACACCCGCTCGGGCAGGACGATCGACACAGGGCCAGGCCAGGCCATCGGTGGGAATGGCAACGCGCGCGGCACGGGCACTGATCCGGGGGGTGAGCTCGCGGAAGGACAGGTGCGGCGGGATGCGCCCGTGAGCGAGTGCGAGGACGGTTTTAATGAACCCAGCGATACCGGCGGCGGCTTCGAGGTGACCGAGGTTGGTTTTCACCGACCCGACGACCAGCGGTCGTTCCCGCTGTGCCCCGAAGACGGCACCGAGTGCCTCCAGCTCAATGGGGTCACCGAGGGCCGTAGCAGCGCCATGCGCTTCGATGTAGTCCACGTCGTCAGGGCTGAGCCCAGCACGGTGCAACGCGGTCCGGATCACCGTCTCCTGGGCGAGTCCGCTGGGGACGGTCAGTCCGCTACTGGGCCCATCCTGGTTGACCGCGGTGCCGCGGAGCACGGCGAGCAGCCGATCACCGTCCCGCACCGCGTCGGCCAACCGCTTGAGCACCACGACACCGCAGCCTTCGCCGCGCACGAAGCCGTCTGCGTCCGCGTCGAACGTCTTGCACCGTCCCTGGGGCGAGAGCATGCCCCAGCGGGAGAACGAGAGGCTCGCGTCGGGAGTGAGCATGAGGTTGACGCCGGCCGCCAGTGCGGTGTCGGCGTCACCGGTGCGTAGTGCCTGCGCGGCAAGGTGGAGGGCGACCAGCGACGACGAGCAGGCTGTGTCGACTGCGAGGCTGGGTCCGGTCAGCCCCAGCAGGTAGGAGATGCGTCCCGCCGCGAAGTTGGCGGCGTTGCCGGTGGTGGTGTAGGCATCGATCCCCTGAATGGGGTTCTGCCGCGTCCACGCGAGGAGATAGTCGTGGGTGGTGATGCCGACGAAGACGCCGGTCCGGGAGGACCGCAACCCGTCTGGGGCTATGCCGGCGTGGGCGAGCGCCTCGACGGCCGTTTCGAGCAGCAACCGCTGTTGCGGGTCCATCGTCTCGGCCTCGCGGGGCGAGATCCCGAAGAACTCGGCATCGAACTCGTCCGGCGCCCACTGGGTGAGGAATCCGCCTAGGCGGCTGGCAATCGTGCCGGGCAGTGTGGGGTCGCTTCCGTCGTAGACGTCGGCGTCCCACCGGGCAGCAGGGGTTTCGACGATGCCGTCCCGGCCTTCGTCCAGCAACCGCCAGAACTCCGCCGGTCCGGAAACGGCGCCCGGGAAACGGCAGCCGATACCCACGACAGCGATCGGATCCGAAACCGCCACCGTGGTCGGGAGCGCACCAGGCGCACCCCTGGAGTCAGCCGCGTCGGGCAGGAGGGTCAGCAGGTGGTCGGTCAGCGACTGCACCGACGGGTGGTTGAAGACCGCGGCCGGTGGGATGTCCAGATCCAGCGCCGTGGCGAGCCGGCGTTGTAGTTGGACGCTCATCAGCGAGTCCATGCCGAGCTGGAAGAAACCGCCAGCTGGATCCAGTGACTCAGGGGAGGGCAGGCGCATGACCCCCGCCACCTGTGCGCGTATCGCTGCATGCAGGAGGGTGCGCCGATCCGCTGGGACAGCCTCGCTGATCTGGGCGCGTACCTCGCCCCTGATGACGCCCTCGACCGCACTACGGCTCCCGGTCGTGTCCGCCTTTCCGGTGACCCCTACGCCCTCGAGGAGCCGCAGCGCGGCCCGGGATTGGTAGGCGGCGGCAAGCAGCGACCAGTCCGCGGCGACGACGGCGGCCCGCGTTGGCGCCTGGGGAACGAGCATCTGGCCGAGGGCCCGGATGGCGGTCTCGTCAGCCATTGGCCGCAGGCCAGCGGAGCTGATGTAGGCTCGCGTCTCCGAATCAGCGGCGGTAAGCCGTCCGCTCCATATCCCCCAGTCGATCACGGTAGCGGGTAAGCCTGCCGCGGCGCGCGACTGGGCGAGGCCGTCGAGAAACGCGCTGGCTGCCGCGTAATGAGCGAGACGACGCGATCCCAGCACGCCGGTAATAGAGGAGAAAAGAACGAAATGTCGAGGGCTGTGCTGGCGGCTGAGCCGATCCAGCAGGGCACTCGCGTCAACTTTGGGTCGGTACATCGCCGAGATGTCCGCCGCACCCAGCTCCCGCAAGCGGACCGGTCCACCAGCGAAAGCTGCGTTATAG
>JBOHFW010000133.1:0-16107 GCA_050699835.1 Pseudonocardiaceae bacterium | reverse complement strand
AGCCGGCGCAGTGCCCCCAGATCGGCGGAACTGCCGACATACAGCACGTGTACCGGATCCTGGGCGGCCGCGTGACGACCCACCGCGTCTCCCGTCTCCCCGACAAGTGTAAAAGTCAGAGTATGGTACTCCGATCAGGCCACTAGGTTGCTCCGCCACGCCTCACCTAGTAGTGATTCGCGACACTCTCGTGCGTAGTGTCGCGTGGGCTTCCGCGGTGTCGACCCGTGTCGAGACACCGCCATGCAATACCCGCTCTCCGGCGACCCATACGTCCCGCACCGCGCGAGCCCCAGCACCCCAGACCAGGTTGGCCAGCAACTGACCGTCGGGCACATCCAACCCGGTCGCGAATGCGGGATCGTCGGCGCCAAGATGCACCAGATCGGCCCACCCTCCCGGACGCAGCGTGCCGAGATCATCGCGTCCCAATGCGGTCGCGCCACCACGGGTGGACATCAGCAGCGCCTGGGCCGCGGTCACCGCGGCGGCATCTCCCGAGGCCAGCCTGGCCAGCATGGCAGCCAGCCGGGTGTCATTCCACAGATCGAGATCATCATGGGAAGCTGGACCATCGGTGCCCAAGCCGACGGCGATCCCGGCGGAGCGCAGATCGGCCAGCCGCGCGACGCCGGAGGCAAGCTTGCTGTTGGACCCTGGGCAGTGCGCGACCCCGACCCGGTGCCGGGACAGCACCGCGATGTCAGTGTCAGACAGGTGGACGGCATGCGCGGCCAGCACTCGGGCGTTCTCACCGAGCACTCCTAAGCTCTCCAGCAGCAGCGGCACCGAGCCGTGCGCTTCGCGGATCGCGGTGTCCTCGCCGGTGGTCTCGGCAACGTGGATGTGCAGCAGCGCACCGCGTTCCTGAGCGGCTGCGCCGGCTGCGGCCAGCGCCTCGGTGGGCAGCGTGTAGGCGGCGTGCGGACCGTAGCCCACCTCAATGCGCTCGCCGGGTCCGAAACGGAGCCCGTCAGCGTCGATCCAGCGGCTGACACCGTCCAGCATCTGCTGCCAGGTGCCCAACCGGTCCCAGCCCGGGGCCGCGATGATGCCTGGCGTCACCACCGCCCGGCTGCCCGCAGCCAGCACCGCGTCCGCCACCGCATCGTGGTAGAAGTACATCTCGACGCTGGTGGTGATCCCGGAGCCGAGCATCTCCAGGGCGCCGACCAGCATTCCGGCTCGCACGTCATCGGCGTCCACCCGCATCTCGGCAGGCCAGATCACCTCCGTCAGCCAGCGCATCAGCGGCAGATCCCCACCCAGGCCCCGCAGCCCGGTCATCGCCGTGTGTGCGTGCACGTTGACCAGCCCGGGCATCAGGATCCCGGTCAGTGCGGACACCGGTCCGGGTGCCGGCGGCGCGCTGGCCGCGAGTCCAACGTGGGCGATCCGGCCGGCGGCATCGACGTCCACCACGGCGTCGCGCAACACCGTGCAGTGCTCGTCGCAGAGCAACACCACCGGCGCACTGACTCTTATCATGATATGGACCGCATCATGGGATGGGCTCCGCGACGGTGTGTCGCAGCAACGCGATCAGCGGCCGCAGCGGTGGGAGCCAGGCACCTTCGGGTGGCAGCGTCTCCAGGGTGATCCGGGGCAGTGGCTGCAGGAACAGCTCCGGGATGTCCTCCAGGTCCTCAAAACCGAGCACCTCGGAGTTGACCGCGAACGAGGCGTGCTCCCGGAACCCGAGCACGGTGACGCCGACGCCCCCGGCGACCAACTCTTCCAATGGCTCCCGGAACGCTCGGCTGTCTCCGGAGGCCACCAGCAACTGACGCAGCACACCCTGCTCATGGCGGGAGCGGATATGCGTCAGCATATCCTCGTCGATGTCCGATTCATCAATTTTGGGTTTGGCGAACACTGCGAACCCGGTGTTGCGCAGCGCTTCCACCCAGGGGCGCACGAAGTCGGTACTGCCCGATGCGACGTTGGTGAACACAGTCGCCTCAGGTTCGGTGTCGGACCCAGCTCGGGCGATCAACCAGCGACCCAGCGCGTCGAACCTCGGCCGGGATGCCGAGCTGGGACGCCCGCCCAGGATCGAGCCCAGACTCATGTCGATGTTGGGCGCATCCCAGACGAGCAAGGTGATCGGGATGGCTGAGGCTGGCGCCGGGTTCATGGTCACCGATCCTGCCCTATCGGCGGGCCCCGGTGGGCGGGCACTGCCGGTGGACACACCGGACGTCAGCGCGCGACACGCCCGGAAAGAGGGTCAGACCCTGATGAACAGGAGATCGCGCACGACCCGGCCCTCGTCCCGGGCCCGTTGCTCGAATTTAGTCACCGGCCGCCAGGTTGGCCGGGTCGCGAAGCTGTGACTGTCAGCTGTGTTGCGCAGGGCCGGCTCGGCGGTGCAGGCCGCGAGCATCTCCTCCGCGTACGGCTCCCAGTCGGTGGCCAGGTGCAGGGTCCCGCCCACCGCCAGCCGGGACGCCGTCAGGGTGACGAAGTCGAGGTTGACCAGCCGACGCTTGTGGTGGCGTCGCTTGGGCCACGGGTCGGGAAAATAGATCCGGACGCCGTGCAGGCTGCCGGGCGTGGTGTGCTCGCGCAACACCGGGTAGGCGTCCCCTCGGAGCAGCCGTAGGTTGGTGATCTCGGCCTGTTCGATGCGCAGCAGGAGCTGGGCCAACCCGGGCTGGTAGACCTCGACGGCCACGTGGTCGATCTCGGGTGCGTCGAGAGCCATCGACGCGGTCGACTCGCCCATCCCGGAACCGATCTCCAGGACGACCGGCGCGGTGCGGCCGAACCATCCGGCGGTGTCCAGCGGGCCGTCGGGCAGGTCCACGACCTCGATACCCCACCGGTTCCAGCTGCGCTCCCACGCGCGCTGCTGCCCGGCGGTCATCCGGGCCCGCTGCGGGTAGATGGTCTGGCTCGTCCCTGGCATCCCACCAGCCTGGCCTGGCGACGGTCCGGACGCGAGGATGATCGGTATGAACACGCTCAAGGACTGGGTCGAGCTCGTGTGTCGCGAACTGGATATCGCCGCCATCGTCTCGCCAGCTGCCATGCAATCCCGGGTACTGGACATGTCCCGGGATGTCGCGCACGAGGTCGCTCGGCCGGCCGCTCCGCTCACCGCCTACCTGCTCGGCCTGGCGGCCGGACGCAGTAGTGATCCGGAGGCCACCGCGGACGAGCTCGCTCAGCGGCTCTGCCAGCTCGCCCAGGGTTGGGCACAGCAGCAGGGCGGTTCCGCACCCGATCACGACGCTGGGTAGTTGTTCGGCGGCCACGCATCGAGGAGGACCCGGGTCGCTCCCCGAAATGGCGACCCGGGCCCGTCCCCCGGATGCCCGCCTCGCGCATCCCCTGTACGCGTCACGGGCGTTCGATCAGCTGGCTGGGCGTCCCGGCGCTGCGCCCAGGCGGTGCGACCGACAACTCATACGATGTCGTACCGCGTGGGCGGACACATGGGGGTTGTCCCCTACCAGGCCCCTGGTTAAACACCCTGACCCCGATGGGGATTCCGGAGACCAGGAGCCACCGAAGCTGCCGGTAGATCTCGGACATCTTAGGACTTCCAGCCTGGTTGCGCAGGTGACGATCTAGTGGGCCAAGATCCCGAGGATCCCACCGCCCTCTTTGGCGCTGCCGAGGATATGTGCGAGGCCCTTGCGGTCTCCTCGGGGACCGTAGTCGAAGGGGCCGATAGCACTTTCGCAGTAGGGCCAGCTGCTGTAGCAGGGGTTGTCGCTGCGCCCCTCGTAGTCACTGTAGTAGGGGCCACTGTCGTAGCCGGCACCCATTGCGAAAATTTGCGAGATCCTCATAACGCTCCCTTTCCCCTTTTTCAGCCGATGGAGTAGCCATGCAAGCGACAAGGACCGAAGCGACTTAGGGAAGATGTACGCAGCGAAAATGTACGCAGCCGCCGAACAGTGAGCAGCCGATATCCTTGGCTGTCAGCCTGTTATCTGATGATGGGTGCGCCCCGGGAAACCTATCGCGACACGATGCCCCCATCGTCGACGCAGTTCAGCGTCTCCGCGATCTCTGCCCGGTATCACATCAGCAGTGTATTCATCAGCAACACTGTGTTCATCAGCAACACGGTGTTCATCAGCGACACTGTGTTCATCCGCTGCAACATGGTGGCCCCCTAGATGACCTGAGCGGTCCCCCTTACTCTCCGTGGTCATGCAAGCACAAGCTAGGGCATGACAGTGATGTGCGCAACAATAACTTTCAGTACATGTCTAACCACGCTCAGTGATATCTACCGCGTTCTGGGAACAGACCGCAGTTATCTGCGCACTTTTTGCTACAGTCTGTCCACAGAACGCGGTCAGCCGCGGCGGCGCTAGGGTCGGTTAGGGTCGGGCGATGTGACTATGAGTGTGATCGATCCCGACTTCCTTGCCCTGCCGCTGCGGCCGTTGGCCGATGCCGCCCTGGCGCGGGCTGGTGAGCTGGGGGCCGAGTACGCCGACGTCCGGATCGAGCGGATCGGCCGGCAGCTACTACGGCTGCGCGATGGGGCCGTCGCGACGGCGCAGGACTCGACCACCATCGGGCTGGCCGTCCGGGTGATCGTCGAGGACACCTGGGGCTTCGCCTCGCACCTCGAGCTGACCCCGGCCTCCGCCGTGGCCACCGCGCAGCGGGCTGTCGAAGTGGCCCGCACCCTGCGCCCGCTCAACGCCGAGCGGGTGGAGCTGGTCGCCGAGCCGGTGCACGCCGACGTGGTGTGGGCTGGTGACCATGAGATCGACCCGTTCACAGTGCCCCTGGGTGAGAAGGTGGCGCTGCTCTCGGAATGGTCCAACCGGCTGCTCGCTGCGGACGGCGTCGAACACACTGACGTGATCCTCCGCGCGGAGAAGGAGAACAAGTTCTACGCCGACTCGGCGGGCACCAGCACCACCCAGCAGCGGGTCCGGATCCATCCCACTGTCACCGCCACCGCGGTGGATCGGGCCGCCGGCTCATTCGAGACCATGCGGACCTGCGCGCCACCGACCGCCCGGGGCTGGGAGTACGTCAGCGGCACCACCGCATGGGACTGGGATGGCGAGCTCGCCCAGATCCCGGAGTGGCTGGCCGAGAAGGTCAAGGCACCCAGCGTGCAGCCCGGCCGTTACGACCTGGTGATCGACCCGACCAACCTGTGGCTGACCATCCACGAGTCGGTAGGGCACGCCACCGAATACGATCGGTCGATCGGTTACGAGGCGGCCTATGCCGGGTCCTCCTTCGCCACCCCGGACAAGCTCGGCACCCTGCGTTACGGCTCGCCGGCCATGCACGTCACCGGGGACCGCACCCAACGCCATGGGCTGGCCACCATCGGCTACGACGACGACGGGGTAGCCACCTCGCAGTGGGACCTGGTGCGCGAGGGGACGCTGGTCGGCTACCAGACCGATCGGGTGTTCGCCCGCCGGCTGGGGCTGGAGCGCTCGGCGGGGTGCGCGTTCGCCGACTCACCGCACCACGTGCCCATCCAGCGCATGGCCAATGTCTCCCTACAGCCGGACCCGACGACCGACACGACGACCGCTGAGCTGATCTCCGGAGTGCAGCGCGGCATCTACATCGTCGGCGACCGCTCCTGGTCGATCGACATGCAGCGGTACAACTTCCAGTTCACCGGGCAGCGCTTCTATCGCATCGATAACGGTCAGCTGGCTGGCCAGCTTCGTGATGTTGCCTACCAGGCCACCACCACCGACTTCTGGGGCGCGATGCAGGCCGTCGGTGGCCCGTCGACGTGGGTGCTCGGCGGTGCGATGAACTGCGGTAAGGCCCAACCCGGCCAGATCGCGGCGGTCAGCCACGGGTGTCCCTCGGCGCTGTTCCGCGGTATCACCGTGCTCAACTCCCGCGAGGAGGCCGGCCAGTGATGGGCCCAGCCGAGCTGACCACCGCCGCGCTGGAGGCGTCCAGGGCCGACGGGTGCGTGGTGGTGCTCACCGATACCAGCGAGGTCAACCTGCGCTGGGCGAACAACACGATGACAACCAACGGGCACACCACCACCCGCTCGTTCTCGGTGATCTCGGTGGTGGATGGGACGGATGGCCCGGCCGTCGGGGTGGTCAGTGGCAACGGGGTGGACCTCGACGAGGTGTGCGCCGCGGTGGTGGCCAGCGAGCAGGCCGCCCACCAGTCCGGCCTGGCCCGGGACGCTGCACCGCTGCTGGAGGGTACGGGCGATGAGGACTTTGACACCCCGGCGGCGGCCACTGAGATCGGGGTGTTCGCCGGGTTGATCGATGGGCTGGCGGCGGCGTTCGGTCGTGACGAGCTGCTCTACGGGTTCGCCGAGCACCGCCTAGAGACCACCTGGCTGGCGTCCTCGACCGGGCTGCACCGCCGTTGGGTGCAGCCCACCGGCACCGTCGAGCTCAACGGCAAGGTCGCCGCCGACCTCACCCGCAGCGCCTGGACTGGGGCCTACACGGCTGATTTCAGCGATCTGGACTTCGCCGCTCTCCTCGCCGAGGTGCGGCGGCGGCTGAGCTGGTCGACGCGGCAGGTGACGCTGCCCGCCAGGCGGTACGAGACGATCCTGCCGCCCTCGGCGGTCGCCGATCTGATGCTCGACATGGTGTGGTCGATGGACGGCCGTTCAGCGCACGAGGGGCGATCGGCCTTCGCGGCGTCCGGCGAGGGTTCCGGCGGCACCCGGCTGGGTGAGCGGCTCACCGGATTGCCATTGACGTTGTCCACCGATCCCACCGCGCCGGGCTTGCAGACCTCGCCGTTCCTCACGACCACCGCCTCGGGCGACTCGGTGAGCGTCTTCGACAACGGCGCCCCGATGCACCGGGTGGACTGGCTGCGCGAGGGCACGGTGCACGCGCTGACCTATCCCCGGGGGGCCGCCCAGGAGCTGGGCGGCCAGTACACCCCACCGCCGGAGAACCTGATGCTGACCGGGGGCTCGTCGGCCTCGACCGATGACCTGGTGGCGGCTACCGAACGGGGGTTGCTACTGACCTGCCTGTGGTACATCCGCGAGGTCGATCCGGTGTCGTTGTTGCTCACCGGCCTGACCCGGGACGGCGTGTACCTCATCGAGAAGGGTGAGGTGGCCGGCCAGGTGAACAACTTCCGGTTCAACGAGAGCCCGATCGACCTCATCCGGCGCGCCACCGAGGTCGGCGCCACCGAGCGCACGCTGTGCCGGGAGTGGAAGGACTGGTTCACCCGCACCGCGATGCCCCCCATCCGCATCCCCGACTTCAACATGTCCTCCGTCAGCCAGGCCAGCTAGCCTTGAAGTACGTAACGTGAAGTACGTCTCCAGCTGTATTCTGGGGCGAAGAGTCGGGGAATGGCCCTGCTAGGGTGCCACGTTACATCGTGCGTACGGTGGATGCGGCCGATCAGGAGCAAGTGGGCACCACATGGCGGAGGTGCGGGACCAGAGCGAGCCGGGGAGCGGATCCAGGTCTGCGGTGCAGGACAAACCGCATAAGCCGACTCCGGCCGTTGTCACCCGCCTGGCCATGAGCGATGTTATCTGGGCGCACTGGGACATCACGCCGTTTGCTTCCCAGGAGCAGCGAAGCTCGTCGCGCTACAGGTCTTTGCTCAACATCCTGCTGAAGGATCCGCTACCGGGCCCTTCCAACGCTAGTGATCGTGACAGCCCCATGCCTGCACCCAGCGCCGGGATTTCGCTCGAACCCAAAGTAGTCGAGCTCAATGACATGGCAGACTCGCTGAGAGACCGCATCAGTTCCGATCCTCTCCTGGTGCGGCCGTGGGACTGGTATGAGAACAAGAAAAAATATTTTGAGGACGAGAGAGGGAAGACTCAAAAAGATACCATCGCATTTGGTGCATTTTTCGGAACCAATCATGTAGATAATAGGATAAATTTTATCGTCGAGGGTCTCGGGCAATGTGAGCTGACTGCCAATAGGACTAAGCTGCGGAGAGCACCCGAACTCCTCGCCGCGCAAATGAACTTATTCGCCTGTCGGGTGTATTTGAATTCAACGCGAGCCGCCGGGTTGATCCATGGGCCGCTCGGCGAGGACCTTGCCGCTCCGGGGCATGTGGTGATCGACTTGCGCTTTCGGGAGCATCTTGGGCACTACTGGCTGTACGCGACGTTCACGGTGTACACATACGAACCGCGCATCCTCTCCTGGGACCCTTTGGCTCCATCCGGAACTGTCAGGGACCGCGAGGACGTTTTCTCGCTCGCCGACGATCTGGAGGCGCTTCGTGACCGGTATGCGCAGGCCCTCCGACGGGGTTTCCAGGACCACGTGCATGCGTTCTTTCCAGCCGCACAGGTGACGATTCTGGGCCGCGAGTATCAGCCGCCGCGATTTTGGGTGGCGACGGGTCGAGAGCATCGGTCGCCGTGGTTTTGGGTGGCGACGGGTCGAGATCTCGCTATGACTAGTGCCGCGTCCCGGAACGGCCGTGTGGTCGGGCAACACGACCTGCTCGGTACGTTGCTGCGTGTGCCCGGCCCGGACACGATGGGTCTGGGAATCGGCGATATTGGCGGCCGAACTGGCGGCCGAGCGCGCGTGTTTCGCCGGTTCGTGTCCAGTCCCCGGTTGGCGCACGACCGGCCTGTGTACCTCATTCTGCCCTTGGCCTCCTCTGCAATCGATGAGGACGACCTGCAGAAAATGATCCAGACGCTCAGCGATCTGGAGGCCGATGCCGCGACGCGGCTTTTAGAAATCATCACCGACATCGACATGTACCGCAGCCAGCTCAACCTCTACGAGAAGGTCGGCGCGCAGGGATTGGCGTTATGGGATCAGATCGCTCTGTTCCTCCCCGTGGTGCGGGGTTCCGATATCGGCAAAGCGCACCGGTTGATCGAACTGATCCACCAAATCGTGCTGCAAGGTATCGCAGACTTGGAGGAAGAGGCCGCTAACGCGCAGCACACGATCGAGCGGATCGAGGCCGTGGCGCACGACTTGACCGACCGGTTCGATCGGGAGTTCACCGAGCGACCAGTGTCCGGCCACTCGGCGATGCCCGGGCACTCGGCGATCAGAGACTCGCTGATCAAGGCAGGCTACTTCGACAAAGCCCGCCGCGACGCCCAGAGTGTAATCGAGAAGTCACACCAAGTCCGCTCCACCTATCAAGCGCTGATGAAGAGCATGACTTACGCGTTCGACGAGCGGCGTGCTCGGGAAACCGACGTGCTCCAATGGGTCGCTCTGTTTTTTGCCGGCGTGTTGGGTATCGTCTCCATATGGAATGAATTCCTAGCCCAATACATCGATCTCTGGAAGGCCGATTGGTGGGTGGGGTCCGGGCTTGCCGCCATCATTATTGTGATCGTCGTCGTGCTGGTGAGACGGTCGCGCCGCAGCCGGTTGACCAGCGACGAGTTCAATGAACACTTCGAGGAGCTGCAGAAGCTGCTCGCCGCTTATTCCAGTGACCGTCTCGCCCGGCTGCGTGCAGCGGACGAGCAGGACGCGCTGGAAGCCTTGGGCGAGGATAAAGCGAATTCTGAAGGCGGTGAGATTGCAACCAGGGCGCAGGACCGCGTCCTCAGGAACGCCGCGGAGAACTGGCGTCTTTTCGACCGAATGTTAGCTCAGAAGACCGCAGAACTCCTAGACAACCTCTCGACGCCACGATTAAGGCCGCCGCCAAGAGAGCCCGGCTGGACGGAGAGACTATCGAACGCCGACCTTAAGGAAAACCTTAAGGAAATGCATAAGCGGCTGGAGGCCTGGGCGCTGCGGGCGCTGCTCGTCACCGAACGGCCTCGACAGTTCTGGAGCTCAGCTCTGCCCCTTCTGACCTTCTTGTACCGCTTTTTCCCAATTACGAGTGAAAAACCGTCGCGAGAGTCTGACTGGTCTGCGGCCGAGAATCAGGTATCTGATTACGACTTCATATTGACCGCGGTGAATCATTGCGGTTGTGTGCCCAAGAACGCCCCAACGCTGATCCGTTGGAGTCATTTACAGGTCAGGACCCTGCCGAACGCTTCAGAATTTGTGGAGGCGCTGCAAAAAATTGGCATTAGCTGGCACGAGGGGCTGGGCATCGATCCGCACATGACTAATGAAAGGTTCCATATCATGATGGATAACATGAACAAGTCGTTACGGGAGTCCAACATGTTCAATGACGATGGCTGGGGAGAAAAGGCGAGTAAGACGCTAAAGGCGGCGAAGAGTCTAAAGCCTGACGAGCATTCCGATATGATCTGCGAGATGGCAGAGGATTCCGCTCAGCGTGGACTCACCGCATACCTCCTCAGAGTTGGGACAAGAGTCCCCAATAATTGTGACTTGATCCACCTGGGTGCCGAGTTCCGGGCAGCGACAGGGGACCTCCCCTCCGACCTTCAGGACGCCATCTGGCGGCTCTCGGCCTACCAGGATCTGCGCGCTCAACCCAGTGCCCACCCTACGGGGCGAACGACCTCCCGCGCCTACGGGGTGTCGGATGCGAGGAAGGCACTCGATGACGCGGAAATAGTGTTCAACTACGTGAACGAGTAGCAGCGCGACGCGCTGAGATCTAGCGGTCGGAGCTGGCTTCACCGTGATCTCCAGGCCCTTCAAGCGCTGGCCCATCTGCTGGGGGTTGCGCAGGTTGTAGCTCGCTGAGCGCGTCGGCGAGCGTGACAGCCTGCTTTGTGAGGAAGTTCTCAATCACGAGCGGCTGCTCGCCTTCGGTACTACTGTTGTTCTTGATCCCTTCGACGTCCACCGCCTGTGCCGAGCATGAGGCGGTACTCGGCGTTCGCCGGTGAACGCTGTCGGTCGGATGGGAGCCGGTTGGCTCACGAAGGAGACGGGCAGTGACCGCATCGCCGATGTTGGAGACCGAATCAGATCTCGACGACCCCCCCACTCGCCACTCGCAGTTGCTGATCTGGGTGCGTGAGACCGCAGAGCTCACTCAGCCCGATCGCATCGAGTGGTGCGATGGATCCGATCAGGAGTGGGACCGCCTTACCACGCGACTGGTCGAGGCCGGCACGTTCACCCGGCTGGCGCGCAAGCCGAACTCGTTTTGGGCCGCCTCGAACCCAACCGATGTGGCCCGGGTGGAGGAACGCACCTTCATCTGTTCCCGGGCCGAGCAGGACTGCGGCCCCACCAACAACTGGATGCACCCCGACGAGATGAAAGAGATTATGACCGGGTTGTATCGGGGGTGCATGCGCGGCCGGACGATGTACGTGGTGCCCTTCTGCATGGGCCCGCTGGATGACCCGAATCCCAAGCTGGGCGTGGAGATCACCGATTCCGCCTACGTGGTGTGCTCGATGAAGATCATGACCCGGATGGGTACTGGGGCGCTACGTAAGTTCATCCAGGCTGACGGCAGTGAGGCGGATTTCGTGCCGTGCCTGCACTCGGTGGGCCACCCGCTGGAGGGCGGCGAACCCGATGTGCCCTGGCCGTGTAACGACACCAAGTACATCAGCCACTTCCCCGAGGAACGGCTGATCTGGAGCTACGGATCCGGCTACGGCGGCAACGCGCTGCTGGGCAAGAAGTGCTACGCGCTGCGGATCGCCTCGGCGATGGCCCGCGACGAAGGCTGGCTCGCCGAGCACATGCTGATCCTCAAGCTGACCAGCCCGGAGCAGGTCGTGCACTACATCGCGGCGGCGTTCCCGTCGGGCTGTGGCAAGACCAACATGGCGATGCTGGCGCCGACCATCCCCGGCTGGAAGGCCGAGACCCTCGGTGACGACATCGCGTGGCTGCGTTTCGGCGCTGATGGGCGGCTCTATGCGGTGAACCCCGAAAACGGGTTCTTCGGCGTCGCCCCGGGCACCAGCTGGAAGACCAACCCCAACGCCATGCGCACGCTGTGCTCCGGGAACTCGATCTTCACCAATGTCGCGCTCACCGACGACGGCGACATCTGGTGGGAGGGTATGGAGGGGCAACCTGAGCACGCCACCTCGTGGAGGCGGCAGGACTGGACGCCCGCCGCCAGCGCGCGGAGCGCGCACCCCAACTCCCGGTACTGCACCCCAATGTCCCAGTGCCCGGTGCTCGCCAAGGAGTGGGACGACCCGGCTGGCGTGCCGATCTCGGCGATCCTGTTCGGCGGCCGCCGGGCCACCACGATCCCCCTGGTCAACGAGGCCTTCGACTGGTCGCACGGGGTGTTCCTGGGTGCCACGCTCTCCAGCGAGAAGACCGCCGCCGCGGCCGGCAGCGTGGGTGAGGTGCGCCGTGATCCGATGGCGATGCTGCCGTTCATCGGTTACCACGCCGGCGACTACTTCCAGCACTGGATCGACGTCGGCAAGGGCGCCGACGCCAGCAAGCTACCGAAGATCTTCTACGTGAACTGGTTCCGGCGCGGTACTGACGGTCGCTTCCTGTGGCCGGGTTTCGGGGAGAACGCCCGAGTGCTGAAGTGGATCATCGAGCGGATCGAGGGCCGGGCCGCCGCCGCCAACACCCCGATCGGCCGGGTACCCCAGCCTGCGCATCTCGACCTCTCCGGCTTGGACACCGCGCTGGAGGACGTCGCTGCCGCGCTTGCGATGGACGTCGAGGAGTGGCAAGCGGAGTTGCCCCTTATCGACCAGTGGTTCACCAAGATCGGCACTGCCCTACCTTCCACGCTCCACGACGAATTCGAGGCCCTCAAGGAGCGACTGAGTTGCCCCTCCCCCGCAGCTCGCTGAATGCGCATAATGTCGGGATGCGCTGGAACCTGTTGCTGTTGGTGCCGTTGTTGGTGTTGGTGTCGCCGCTGTACAACAGTGACGAGCCGCGGTTGCTCGGGTTCCCATTCTTCTACTGGGTGCAGTTCCTGTTCATCCCGATCGGGGTGGTGTGCGTGGCGGTGGTGTACCTGAAGGCCGGGGGCCGGCGATGACGCTGCACTGGACCGAGCTGGTCATCTTCACGCTGCTGTTCGCTCTTGTCACTGGGCTGGGTTTCTACGCCGCGCGGTGGCGGGCCGCGGACAATCGCGAGCACCTCGACGAGTGGGGGCTCGGTGGTCGCCGGTTCGGCTCGTGGGTCACCTGGTTCCTGATCGGTGGTGACCTGTACACCGCCTACACCTTCGTTGCGGTGCCCGCGCTGATGTTCGGTGCCGGGGCGATGGGGTTCTTCGCGCTGCCCTACACGGTGCTCGTCTACCCGCTGGTGTTCCTGCCGCTGGTCCGGTTGTGGTCGGTGTCCCGGGTGCACGGGTACGTCACGCCGGCGGATTTCGTGGCCGGCCGCTACGGGTCCGCCACGCTGGCGCTGCTGGTGGCGATCACCGGAATCGTCGCGACGATGCCCTACATCGCCCTGCAACTGGCCGGGCTGGAGGCGGTGCTACGCACCATGGGCCTCAACGGGGCCGGGCTCGCCGGGCACGCCCCGCTGTTTGTGGCTTTTGTGATCCTCGCGCTCTACACCTACCAGTCCGGGCTGCGGGCGCCCGCGCTGATCGCGTTCGTCAAGGACACGCTGATCTACCTGGTGATTATCGCCGCGGTGATCATCTTGCCGGCGCAGCTCGGTGGGTGGGGCTCCATTTTCGACGCTGCGGACGCGAAGTTCGACGCCACGCCAGCGCCGGCTGATGGAATCCTGCTCGGCGCGAATAATCAGCTGCAGTACGTCACGCTGGCGCTGGGTTCGGCGCTGGCGCTGTTCCTGTATCCGCATGCGGTCACCGGTGCATTAGCTGCCCGCGGTCGTGATGTGCTCAAGCGTAATATGATTGCCCTGCCGGCGTACTCACTGCTGCTGGGATTGCTCGCGTTACTCGGCTACGCCGCGATCGCGGCCGGCACGGAACCGATCGTCAATGCGGCCACCGGTCGGCCGGATTCCAACACCGTGGTCCCGATGCTGTTCGAGAGCCAGTTCCCCTCCTGGTTCACCGGGATCGCCTTCGCGGCCATCGGGATCGGTGCGCTGGTGCCCGCTGCGATCATGTCGATCGCGGCGGCGAACCTGTGGACCCGGAATATTTACAAGGCGTACCTGCATCGTGACGCCACCGCGGAACAGGAATGCAAGCAGGCCAAGATTGCCTCGCTGGTGGTGAAGTTCGGCGCGGTCGTTTTCATCGTGTTCATCGACCCGCAGTACGCCATCGACCTGCAGCTGATCGGCGGCGTGATCATCCTGCAGACGCTGCCCATGGTGGCGATCGCGCTCTACACCCGCTGGTTCCACATCTGGGGATTGGTCGCAGGCTGGGTGGTCGGGATGAGCTGGGGTCTGGTGTTGCTCTACAACATTCCCAACCCGGCGAGTGGCAAGATGCACTTCGGCGGATCGGCGCTCGCGCTCGATAAGCTGTCGATCCTCGGCTGGCAGCCATTCCCCGGCTCGCCGATGCAGATCTACGTTGGATTCGTCGCGCTCGTCGGCAATCTCGTGGTGGCCGTGTTGGTGACCATCGTGCTACGCCGGATGCGCGTCTTCAACGGCATCGACGAAACCAACCCTTCCGACTACCTGCAAGACGAAGGTTCCTCGCGGTTGCGCCCCGTCGCCGGCATGCTCCGCTAGGCTTTGTTCTCTCAACGTGATTCGGGCGATCACGGAGCCCGGAATTGTCGGTGTCGGGTGTTAGCGTCATCTCGTGTCCAGTCAGCAGGTGATTCCGGAGGATCTGGCGGATATTCCGCCGGGTCCCCGGTTGTCTGCTGCGCTGGCTGGTATTGATCTGGCCCGGTTGTCGGGTTTCGACTGCGTGGAGGTACTCAAGGCCCGGTACCGGCAGCTCAATCACGACCGGGCTCAGGTGATGGCCGCGATGGTCGAGGTCGGGCTGCGCGGTCGAGTTCCGGCTGGCGATCTAACCCGGATGGCCGTCCCTGACGAGTTCTCCGCCGATGAGATCCGGGCTGCGCTGATGCTGACCCGTCGTGCGGCGGATGCCCAGTTCTCGCTGGCATATGACCTGATCACCCGGTTGCCGGCGGTACACGCCGCAATGGACGCTGGTTTGATTGATGAGCCCCGGGCCCGGGTGCTCTCGGAATGGACCACCGAGTTGTCCCCCGAGCAGGCCCGCGGGGTGTGCGACGCGCTGCTGCCCCGGGTGTTGACGCTGACCACAGGGCAGCTGATCGAGAAGATCAAGAAGATGGCGATCGCCATCGATCCGGCGTGGGCCCAGCGCCGGTATGAACAAGCTGTGGCCGAGCGCAAGGTGGTCGGTTATCGCAATCCGGACGGTTCGGCGAACCTGTCCGGGTACAACCTGCCCGTCGATCGGGTTGCCGCGGCATGCGGGCATATTGACGCCCTGGCCAAGGCCGCCAAACGCGCCGGCGACGCCCGCCCGATCGACCATATTCGCGCGGATCTGTTCCTCGGCATGACTGATGGCAGCTATGCCGGGCTGGACGACGCGACCATCCTGGACCGTCTCCGCACCACGTCCCGGGAGGAGGGCCCTGGCGACGATAGTGTCGCGGACCGCGAGGACGAGCCCGACCACAGCGACTCCGGCCGGGGCGGTGCGGCTGATGAGGACGGGTGTGACGCCGGTGGCCCGCCGTCGCCGCTCGCTCCGGCGGGCGCGGGAATGGAGCTGCGGGCGCGGCTGTCCACCCTGCTCGGGCAGGACGAATACCCCGGGGAGCTGTCTGGTTGGGGCCCGATCCACGCCGCGCTGACCCGCAACCTCGCCACCCTGATGTCCCGTGGTCAGTGGCGTTTCGCCATCACCGACGAGCACGGGAAACTGCTGCACTGCGGCATCACCCCAGCCCGTCCCACCGGGTCGGCACGCCGCTCAGCTCGTTCCCGGGAGATCGTGGAGTTGCAGATCCCCGCCACAGCCCTGCACGAACTCACCAGCAACGCCGACACGGTGGGTTGTTGGGCGCCCGTGGTCGCCGACCTCGCCCGCCAGTACACGAGCGCGCAGGGACCCCCTGAGGGCGACCCTGCCCGACGTACCCCCGGCGCCGAGCTACGCCGCTACATCCAGATCCGCGACCGGCACTGCATCATGATCGGCTGCCGGAACCCGGCCCGCGGCACCGATGCCGACCACACCGTGGACGATGCCCTCGGCGGAACCACCACCGAGGACAACCTCGGCCCTGCTTGTCGCCATGATCACCGCCTGAAGCACGACGGCGGCTGGCGCCTTGACCAGCTCGAACCTGGCCATTTCCGCTGG
>JBOHFW010000132.1:0-12628 GCA_050699835.1 Pseudonocardiaceae bacterium | reverse complement strand
GCTGTCCAGCTCCGCGGCGACGGTCGTGCTCGCCGGCACGATCCACTGGGATCCGCTGTGGTCGGCAACGCCGCCGCTGCTGGTCGAGGTGAGCACCCCGACGGCCGAGCAACGCTCCGCGCTGTGGCGGGAGTGCCTCGATGGCCAGCTCACCGCGACGCTCGATCCGGGTGCCGCGACGGCACAGTTCGTGCTGTCCCCCGAGCAGGTCGCCCAGGCCGCCCGCGCCGCCCAGCTGCAGGCGCAGGTGCGGGGCAGCCCGGTGACCGAGACGGATCTCGGCCACGGAGCGCGGGCCCAGAACACGATTGGGCTGGCCCGGCTGGCCCGCCGGATCGAACCGGCGGTCGGCTGGGCGGACCTGGTGCTCCCGGAGCACACAGCCGCGGCGCTGCGGGAGATCGCGGTGCGGGCCCGGCACCGGTCCCTGGTGCTCGATGAGTGGCGCATGCGTCCCGGCGGCGGCCGCGGCCGGGGCGTGACCGCGCTGTTCGCCGGCGACTCGGGCACCGACAAGACGATGTCGGCCGAGGTGATCGCGGCCGATCTCGATCTCGATCTCTATGCGGTCGATCTCTCCGGAGTGATCGACAAGTATGTCGGCGAGACCGAGAAGAATCTCGAGCGCATCTTCACCGAGGCCGCCGGAGTCAACGCGGTGCTGCTGTTCGACGAGGCGGACGCCATCTTCGGCAAGCGCTCCGAGGTGCGCGATGCGCACGACCGGTACGCCAACATCGAGAGCGCCTACCTGCTGCAGCGGATGGAGTCCTTCGACGGTGTGGCGATCCTGGCGACCAACCTGCGAGCCAACCTCGACGAGGCGCTGTTGCGCCGGCTCGACCTCGCCGTCGATTTCCCGATGCCGGACGCGGCACTGCGCGCCACGTTGTGGGATCGCTGCCTCGGGCGCCGCATTCCCCGGGCGGCCGACCTGGACCTCGAGTTCTGCGCTCATGCCTTCGAGCTGTCCGGCGGCAACATCCGCTCCGCGGTCGTCTCCGCGGCCTACCTCGCGGCTAAGGAGAACCGATCGGTCGGCACCGCCGACCTGGTAGCCGGCGTGTACCAGGAATATCGCAAGCTGGGTCGGCTCACCCTGGAGACGGAGTTTGGCAAGTACTTCGGGCAGCTACGATGACCGCTAACCCGCTGTATCCACCGACAGTACCCGATCGGGGTCAGGCGTAGTGCCCGATCGGGCACCGATCACGGACCGGCAGGGTTCACCGGGGCACCCTGCACTGTAGGGCAACCAGTTCGGACAATGGGCTGAGGAGTTCGACGGGACCTATCAGCTCACCGAGCGGGCAGTTCGGGGGGTACGGCAGCTCCGGAAGGGAGGCGCCGCCGTGGGAGATTGCCCGAAGTGCGGCCTCGCGAACCCTGGCGCCGTCGACTTCTGCCCGAACCCAGAGTGCCGGACCTACCTGGGCTGGGCGAGCGCTGCAAGTGCCCCGCCCCCGATGGTTAGGCAGGCGCCGCCCCCCGACACGAAGCCGATGGTGCCCGCGCCGGCCTACCCATCGGCCAGCCCACCCCCAGGGCAGATTCCCCGGGCGCCGACACCCCCGGCCAGCCCGCCGCAGAAACGCGGCGTCCGCGTGACGATCGAGCCCGCCGAGCTGACCGTCGACCCGGGCGGCGAGGTCAGCGCCACGGTGACCGTGCGCAACCTCGGCACCCGGGTGGAGGAGTTCCAGCTGATGCCGGGCGGCCCAGCTGCCTCCTTCACCTCCATCTCGCCCACCACGTTGTCGGTCTACCCCGACGACGAGCAGCACGCCGTGGCACGGTTCGCGCCGGTCCGCGGGCCACAGAGCCCAGCCGGCGTGGCCCCCTTCGAGATCGCGGCCCGCTCGGGGATTCACGGCGACGTCATCGACGTCGCCCGCGGACAGGTCATCGTCACGCCCTTCGTCGAGCTCAAGGCCATCCTGCGGCCCGAGGTCAGCCGGGGCCGCCGACCGGCCCGACACCGGGTGAACGTGACCAACAACGGCAACTCGCCAGTCAACACCGAGATCGCCTTCCGCGACCAGGACGGCGAGCTGACCTTCAATCCCCCCGGAGGGGCGACGACCTTGCCGCCCGGGGCCAACATCGACTACTCGGTCCGGATCAACGGCCCGCACCGCTGGTTCGGCCGCACCCAGCGCCACCCGTTCTCCGCCGTGCTGACCCCAGCTGGCCCGCACCCACCGATCACCCTCAACGGCACCCGGCAACAGACCGCCGTCTTCCCCTGGTGGATCCCCACCGCAGCATTCGCACTCATCGCCATCGCGATCGCCCTGTTCGCCGTGTCCGGGCTCCGCGGGCCAACAATACCGGCGACCGACACCACATTGGACGAAACCGCCGCCATCAATGTACTGAAGAAAGCGGAATACACCCCCCAGGTACTCAAAGAACTGTCGGACACGGTGCCAAAAGGAAAATGGACCAAGACCGACCCGATGGGCGGAATGCGGTGGAAAAAAGGGGATCCCGTCAAGCTGTTCATCTCGCTCGGAAAATGCGCTGATCCCTGCCCAAAAATAGTTCCGGACACTGAGAGCCTAATCGAGGAGACGGCCAAGACAGCGCTCATGGCGGAAGGTTTCACCGTGGGCGATGTCCAGCGGATTCCGAACGATCTCGAGAAGGGTCGCGTCATACGAACGAATCCTGGGCAGGGGACGATGGCCGACCTCAGGAAGCCAGTGATAATGATTGTGTCGTCAGGCCCGAACACCAAACTGACGCCACAGCAACTGCTTGATTTTCAAGGCAAGTCCGCCAGCGCCATCGCCGCAAGTCTTGGCCCGGGGAACGTCAAGACCAGGAACAAGCACAGCAACGAGTACGCGGCAGGCAAAGTGATCGAGGCAACCCAGGACCCCAACAATCCCCAGGGCGTGATACTCATCGTCGCAGTGCCGACGGCAACCGACCTGGTCGGCATGGCCAGCAAGGCGAAGTGGAAGAGCAGCGCCGGGCCACTGACGTTTCCTGGGAACGTGACCGACGCTCAGGGCGCCGTCCTGCTGGGCAAGACGAATAACAAAGTGCTCGGTACCATCCCGCCAAACACCGGTACTAAATCGATCACTGGATTGTTCACGCTCTCCCCTGACCAGAAGATCATCTCAGGTGACCACCTGATGGTCACGATCGGGCTGGTGAAGGCCGGCGCCACCGGACCGGTGCAGTTCACCGTCAAGATCGGTGGCCAGCTCGCCCTCACGCGCACTGTGGAGCCGGGCCAACAGATACCGATCGACGAGTCCCTCGATGCGTTTGTCGGCGCCAGCACGATCGAAGTCTCCGTGACCGGCGACCCATCATCAGGTGGCTCGCCCCTCGAGCTTGCGCCCTCACCCGGTGGCGCAGCCGCAACGGCCACGGCGAACCAGGCTTTCTGGCAGAACCTCCACATTGCGGGCGTGCCGCCAAACCGATGAGACCAGGGCACGACCATACACTTGGCGCACCGGGCTGATCGGATACATGAGCCCGGATCCCGCCCTCGGTGTGGCACACGCACGACCCACCAACCCACCAGTCCGCCGTAATGGCTGACAGTGCCCTGCCCGTTCGGGCACGGCGGACTGCACCGAGAAGAGCACGGTTACGCCTGCCCATTGTTCGCACCTGGGTGAGAGACTTCGTACCAAACCGTGCGGTGAGGTGAGCGCAGTGCACGATCATGAGCGAGATCACGTCTGCGGCGGGTCGCTGCGGCCTAAGGCAGCGCGGTTGGAGGAGCCCGAGTCCGCACTGCAGATGCGGGCCGCACTCTCCGGGCGGCTCGACGCGGTGACCCCGCAGGGCGTGCTGGGTCTGCAACGGACCGTCGGCAACGCGGGCACCGCCGCGCTGCTGGAGGAGGAACGCTCGCCGGTGCACGACGTCATCTCTGGGTCCGGTGAACCGCTGGCCCACGATGTCCGGGAGGACATGGAAGGTCGTCTCGGCCACGACTTCCAGGACGTGCGGGTGCACTCCGATGAGACCGCGGATGCGTCGGCGAGGTCGGTCAACGCGAACGCCTACACAGTGGGCTCGCACATCGTCTTCCAGCGCTCGGCCTTCGATCCGGGTTCACCCGAGGGCCGCACGACCCTGGCCCACGAGCTGACTCACGTCGTGCAGCAGCGCAACGGCCCAGTGGACGGCACACCGACGGCCGGCGGCATCAGCGTGAGCGACCCCTCTGACCGGTTCGAACGCGAAGCCGCGACAACAGCGGAACGCGCCATGGCCGCTCCTGCTCCCGCCGCCCCGGCCACGGCGCCTGCTCAGGTGCAGCGGCAGGCCGCAGAGGAGGAACCGGAGGAAGAGCCCGTGCAGGGCTCGTTCGTCCAGCGCGCCGAAGGCGAGGAGCTCGAAGAAGAGCCCGCGGGCTAGCCGGGCCCTCTTTCGGTCGAGTCGCTGGTGAATCAGGCGCTGGCCAACCCGACGGCGTTCCTGGGTAGCGCTTTCGGTCAACCGATGTCCCCGTAGTCGGACGACTTGCGCCGCTAACCCGAGTCCCTCGGCGGGCGCTCGAGACCCAGCCCAAGCATCGGAGCGCTTCAGGCCGCCCGGCGTTTCCCCGGGTTTGTCGGTACCGCGCGCGACGATGGCCTGATGAAGCAGCGCCATATCCGACCCGCTGCCGCGCTCCACGACGATGATGTTCTCGTGCGGTGGTGACTTGGAGGCCGTGGTCATACGTGCAGATGCAAGGCGAAATCACTCCATCTATGGGGTCTACGGAATGTCTGTTTTCGCAGCTCACGAGGCGACCATCGATGAACTCGCGCAACGGCCTCCCCTTGTCCGCTTCGAGCGCCTCACCCTCTTGAGGGTGGGCGCGCTGCTTACGGTCGGCATGCGACTGCAACCCACCGGCCGCAACCCTGCTCACTACGATATTGAGTTCGACGCCCTCGAATCCGGTGTCGGTGTGCTCTGCTCCTGCGAGCACAGAGTCGTGGTCAACCCTTACCATGACCGATAGGTTCGGCGACGCTAGGAGGTGAGCAATGGACCTCGACATCGATCTCACTGCCGATCTCAACGCCCAGGACGACGAGGGGCTCGGTTGGTCGACACTCGCTGATGCTCGGGATCCCTCGCACGTCCGTCCCGGTGTCATGCTGCTCGCTGGCAACCCCAACGGACGGGCCGTGGTGCGGGTCACCGCAGTTGATCAGGACGGGCAGATCCACTTCATCATCCTGCCCGGCTCGGTCGCGAAGAACCGACACCTGCTGGGGCGCACGGTGGCCTGATGCGCTGCCGGTCCTGATGTTCCGCGGACCGGTCATCGGCGCGAACCTCGCCCTGGCACCAGCAACGCTGACCGCGGGCCGTCCAGGTAGCTACCCGTCGGGTCCGTCATGGCGCTCGACGATCGGATCCAGATGCGGGCCGCGCTGTCCGGCCGGGCTCGACGCGGTGACCCCACGGCCTGCTGGGACTGCAACGGGCCGCCGGCAACGCGGGCACTGCGGCGCTGCTGGAGGAGGAGCGCTCGCCGGTGCACGATGTGGTCTCCGGGTCCCGGTGAATCGCTGGCTCGCGATGTCCGGGAGGACATAGAGGGCCGTCTGGGCCACGAGCTGACCCGTGCGTGCCTCAGGGCGGGCGCTTTCCCCAGCGGCTGAGGCGCACGGGGTCGTAGGGATGGACCCGGATCTTGACGCCGCCGCGGAGGTATCCCTTCTCGATGAGCTGCTGCCGGTCCTCCGCGAGGATGTGGATGCAGCCGTGTGACAGGGTCAGGTCGCTTTCCTGTACAGCGGTCTTGGCGTCGTCGGTCTCCGGCGTGGTGTGGATGATGTCGCCCTTGGTGCCCTCGAGCCGGAAACCCTCCTTCCCGAAGTCGTTAATGATCCACTCCGGTGGTAGCGCGTGAAATGCGCTCGCGGCCTTCGCCCTACGGATCTCCTCCGTCGCTTGTGCCGGGGTCAGCACCCCGTCTGCCCTGTCCCGGGCGACGAGCGCGACCGTCGTCTGCAGGAGGACCTCCCCTCGGGTGAGCGGAATCTTGAGCCTCCGCACGGACACCCACTTCCCGGCGCGCTGGAACTCGACATCGGTCCCCGTGTCCCGCACCACGGTCCCGTTCGCAACCTGGGAGAACTTCCAAGCGTTCGTCACCACCGCGGAGCCCTCCCCGAGGGTGAACGTGCCCGGCGTGGTCGGGTTGTACGTGTGCCCAGAGTTCTCCCGGTCGGCGCGGGACTCAGGTGGGCCGCCCCGGGCCGGCACCACCTTCTCCACCTTGCCCTTCACCAGAGCGCGGATCTCCCCCATCGGTTGCAGCAGGCCGCCCTCAACGACCTGCTTGGCATCGGGTACGAACTCCAGCAACAGATCCGACAGCCTGCTCACGGACGGCACGCTGTGGCGACGCTCGAACATTCGCTCCTCTGGGCCTGCGGGCGACGACCCGTACCAGCATCGCGGCCCGACGGTGCCCACGCCACGGCCAATCGGGTGCCCGACGGGCAGGCTGAGGTACGCAACCTGGCCGAATCTCAGGGAGATCACCGAAGCTCCCAAAACAACTAGACTAGACTAAGTTGACATGAGTGAGGTTGGGCCAATGACAGTCAATGTCAACATCCATGAGGCCAAGACGCGCCGTGACTTCATCGCGGACGCGACGCTGTAGGAGCTGTATCTTTTATTGTCATCACGGCACGGAACGCCCTGCATCGGCGCCTAAACTCGACATTGTCCCGGTGCTACTGGCATCTTCGAATTCGATCCGGATGTTCGCGACAGTGTCACGGACTGATCAATGTCGGGCGGCGTCACCTCAGACGGCTTCGAAGCTGACGGACTATATCCTGAATCTGCTGCCACGCTGCTTTTTGGATCCGGTCCCTGGGTGGAGTCGACCGCTCGGGGCTGCCGGGCAAGCCGCGGCGGGTGCGGTTTATCTTGTTCTCCTCATTGACTGCTTTCACCGTCCGGTCTACAGCATCATCTGCGTATCCCGCCAGTAGGCCGGCCACTGCATCGAAAACGACACGTACTAATGCTGGCCGCGCTGATGGCTTCGCCTTGTGGTAATGGTCTAAGATCTCTGCATGCTTCGACTTGAGGTCGCTAGTCATGGCGTTATCCGCCCCAGGTGGATTCGTCTTGAGATCTGCCGCACCTTTGTAAATCATGATTGTGTGCTGCGCCTCGTAGTCCGTACCGCCTGCGGGGATGTCTTCTAGCTTCAAAGCTGTGAAGGCCGCGTCAGAAAATGCGCGGGGTATGACGTGTTCCGCCGTCATCGCCCAAACCGGTGGGTCGCCAGGCTTACGCAGCGATGACGGTTGGTTGCGATAAGGGGCAATATTTCCAATGCCCGGCGCACTCGCCTGCGGATCATTCGATCCACTTTTCTTGAACCACTGCGTGAGCATCTCGATGATCACCTTGAGCGGTGCGTGGGACGCCCTTTCCTTCGCCGCTGGCGTTTTGGCCGCGTTCATCACCTTCTGGTAGACGGCATACGCGTCTCGAACAGCCCGATCGGGATGGTTCCGGAGATTTGTGGGCCTGGCCGACGCGACCTTGAGCTGTGTCGACGCGCCGGTGGTACAGAGCGAGTGATTTTCGCCATTGACCGTGAATGACTTCCGAACGGAGAAGAAGTCCTTTACGGCAGTCACCTTGCCCTTGACCCAGGCCTTGCCGGCCTCGTACTTCTTCTTCACCCAGGCCTTGCCCGCCTCGTACTTGCCCTTCACCCAGGCCTTGCCGGCGGCGATCTTGCCTTTGACCCAGCCGGCTCCTGCCTTGAATGCCTTGATCAGTGGCCTGGCCAGCTTGAGCGCGCCCTTGATCACCCAGTCGACAGCCTGGCCGACCTTCTCCTGCGCCGCCTTGAGGACCTCCTTGATCTTCTCGGAGATACCGCCTAGCCCGAGCAGGCTGGCCAGGAAGCCGAGTACCACCGGCAGCGTCTTGGCCAGCGTCTTCTCGATGTAGCCGGCGACCGCGCCGACCCCGCCTTTAGCGATCGACTCGATGGAGTCGAGCACCGAGTCGACGAACTCCTTGATCTGGTCGGCCTTCTCGACGAAGAACATCACGACGTCATAGATCATCTTGCACGCTTTGATGAACGCCGCTGCCGGGTTCAGCAGCGAGATCAGCCAGGTAATGCCGGCTTTGACGATCTTCGTGATGACGAAGTCACGGATCTGGCCCATGACCATGTCTTTGAGGTCGGTCAGCTTGCCGACAATCCACTTCCACAGCCCGCCGACGCCTTCGGTGACCAGGATCTTGAAGATCTCGACGGTCTGCTCGATCTTCACCAGTACCGGTTCCGGGATGAACTTCGTCAGGCGAGCCCGGATCCCGCTCCAGGTGAGCCCGAGCAGCGACAGGACCAGCTTGACGATGCCCTTGAGGTCGAACTTCTCCGGCATCTCGATCCCGGCGTTGGCCAGTGAGCCGAGCAACCAGCCCTGCAGGCCCTTCTTGAGGTGGTCGACGATGTTCGAGGCGAAGTTCGTAATGCCGGTCTTGATGGCGTTGACGAACTTGCCCAGGAAGCCGATCGGATCCATGATGATCTTCTCGATGGCGCCCGCGGCTCTGGCCAGGACACCGAGCAGCATGTCCTTGAGCTTCATGATGGTCTCGATGGCGCCGCCCACGGCGTCCTTGGCCTTGCTCCACAGCCCCTTGTTCTGCTCCTGCAGCGTCTTGATCTCTTCGTCTACGGCGTTGCGAGCCTCGACGTATTTGCTGGCCAGGTCTTCCACCAGCGACTCGGATTTCTCGTCGACCGAGGCGTCCAGCTCGTCGAACTTGCCCCCGATCTCCTTCGCCGCCTCGGCGCCTACCTTCTGCAATTCCGGCGAAAGTCCTGCCACATACTTGGCGATCTCCGCGCGCCCGGCCGCAACTCGCTCCTTTGCTCTGGCCAGCTCCCGTCCGACCAGATCAGCGATGTCGGAGATAACCGCCTGCATCTTCGACTCGTAGAGCTTCCGCGACTCGACGAACAGCTGATTAGCCTCAGCCGGCAGGTCGGCGAACAGGTCCCCCGTCCAGCGGAGCCAGCCGGCCGGCCCGGAGTAGCGCTGGTCTTTGTACCGCTGCATGCGCGCCTGATGATCCGCGGTGAACGCGGCCTTGGCCGCCCGCTCGCCTTCCTCGAACTTCGTCGACACCAAACCGTCGAGGGCGCCGAGGATGTTGGTCACCTCGGTCTTTGTCTTGTCGAAGATGGCGTTGATGGGGCCGCTGACCTGGGCCCGCTTCGCTTCGTCCGTCGACTTGGTGGCGCCCTGCTGGCCGGCCACCTGTTGGAGCGCGCGGGTGCGGGCCTTCGCCATCACCGCAGCACCCGCCTGGCCGGCCTGCTGCGCCCCCGCCTGCGCCGCGTTGAGCTGCTGGGCTTCCGACTGCCGCACCTGGGCCGGTGCCGTCGCGCTGTGCGCCTCGCTGTCCTTCTTGGCCGCCACCGCCTCGGTGAACTGCGGCTCGTTGGACTTTGCGAGCTGGCCCTCGGTGACCCCGGCCTCGGCCATCTGCTTGTCGGTCTCGCACTTGGGTCCACCGAGATTCGTCTGCTCGGCAGGTGCCTTGGGCGGCATCGCCTTGGCGGCGTCCAGCGGCGCCGGCGTGGTTTCCGGCTTCGTCGCCGGCAGCGGGGTAACCGGCTTGTCCACCGCCTTGCTGGTGTCCGGAGCCTGCTGGCTCTTCTCCGCGAGCGGCTTGGCCGAGTCCTCCTTGCCCTTGGTGACCTTGCCCATCACCTCGGCCTTGACGTTGTCCGCCTTCCCGGATGACGCGAACTTGTCGGCCTCGTCGAGGTTCTTCGGCGCCTGCGCGGCGATCGCCTTGTTCACCGCCGCGATGAAGGCCGCCTTGTCAAACGGTGCCGGCTTCGCCGCGCCCATCTCGCCCGCCAGGGCAGTCTTGGCCTGGGCATCCTTGTCATCCGGCGGCGCGATTGCCGCGTTCTGGGCGGCCTTGGCCTCCGTACTCGCCGGTGGGTGCTTGGTCGCGGCCTGCGCAGCGGCCCCAATCTTGCCCTTCACCGCGGCGAATCCGGGATCTTTTTCGGGTGTAACTGGGCCGGGTGCTCTCGGCGGCGTCGGGCAGACCGCAGGCCCCGAGACAAGACGCTGGACGCTGGAACTGCTTCGTGCGGTCGAGCGAGCGCCCGTGAGCATCCTCGCGACCGCCGCGTTGCCGGCCGCCCTCTGCAGCCGCAGCACCGATCGGGCCAACGCGGCGCGCTCCGCGGAATCCCGCTGTTTCGCGGTCGCGCTATCTGCGGTGGAGGGTCGAAGGCGACGCGGGGCGGACTGGTCATACCCGTGCATGGCCCACCTCATCACCCGTCGCGCCCGTGGCAGTCACTGTGCACAGCTGCGACGGCGGCGACGACGGATCAGTGTTCAGTTCGTCGGGACGATCTCACTGCCCGAAAGGGCAACGGATGCTCTGCTCCACCGCGCGTAGTCGGCTCAGGGCGGGGGCTTTCCCCAGAGGTTGAGGCGCGCGGGGTCATAGGGGTGGACCCGGATTTTAACGCCGCCGCGGAGGTATCCCTTCTCGATGAGCTGCTATTGGCCATGGTCCTTCGGTAGGTGCCGTGCAGCATATTCTTCGGTGGTGGGAACGGGGATGACGTCCGCCCCGCACAGGGCTAGGTAACGATTTGGGCCCTTCGGCCCGCAGTGACGGCATCAGCTGTCAAGAGGTGGTTTTCACCAGTACGAATGTCCAGTACTCGGTTGATCACTGCTCTGACCAGCCACTTGTCACGATCGGAGACCGGTATGTGTCAGTCGGGTCCGTCAGGAGTCCGTGTCTCGCGAAGCCACATCGGCCGGTCCATACAGATCGGTCCGGCGGCCACGCACGTTGCGGCGCGGCCTCCACGCGGGCGCGGGGATAGAGCTTCTGTCCCTTGCGACCGGGTTGACGGCCCACGGACTCAATGCCTCGCACCTGGAGCCAGTTCACCGCCCTCGGCCGGCTCATACCCAGGTATTCAGCTACCTCCGAGATGGTCATCAAGTCGTCCGTCACTGCGCTAGCTTCCGTTGGCTGGAACCGGCCGGTCGCCAGGAGCCGGTCACGGGATATGCGCTCAACCGGCGGCCGGCCGGGTCTTAGGGCGAGTCGATGACCCGCACCAGGTGGGGCCGGATGCTCTCCAGTACCTGCTCATCGACGAACCGGACGTGCAGTCGGCACCGGGCCCGGCGAGCCACCACGCCCCGCTTGCCCAGCCGGGAGGGCATCGCACCCAGGTACTTGTCTACCTGTACCTGCACGACGCGAGACCCTTCCTGGATGTGCGCGTCCTCGTGATCGCGCCATGGGTCGCAGGCCGGGCGGGCTCGGGTGTTTTCACCGCATCCTCCGCGCCAGTCCATAGAACAGCTCCACGGCCACACCCACATAGGCCACGGTCATCATCACCGCGTCCACTGCATCCAGCGGGGTGGGCTCCATGACGATCACCCGGAAAATCATGACGCCGAGCGTGGCCAACGCCGCGAGGCTCACCCACGCCTCCCACCACGGCGGGCTCACCGTGCGTCTCGGTGATGGCATCAGCGCGCCTCCTCTAGCTGCTCCACGGGGGTGTCCGGGGTCGGCTGGCCGCTTACGGGGTGATCGCCCTCGGGCAGGAGCATGTGGGCCTGGCAGTCCAGCGGGGACAGCACCCACCGCCGCGGGCCGCTCACCGGGCTCGTCCTTCCTTGCACGCCGGGCAGATCTGATCCGGGTCCGGCGGATCCCCCTTGAACACGAGCGGGCCAGTGCCCAGCTGCCCCGGTGACGGGGTCGCGGCCGAGATCCGCCCGCCGCGGACCCGGATCGGCGTGAACCGGATCCCGCAGGCGGCGCTGACCTGACCCCGATGGAAGTGACCGCAGTGGGTGTCGTGATCAGCCATGGACCGCAGATACCAGGTCACGACTCCTCCCGGTGAGCGTCAGGGTGAGGGTGGCCGGCCGCCAGGAGCGATGGTTGACGGGGCAGCTCAACCAGCGGCCGGCCGGCATACGGTGATCCGGGCCCGCAACGCCCGATCACCACGGCAGCACACCCCAGTCGATGAGGATCATGAGAACCAGCACCGCAACCACGATCACCAGCGCAATGACCACGTCGTCCACGGACCATCACCGCAGCTTTCAGCCCGGCCAGGGGCAGCTCAACGAGCGCCGCATCAATCAGCGCCGACAGGGACGATGGGCGGCGCTCGGGGAGGGGGTAGCAGGCAGGATCACAACCCCGAGCACCGCCGACCGCCCCCCTCGCCTGCCCGCTCACTGCGCACCCCGGGCGGCGCGGATCAGCTCAGCGACGTTCGCCACCGTCTCGGCGTCCCACTCGGCCAGCCACTCCAGCGTCCGGTAACCGCTCTCGCTCACCGGGACACCCCCCAGCGCCTCCAGCAGCACCCCCAGGCGCGTCTGCTGCCATTCGAACCGGCCCCGCCCTGGCCGCCAGTCAGACCCGACGGGCAGCGGGTCCGCGCCCCTCTCCGGCGATCCCCGGTTCACGACCTGCACCTGCGGCACTGGCCGCGCCCGGGGTCGACCGCGCTCGCGACGAGCACCCACGCACCGCACAGCTCGACACACACCACGGAGGCGACTCTCCAGCA
>JBOHFW010000131.1:0-15296 GCA_050699835.1 Pseudonocardiaceae bacterium | reverse complement strand
GAGCCGCCCTGCCGCCGCTTTTGCTCGACGACGAGGAAGCAGTCGCGATAGCCGTCGGGCTCCGCACAGCGGCCGGCGGCACGGTGGCCGGAATCGAGGAGACGTCGGTCCGCGCGCTGGCCAAGCTGGAACAGGTCCTGCCGAGCCACCTGCGTCGCCGAGTCAACGCCCTGCAGACCTACACGGTGCCGTTCATCACGTCCGGGCCCGTCGTGGACCCGGGTTACCTCGCCGTGATCGCTCAGGCGTGCCGGGATCACGAGCGGCTGCGATTCTCCTACCGCAAGCGCGACGGAATCGAAAGTAACCGGGTCGTCGAGCCGTACCGCCTGGTGTATGTCTCCAGGAAGTGGTACCTGATGGCATGGGATCTGGACCGTGCGGAGTGGCGGACTTTCCGTATCGACCGTCTGGAGTCCCCGTTGGCGACCGGGCTGCGGTTCAGGCCACGGGAACTGCCCACCGCCGATGCAGCCGCCTACGTTGCGCAGGCCATCATGTCTTCGCTTGCCCGGTACCGCGCACTGGTGATCCTGCACGCCCCGGTCGAGGTGATCGCGGAGCGGATACGTCCCACCGACGGCGTGCTGGAGTCCATCGACCACCAGACCTGCCGGCTGCGCACCGCAGCCGATTCGTTGCAGTGGCTTGCCCTCACCATAGGCATGTTCGACATCGAGTTCGAAATTCACGAGCCGCCCGAGCTCATCGACTACGTTCGTGGCCTGTCGGAGCGACTCTCTCGCTCGACACGCCATGGCACGACGATCGTGACCGGCGACGATACGGCGGAACTCACCGCGCCGGTCAACGAGCCAGCACGCAGGTGAGTACGTCGCGGAGTGTGGTGACGGCATCGTCGGGCCGGCTGCCGGTGCGCCAGGCGATGATGCCATCCGGGCGGATGAGGCTCGCTCCCGCCGAGGAGATGTCGTAGTCGCGCATGAGGGCGCAGTCCAGATCGACCAGGTGAGTGCCAACCGCGTAGGCGTCAAGCCGGATACCGAGCTCAGCTCCCACCTGCCGGGCGGCTTCGCACCATCCGCCGCCGTGGTTTCCGGCGATCAGCACCCAGCCATCGCCGAAAAGATTCACTGTGGACAGGCGAGCGCCGCCGTGGCGCACCCACACATGAGGGGCCCGGAAACCAGGGCGGCCGCTGGGGCACAACGGATCCTCGACCAGGGCAGGATCGGCATCCTCGATGATGACGGCGGCAGAGCGATAGCGGAATCCGAAGACGACTTCGGCGGTCCCTCGACCCTCGGGAACGCTGCCGAGCAGGTGCGGGGCCAGTCGCTGCGCGTAGATGTTCAGCGATTCACCGACCACCAGGTCAGCCACGAGCTTGCGCTCCCGTTCGTAGCTGTCCAGCAAGCCTGGGCCGGCTTCCCCCGTCAGCGCCGAGGCCAGTTTCCAGGCCACGTCGAAACCGTCGCCGATCGCCGTGTTGCCCCCGAGGCCACCGGTGGGCGGGGTGACCTTGGCCGCGTCGCCGACCAGAAACACCCGGCCGTCTCGCCACCGGTCCGCGATGAGAGCCGCCATCTCCCAGGCCTGGATGTCGAGCAGCGTGGGGACCAGTTCCGGCGCGTCCACCGCGATTCTGATCAACTCGGTGCACCGATCTGCGGTGTACTGTTCCGCTGATTCCCCGCGTTCTGGGTCGTACTGCACAAAAAAGGTGTGCCGATCCGACCGGTCGGTCGGTCCGAACGTGCCGGTGAACCTCGGATTCTGCAGGTAATACCAGCCGTTCGAACCAGGCGGGAGGATTGCGGACAAGTCGGCTTCGAAGATCACGCCGACGAAATGAGCTAGCGTTCCATAACCGTGCCGGAGAATTCCCAGCCGCTTTCTGATCATGCTCTCTGGCCCGTCCGCCGCCACCAGATAGCGGGCTCGCAAGGCCCACGCCTGGCCGCTCCTCCGGCTTCGCAACCGTGCGGTGATACCCGCACCGTCCTGCTCGAAGGACAGCAGCTCGGTGGAGAAGTGGATGATCGCGCCATGTTTCTCCGCCTGTGAGAGCAGGATCGGTTCCACCCGGTCCTGCGCGGCGAGCGCCCACGGCATGGGGCTACACCGCTCAGTAGCCCCGATCAGCTCCTCGAAACTCTCAGCGAACGTGTGGAGGACCTTGCCGCCGACGGTTTCCGCGATCTTGATGGTGAAATCGCCTTGCCGGCCACGGATGTCGGCGGTTTCCATGACCTGCTCGGCGACGCCGCCGATGCGCAGGAGTTCCATGGTGCGCGGATTCTGGCCAGCTGCCTTTGGATAGATCGACGTCCCGCTGTGCCGCTCGACCAGGAGCACGCGCACGCCGCGCCGGGCTAGGAACATCGCCGTCGACAGGCCACCGAGAGCGCCGCCTACCACCAGGACGTCCACCTCTGTGTCTGCCACGCCTCCTCCTCGGATCCTTCGCTTCCAGTCGAGTTCAATCTGGACACCACGCCGGCCCCAGCGTCCT
Source organism: Pseudonocardiaceae bacterium (assembly GCA_050699835.1). GTDB lineage: Bacteria > Actinomycetota > Actinomycetes > Mycobacteriales > Pseudonocardiaceae. Next base: position 12,820 of record JBOHFW010000131.1, on the reverse strand, counting down.
TGGCCGCCCTTGAAGATTCGACGAGATTCACTCGAGGCGCGGGACCCTCCCGCCATTGCGGCCAAGAACTGACCTGGATCGCGGATACGGTGTTGACCGTGGAACGAAGGCAACCGTGTGTGCCAATCCGGTGAAACCTACCTGGGAGCTGGTTTTGAATTCGCACTCAACTTTGGCGATAGAAACGTCGGGCCTGGTCAAGGTCTTCGGCCCGACCAACGCCGTGGACGGCGTCGATCTTGCCGTGCCGGCGGGTGTGGTCTACGGCGTCCTCGGCCCGAACGGCGCCGGAAAGACCACGATCATCCGCATGCTGGCCACCTTGTTGCGCCCGGACGGTGGCACCGCCAGTGTCTACGGTTGCGACGTGGTGCGCGAGGCGGACGCGGTCCGTCGCCGGATCAGCCTTACTGGGCAGTTCGCCTCCGTCGATGAGGGGCTGACGGGGGTGGAGAACCTGGTCATGATGGGCAGGCTGCAGGGATACTCGTGGCGGCAGGCGAAGGACCGGGCGAGTGAGCTGCTCGGCGCGTTCGGCCTGACCGAAGCCGGTGATCGGCTGGTGAAGACGTTTTCCGGAGGCATGCGCCGCCGGCTGGACATCGCCGCGAGCATTGTCGTCACGCCGGAACTGCTGTTCCTCGACGAGCCGACCACCGGCCTCGACCCGAACAGCCGCAACCAGGTCTGGGACATCGTCAGGGCACTCGTCGAAACGGGCACCACCGTGCTTCTGACCACCCAATACCTGGACGAGGCCGATCAGCTTGCCGACCGCATCGCGGTCATCGAGCACGGAAAGGTCATCGCGGAGGGAACCACCGGGCAGCTGAAGTCGTCGGTCGGCTCCGGCGTATTGAGCGTGCGGCTGCGTGATCCCGAGAAGCGGCCCGACGCTGAGCAGGTGCTCACCCGCGAGCTCGGCGTGCCGGTGCGCCTGGAGTCCGACCCGGTTGCGCTGTCGGCGCGGGTCTCCGACACCGATCGGGCCACGCGTGCGCTGGCCGCGCTGTCGTACCTGGGCCTTGAGACCAGCGAGTTCGCGCTCGGTCAACCCAGCCTTGACGAGGTCTTCCTGGCGCTGACCGGGCACAAGGCCGACGGCGGCTTCACCGGTGAGGAGGACGCGGCATGACAACATCTACGGTCGACGACACACTGCGAGCGGCGCTGTCCACTAGCGCTCGCCCGCCCAGCCCGAGCCCGCTGGCCGCCACACTGACCCATATGTGGCGGGGGATGATGGCGTTTAAGCACTATCCGGCGCAGCTGATTGACATCATCCTGCTGCCGTTCATCTTCCTGCTCATGTTTACCTACCTATTTGGTGGCGCGTTCGCCGGCTCCACCGAGCGGTACCTGCAGTTCTTCCTGCCCGGTGTGGCGGTGCAGAGCGTCATCCTGATGACCGTTTACACCGGTACGGCGTTGAACACCGACATCAACAAGGGGGTGTTCGATCGCTTTCGGACGCTGCCGTTCTGGCAGCCGGCCACAATCGCCGGAAGCCTCCTCGGCGACATCATCCGCTATGTCATCGCGTTGGCTATGACCATCGGCCTCGGGGTACTCCTGGGTTTCCGCCCCGGTGCCGGCCCGCTCGGCGTTGTGCTGGCAGTGCTGGTACTGATCGTGTTCGCGTTCAGCGTCAGCTGGATCTTCGCGGCACTCGGAGTGGTGGTGAGCGTCCCGGAGCGGGTGTCTGGCACCAGCATGATCGCGATCTACCCGCTGCTGTTCACCAGCAACATCTTCGCCAATCCCGAGACCATGCCGGGGTGGATGCAGGTGGTCGTCCAGATCAATCCGATGAGCCACGCGGCGACCGCATCCCGCGGCCTGATGCACGGAACTGCCACCCTCGGGCAGGTCGGCTGGTCACTCCTGATCTCGGTGGTGATTATCGCGGTGTTCGCTCCGCTCACCATGCACCTTTACCGCAACAAGAACGCTCACTAGTGTCCCGGGGTCCGGGCTCATAGTCGAACGCGTCTCGGGTGCGGCTTGAGCATGGTTGATCACGGTGTATCCCGCTTCTACTGTCCACAGAAAAGGGCGGGAAGGGGTGTCGGTGCGTGGACGGCGCGATAGACACGATTTCAGGAGAAGGATCGAAGACGGATTCGCGTCCGGGGCCGGTGGCCGTGGATCAGGCAGACCCGCGCTATGCGGATCTCGTCGGCCGCGGGATCAACGCGCGGTTTCGGGCGGATCCCGAGACGATCCGGGTCGTCGGCGCGACGGAACACGTCGTGCGGGTGATGCAGGACGTCGTCCGACAGGGCAAGCGCGTCGCGATCCGCAGTGGTGGGCATTGTTTCGAGGCGCTGGTGGACAATCCCGCGGTAGAGGTCATACTCGACGTTTCCGAGATGAACGGCGTGTATTTCGACGCCCGCCGCCGAGCCTTCGCCGTGGAAGCCGGCGCCACCCTTGGCGCGATGTACCGGACCCTGTTCCTCGGCTGGGGTGTGACCGTCCCGGCCGGACGGTGTCCTAGCATCGGCATCGGGGGGCACGTGGTCGGTGGTGGCGGAGGAGCGCTGTCGCGCCGCTACGGGTTGTCTGTGGATCACCTCTACGCTGTCGAAGTCGTCGTAGTGGACGCCTCGGGAGAGGTGAGATCGGTAGTCACCACTCGGGAGCCCGACGATCCACACCGCGACCTCTGGTGGGCGCATACCGGCGCCGGTGGCGGCAGCTTCGGCGTCGTCACCCGGTACTGGTTCCGGTCGCCCGACACACGCACGGATGCGCCCGAGTCGCTGCTGCCCTCGCCCCCTCCCGCCGTGCTGAAGAAGTCCGTGCGCTGGCAGTGGGCGGACGTGAGCGAGGAGGCTTTTCGCCGCCTAGTGCGGAACTTCGGCGTCTGGCACGAGCGCAACAGCTCGGCCGAGTGCCCCGGCGCCCACCTTGACAACGGGCTGACCCTGCCACGGGCCGCCGGTGGCCCGATCACCTTGGAAACCGCCGTGGATGCCGGGCGCCGGCTCGGCGACGAGCTGACCGACGAGTTCATCGCGGCGGTGACCAAGGACGTCGGCGTCCTCCCGGAGGTGGAGGTCGCGACGACGCCGTGGCTGGCGCTGGCGCTCACCCCGGACGAGTACGCCGGGGTGTCGGGGAGGTTCAAGTCCAAGGCCGCGTTCCTTCGCACCTCCTGGTCCGATGGGCAGATTGCCGGCCTGTACCGCCACCTCACCGACTCGGACTACCAGAATCCCGCCGCGGCGGTGTACCTGCTTTCGCACGGCGGCCGGATTAACGCGGTCCGGCCCGAGGACACGGCCATGTCCCACCGCGACGCGGTTCTCAAGGCGTACTGGTCCGTGTTCTGGTTCGACGGCCGGGAGGACGACGCGCATCTGCGGTGGATTCGCGACTCCTACCGCGAGATGTTCGCCAACGCCGGTGGGGTACCGGATCCTGGCGCTGCCTACGCGGGCGCCTTCATCAACTACGCGGATGCCGACCTGGCCGACCCCGCCCTGAACACTAGCGGGGTGCCCTGGCACCGGCTCTACTACCGGAACAACTACTCCAGACTCCAGCAGGTCAAGGCGCGCTGGGATCCGCGCAACGTCTTCCGGCACGCGCTGTCCATTCTTCCGGCCGGGGACAGCGGTTCGTGAGCCGGAGGTCCGGTTCAGAGGATCCGGACCTCCGGTACGTAGACGATCCAGCGACCGCCCTGGGCCGCGAATTCTTTTTCCCTGACCATAATTTCTTCGGCATGGTTCCAGGCAAAGAGTAACGCGTAGTCCGGGTAGGGCTGAGCGAATTCGGCGGCCGAGCGAATCGGGATGTGCGAGCCGGGCATCAGGCGGCCGATCTTGGCTGGCGTCGTATCGTACACGCAGGGCACCATCTCGGCGTCGATGCCGGAATAGTTCGTGACCGTCGCGCTCTTCGCGGTGGCTCCGTAACCGGCGACCCGGTAACCCTGTTCGCGGAGGTCACGCAACAGCGCGACGAGGTCCGCGCACACCCGTTTGACCTCGCCACCGAACTTCTCGAGCGTTCCGAACTCGCCGAGCCCTCGGTCGGTCTCTTCAGCGATCAGGGCGTCGACCGCAGGACTCGGCCGCCGCGCACCAGCTCGGGCAATGGTGTAGCGGACCTCGCCGCCGTGCACCGGCAGGCGCTCGACTTCGACCAGCTCGAATCCGAACCGCCGAGCGGCGGCACGCACCGAGCGGGCCGAGAACAGGTAGAAATGCTCGTCGTAGATCTGATCGAAGGTGTTTCGCTCCACGATGTCACCGAGGTACGGGTCTTCGAAGACAAGGACGCCGTGCGGCGCGAGCAGGACGTCCACTCCGCGGAAAACCGAGTCTAGGTAAGGGATGTGGCAGATCGTGTTGGCGGCATAGATCACGTCGGCCGGACCCTCAGTCGCGGCGATCTCAGTGGCGGTGAGTTCCTCGAAGAAATCGGTCCGCACCCGTACTCCCGAGGCCCTGGCGAGATCGGCGACACCCCCGGACGGCTCGACACCGAGATGCCGCACACCGGCGTCCTTAATCACGCCCAGCATGCTCCCGTCGTTGGAGCCGATCTCCACGCAGAAGGGGTTGGTCCTGGCCAGCTCGGTGTCAAGCAGCGTGTGCGCGGTTCGCGCGAAATGCTCCCGCATCCTGGCCGAGCCCGACGAACGGTACGGGTAGGCGTGGTGGAACATGCGGTCCCTGGGGATCTCTTCGAGCAGCTGAACCATGGTGCATGATTCGCACACCCCCACCGCCAGCCGGAAGAAGAACTCGTGCTCGAGCTCCTCTTCGGTGGGGAAGGTGTCGGACAGCGGTTGACGGCCGAAGTCGAAGAACTCGCGAACGTCACCACCGCAAATACGACACATGGTTCCTCCGGTGGCTTACTCGTCGACAATAGCGACCGCGCGGGTCCAGCCCGCCCCGGCGCCGGCAACCTTGACTGGGAAGCACGCGACTCGGAAGCCGTACGGCGCCGGCAGGGCTTCGAGATTGTCAAGTCGCTCGACCTGGCAGTACTCGCGGGTGCGCCCGGCTATGTGCGCAGGCCAGAGCACCGAAGAATCGCGGGTCTTGCGGTAACGGGAAATAATATCGCCGAACGGCGCATCCAGGCTGAACGCGTCGGTCCCGATCACCCGGACGCCCAGGTCGAGCAGCAGGTGAACGGCCGGACCGTCGAGGCCGACGAAGTCGGTGAAGTAGCGCTGGGTGCCCGCCCACGCAGACGCGCCCGTGTGGAGCAGGACGATGTCTCCCGGCTGAGGGGTATACCCGATCCGCGCGATCTCCTTCTCGATGACGGCGGCGCCAGCGACCGACGTCTCGCACCCAGTGAGGTTGAGCAGCACGCCGGGGCCGAAGAACCACCCCAGTGGCATCTCATCGATGTTGCGCGGCCGGCCGTCTCCGTAGCGCGCCCGCGAGCCGTAGTGCGACGGGGCGTCCACATGCGTCCCGGTGTGGGTCGTCAACGTGAGCCGGTCCAACGACAGGAACTCCGACTCGGGCAAGTCGGCCGGGTGGAACTCGACCCCGAAGTGCTCGCGCATCTCGTCGCACATGTGTTCGGCCGCCGCGCGCGGGGACAGGATCTCGTGCGTGACAGGGTCCGGCTCCCACGCCGAGGCATCCACCGCGCTGGAAATGTCGACAATCCGCACCGACTCACCTCCACTTCGTCGGGCTGTATCGCTTTCAGCACACCGGTGAGTCCTCGAGCGAGGTTGCAACGCTAGTGGACCAAGCGGCCTGGATTCCTTCTCGAGCGAGGTTCCAAGGACGAGCGGCACGCTGGCTTCGAGGTGCCCCGCCGATCCGATTTCCCGCGGTAGTGATACCGGAGAACACCATGCCAGTAGAGCTCATGGTCGCCACCACGAATGGACTGCGTGAACCACTAACGGCGGAGGGGCGGCAGGTGCTCGATCTCTTGCGCCCTCACCTGCCTGCGCTGGAGGCGGAGGCCGCGGACAACGACCGCACGGCTACCTTCCCAGTGCATCTCATTAAACGGATGCTCAAGGACAACATACTCGGCGCCACCGTTCCCATTGAGCACGGTGGCCTCGGGCTCTGGTGCATGCACGACATCGCGCTCGTGCTCGGCGAGGTGGCCAAGGCCGACGCCGGCGTCGCGCTCGGGCTGCACATGCAGTTCAGTCGCGGCCTGACGCTGAACTACGAATGGCGGCACGGTTCAGCGTCGGCACGCAAGCTCGCCGACGAGCTCCTGGGACAGATGGGGGCCGGTGAGGCGGTGGTGTGCGGCGCCGTCAAGGACGCGGGCACGGTCACCGCGCTCACGCCCACGGGCGTGGGTACCTACTCGTTGACCGGACGCAAGACGCTGGTGAGCATGGCCGAGATCGCCACCCACTTCGTGGTCTCGGCTCACGTCCATGTCGAGGGCCGCCCGGTGATGATGGCCGCTCCCGTGGTGGCGCGGCAGTGTCCAGGCCTGAGCGTGCTGGACAACTGGGACGGGATGGGCATGCGCTCGTCCGGCAGCGTCGACATCGTGTTCGACGGGTGCCCGATCTCGGAGGAGCATGTCCTGCCGCGTGGCGTGCTCGGTGAGCGCAACGACGCGGCTCTGGCGGGCCAGACGGTCAGCTCGATCACGATGCTCGGTATCTATTTCGGTCTGGCCGAGGCGGCGCGCGCGATTGCCGTGGAGATGTTGCGCCGGAAGGGACGCGTCAAGGCCGCGGCACGGACCGTGATCGCCCGGATCGACGCTCGGCTTTATGCCTTACAGGCCACGGTGACTGCCGCGCTGATCAACGCAGACCGGCTCTCCGGTGACCTCAGCGGTGACCTCGGCGAGCGTGGCCGGTCGATGATGACGCCGTTCCAGTACGCCAAGATGATGGTCAACCGCCTCGCGGTCGGCATCGTGGACGACTGCCTGGTCATCGTGGGCAGCGCTGCCTACACCGGCGCTCACCCGCTGTCGAGGCTGTACCGGGATGTGCGGGCGGGCAGCTTCATGCATCCCTTCAACTTCGTCGACGGCGTTGACTACCTCAGCGACCAAGCGCTCGGAGAGGACAGTCATGGAGGCGCGTGAACTCGCGGTAGAAGGTGCGTTCGAGTTCGTCCCGGAAGTGTTCCCCGACGACCGTGGCCTTTTTGTGTCACCGTTTCAGCACCCTGCCTTCGAGGCCGCGGTCGGTCATCCGCTCTTCCCGGTGAAGCAGACCAACCACAGCAGGTCTCGATGTGGGGTGATCCGCGGTATCCACTACACGGTGACCCCGCCGGGGACGGCCAAGTACGTGTCCTGCGCGCGGGGCAGGTCGCTGGACATCGTGGTGGACGTCCGGACGGGATCGCCGACCTATGGCTCCTGGGACGCCGTTGTGCTGGACCAGAAGGACTTCCGCGCGATGTACTTCCCCGTCGGCGTCGGCCATGCCTTCGTCGCCCTGGAGGACGACACCGTCATGTCCTACATGCTGTCCGGAAGCTATGTACCGGAGCACGAGCTCGCCGTGTCGGCGCTCGACCCGGCACTCGGCCTGCCCATCGCCACCGACTTCGTGCCGATTCTGTCCGAACGGGACCGCGCCGCGCCGACTCTGGAAGTCGCGAGGGCGGCCGGCGCCCTGCCGGACTACGCCGCCTGCGTTGCCACCGAAGAGGTCTTGTGGCCCCGGCAGTACCTCGTCCAGACACCCCCGGTCCGGTGACCGTTTCGGGAGAAGCTGTGTCGGACCAGGTCTGCCCCGCCCCGGCCAAGGTCGCGGTGCTCGGCGCCACGGGCAGCGTCGGCAGGCAGGTCTGCCTTGCGTTCGCGGAGCGGGGCTGGGGGGTCCTCGGCGTGGCCCGCCGGTGGGCACCGCACGTTGCCGATTACCGATTCGTCGCCATGGATCTCGCCGCAACCGATCCGCGGCGAATCGCCGACCTGCTCGGCGACGGCCCGGTGGACGTGGTAATCAACGCGGCAGGCGGGTGGGGGGACACCGAGAAAGAGATGGCGTACTCGCACGTCCGCCTGGTCGACCGGCTGCTGGAGGCCGTCGCGATGCTTCCGCAACGCCCGCGGCTTGTGCACATCGGTTCGGTGCACGAGTACGGCCCGGTTCCCCATGGAACCTTGCTGCACGAGGAGGTCCCGCCGCATCCGGTCACCCCGTACGCCCGGACCAAGCTTGCGGTGTCGCAGGCGGTTCTGCGGGCGGCGCGGGCGCACGCGCTGAACGCGGTCGTGCTGCGGGCGGCGAACATGTCCGGGCCGTACCCGCCCCGGGAGAGCTTCCTAGCGGCACTGGTCGGCAGGCTCCATGCCGCGCGGGCCGCCGATCAGGTTCTGGAACTGAACATCGCCGACGCCCGGCGAGACTTCATCGACGTCCGGGACGTCGCCGCCGCGATCGTGCGGGCCGGCGAGGCCCCGGTGGACGGCCGCGTCGTCAACGTTGGGCGGGGGGAAGCCGTGTCGATCGGCGACTTGGTGGAGTGGCTCATCGAGGCGGCTGAGTTCCCTCGTCGCATGATCACGTACCGGCGCCAGCGGGTGGAAAGCAAGGGCGGCGACTGGACTCAGCTGGACATCCGTCTCGCCCGTCGGCTGCTGTCCTGGGAACCGCGGATCAGCCTGCGCGATTCGGTGCACGCGATGTGGCAGGTGTCGGACCGTAGCGAATAGTGTGCCACTAGCCTTTGCCGATGACCTCCCGTAGCGCATTGATCACCTTGTCCTGGACGTCGGTCCGCAGGGATGGGTACATCGGCAGGGAGAAGATTTCGTTGGCCAGCCGCTCGGTGACCGGCAGCGAACCGTGGGCGTACCCCAGATGCCCGAACCCGGTCATGGTGTGCACAGGCCAGCGGTAGCTGACGTTGAGATAGATGTCGTAGGCCGTCAGCGCCTCCAGGATCCGGTCCCGTTCGGGGTGGCGAACCACGTAGAGGTAATAGACATGATCGTTGCCCTCGGCGATCGTCGGCAGGACGAGCTCCGGGAGGTCGCCGAGCCCGTCCCGGTAGCGTTGCGCCACCGTCCGCCGCCCCTCGATGTAGTTGTCGAGCCTACGAAGCTTGCGGCGCAGGATCTCGGCGTGTACCTCGTCGATCCGGCTGTTGTGCCCGGGGGTCCGGATCACGTAGTACCGCGTCTCCATGCCGTAGTACCGCAGGCGGCGCAGGTTGCGGTCGGCTTGCTCGTCGGAGCTGATTGTGGCGCCGCCGTCGCCGTAGCCGCCGAGGACCTTCGTGGGATAGAAGGAGAATGCCCCCGCGTTGCCCATCGTCCCGGCGATCCGCCCGTGATGGTGTGCGCCATGTGCCTGCGCGCAGTCCTCGAGCACCATGAGGCCGTGTTCGGCGGCGAGGTCGAGCAGCAGGCCCATGGCCACGCATTGGCCGTAGAGGTGCACTGGCAGTAGACACCGGGTCCGGGGCGTGATCGCGACCCGGACGCAGTCCGTGTCCATGAGATAGTCCTCGGGGCGCACGTCCACGAAGACCGGTGTCGCACCGACGGCGTCGATTGCCACCACGGTCGGCGCGGCCGTGTTCGATACGGTGATAACCTCGTCGCCGGGGCCGATCCCCAGCGCCTGCAGGCCCAATGCGATGGCATTGGTGCCATTGTCAACACCTACACAGTGCGGGATGCCGTGGTAGGCAGCGAATTCCTCCTCGAAGGAACGGACGCTCTCGCCCAGGACGAGCTGGCCGGATTCGAAGACGGTCTCGACGGCGTCCAGGATGTCGGCGCGCTCGCGGTAATACTCTTCCAGGTAACCCCACACGTAGGTGGACACATAGCCTCCCTTGAGACGGCGATATCGATCGATGCCGGTGTAGGCAGGATCACGTCGAGTCGCGAATCCGAGCGCAGGATCGCCTGCTGCAACTGCTGCAGGCGGCCCGATGGTTCGAGACCCAGCTCGCTGACCAGGGTTTTGCGTAGCTTGATGAAAACCTCCAGCGCCTGGCTCCGCCGGCCACAGCGGTGCAGGGCGAGCATGAACTGGCCGCACAGGTTCTCGTGCATCGGGTAGCGAGCGGTGAGCATCGACAGCTCCGCAAGGACATCCGCGTGCCTACCCAGGCGCAGGTCGGTCTCGATTCGCGCCTCCAGCACGCCGAGCCTGCTCTCCTCAAGCCGGGCCACCTCCATTCCGATCCGCAGCCCTGCATGCACGTCCACGAGCACTTCCCCCCGCCATATGTTGAGGGCCTGGCAGAACAGTGCCGAGGCGAGCTCGAGGTCGGCGTGAGCGAAGGCCTCTTTGCCGCTGGCGGCGAGCCGTTCGTAGACGTAAATGTCGACGTCATCGGGGTCTACGTCGAGCAGGTAACCGCCGTAGCAGGTCCGGAGCATGTCCTTCGCGGGATCGTTGTCGTTCGCGCCCAGTGCGGCGGCTATTCCGCGCCGGACTTGAAGGATGTAGGTCTGCAGCGTGGTAAGCGCGCTCGCCGGTGGTTTCGTGCCCCAAAGTTCCTCAATGAGCGACCACACGGTCACCACTGAACCTGCCTGTAAGGCCAGTAGCGACAGAACCTGGCGGGGCTTGCGGGCGATCGGCGTGATCGACATCCCGTTCTCGCGTGCTTCGAGTGGTCCAAGGACTTTGATCTGCATCGCTGGGTCTCCGATTTCGGTCCGGTGCAGCATGGGCGACATGATCTCGAAAGTGCTTCCTGAACTGGTTTCTCGGCCAGCCGTGCTTTTCAGGGCAGTCAAGCCCGCTGATCGGATGGCACGAAAGCCATGTATGCGGCTGGCGGCGATCTCCTATGGTGCTCCGATCACCTCGATTCCTGCTCTCATGCATGGTTAACCACTGGGCTGAGCCCAGTGGTTGGTTTATCGAGGATCACCATTTCCGGGTGCTCAAACGGCAGAGTTAGAGAGTTAGATCGACCGCTGCCCGGCCTGCGGTGTAGCGCAAGCGATTGCTCATCGTGATACCTCAATAGAATGAATGTTGGTTCTCCAAGGGGCAAGACTCCAGGTCTGCGTATTAGGCTGCGATCAGTGGACGATGTATGTCGGCCATTCGACGGACTCACCGTTGTTGGACATTGAGCTGACTTTGACCAGTTGATGCCATCGCCAACTCAATCCTTCCGCGAGGGCGGGGCGGCGGTGATCTTTGTGCCCTACTAGGACAGTCGCGTAGGTCAAGTTGATCGGTCTCCTCATGCTCCCTTCACGAGGTCAGAGAATAACAGTACTGGCTGGCGGGGAGTTGGGGCTAGGCCGCTGAGGTATCAACCATCATTCCCTCATTGGGTCATGGCCATGTACTACCAAAGTCGCATTGGTATAGCAGGTCAGTTAAAGGATCTCTCGTTTGGTCTAATTAAGGCGCTCTCCTCGAGCTGGCTGACCCCGGCGCTGAACAGCGCTCGCACACCCAACAGCTCGATTTCGGCACCGGAGCAACGATCCGCGGCATCGAGCACAGCTCGCGCGTCGTCCAGCCGGGTCAGCAGGAAGTACAGGTTCACGGCCCGGGCTTGTGCGACCCGTAGCCGCCGCGAATCGGTGTCCGCCAACGCGGCGGCTGTAGCGAGCTCCCGATCGGCCTCCTCTCCGCAGAATTGCCAACACAGCAGGAACCCATGCAGGAGCTGCGCTTCGAATCCGGCTGGCAGTTGACCAGGGGATCGCGACAAATCTCACGAAGGACAAACTTCGGGCCGGCTGACGCTCAGCCGCAGCAGCCGCCCCCACAACATCCACCGGCAGGGGCTTGGGCCGCTCGCACAGGAGCGCCACCCGACAGTGACCTGCCTGACAATGCCACGGTCGAGAGCAACTTGACGGTGTCGTCGTGCCCGGACGGGCACCGGGCGGGGTCCGCCGAGGCGGTCATCGGCCGGCTGAGCTCGAAGGTCGTCGAGCACTCCCGGCACCGGAACTCGTAACGTGGCATGGGTCGCAGCCTACGGCACCGCCGCCGGTCCGCTGATCACCTCGGGCCGGTATCACCCTGGTCGTGAGGTGACGGGCACTACTGTGAGTGGTGATGCCGCGACGCAACCTCCCACGCCGAAGGGCCGCACAGCGGGCCGTCCCACCGCCCGCGGAGGGTGGGCAGGGCTGGGCGCGGGCGGAGCGCGGCCCAGAGGGGGAGTGGCTGGTCCGGATCGTGTCTGGAGAACAGGCGGTCAAGAGCTACCGCTGCCCGGGCTGCGACCACGAGATCAGGCCCGGTATCGCGCACGTGGTGGCCTGGCCGGCGGCGGAGCAGGGATCAGCGGCCGATCGGCGACATTGGCACACCGGGTGCTGGAGCGCCCGGACTCGCCGGGCACCCACTCGCCGGCACTGGTGAGGCCGCGCGAACGTCAGCCCTGCTGAGCCTGCTCTCCGGCGTGCGCGTCATCCTCGCGCGGAGTGGGCGCGAGATGCTGCAAGGCGTCCTCCAGTTGCACACTCACCGATTCCAACTGGCTGATCACCTGGCGGCGCACGGTGCGCAGCGACTCGACCTGCCGGGTGGCCTCCCGCACCCGGGCGACGGCCGTCTGGTCGGCCTCGGTCACCAGGCGGCGGGCCACGTCGGTGGCCTCGTCGACGCGCCGTTTCGCCTCGGCCTTGCTGCCCGCCTCGTCCTGTGCCAGCTCACGGTTAGCGGTGCGGCGCCGCTCCGACATGGTGATATCGAAGTCCTCCTCGACCTGCCGCCGGCGGGCCGCCGAGTCGGTATCGAGCTGCTCGGCGCGCTGCTGTGCCTGTGCCACGATCTCCTCGCCCGCCCGACGCGCATCGGCAATGGCCCGCTCGTGCTCGGTCTCCATCGCTGCTCGCCACTGCTGCGCCTCGGCGATCATCTGGTCGTATCGGGCGCGCAGCTCACCAG
>JBOHFW010000130.1:0-13872 GCA_050699835.1 Pseudonocardiaceae bacterium | reverse complement strand
GCCGCACCCCGCGGCTGGCCGGGTGCGGCGCCTCGCCGTAGCGGGCGGCGTCGAGGTCGCCGCCACCGCAGAGCACCAGGCCATCCAGCGCAGCGACTACGGCGTCGACCCCGGCTTCCAGGGCTGGAAGCAGCATCGGTACTCCGCCGGATCGGATGACCGCATCGACGTAGGTGCTCGGCAGCAGCGAAGCCTCCACGTCCCAGGTCAGGTAGCGCACCTGCTCGGTGTAGGCGGTCAGCCCGATCACCGGGCGGCGCGGGTCAGAGCCGTTCGAAGCCACGCCGGCGTTCCCAGTCGGTCACTGCGGCATCGAAGGCGGCCAGCTCAACCCGGGCAGCGTGGCAATAGTGCTCGACGACATCCACACCGAACGCGTCCACCGCGACCGGGCTCTCCGCCAGCAGCTGGGCGGCCTCCCGCAACGAGGTCGGCACCCGCGGCGCAGTCGAGCGGTAGGCGTTGCCGGTGAGCGGCGCCGGCAACGCCAGCTGGTGATCGATCCCGTGTAACCCCGCCGCGACCGACGCCGCCACCGCCAGGTACGGGTTGACGTCACCGCCGGGGACCCGGTTCTCCACCCGCAGGGACGGGCCGTGCCCGACCACCCGCAGCGCGCAGGTCCGGTTGTCCAGCCCCCAGGCCACCGCGGTCGGGGCGAAGCTGCCGGACACGAAGCGCTTGTAGGAGTTCACGTTCGGCGCAAACAGGTAGGTGAGCTCGCGCAGGCACGCCAACTGCCCCGCCAGGAAGTGCTCCATCAGCGGGGAGAACCCGTGCGGTGAGTCCCCGGGGAACACCGGCTCGCCATCCTCGCCGCGCAGCGAGAGGTGGATGTGGCAGGAGTTGCCCTCACGCTGGTCGTACTTGGCCATGAAGGTCAGGCTCATCCCGGCCGCGTCGGCGATCTCTTTGGCGCCGGTCTTGTAGATGCTGTGGTTGTCGCAGGTGGTGAGCGCGTCGGTGTAGCGGAAGGTGATTTCGTGCTGGCCCAGGTTGGCCTCGCCCTTGGCCGATTCGACGATCATGCCGGCGCTGGTCATGCCGTTGCGGATCGCGCGCAAGAGCGGTTCGATGCGTCCGGTGCCGAGCACTGAGTAGTCGACGTTGTAGCGGTTGGCTTGCTCCAGCTCGCGGTAGCCCTTGCGCCAGGCCGCGTCGTAGGAGTCGGCGAAGACGAGGAACTCCAACTCGGTGCCGACCTGCGCGCTCAGCCCGCGCTCGGCCAGACGATCCAGCTGGCGGCGCAGGATGTGGCGCGGCGACACGGTCACGGGGGTGCCGTCCGCCCATTGCGCGTCACAGAGCACCAGCGCGGTCGCGTCATGCCAGGGCACCCGGCGCAGCGTCCCGAGGTCGGGTGCGAGCACGAAGTCGCCGTAGCCACGCTCCCAGGACGTGATCGCGTAGCCGTCCACCGGAGTCATGTCCACATCGACGGCCAGCAGGTAGCTGCACGCCTCAGCGGAGTTCTTGACCACCTCGTCGAGGAAATGCCTAGCCGCGTATCGCTTGCCCTGCAGCCGGCCCTGCATGTCGGTCAGCGCGAGCAGCACCGTGTCCACCTGGTGCTCGTCGACGAGCACCCGGAGCTCTTCGAGCGTCAGCCGTCCTCGTCGATGAGCCACACCTCTTGTGGTACCACACGGCTGGCGTTCAGTCGGGTCGCTGGACATCGTGAACTAGGTGCGCGAACTCGGGCCCGTCGAACTCGGCGACGGCTCGGCCAGCCCTTTAATGATCGGCATCTCAGGGTAGACGGCGTAAGCTGAGAAGGTGCCCCCGTCGGATGCCGCTGCTGAGCGACTGCGGCTCGCCTTGGAACTCTACGAGGTAGGCGAACGGATGCTGCGGCAGCGACTCCGGCGGGAACGACCGCACGCGACACCCGACGAGATCGACGCGGAAATCGGCAAGTGGCTGCGGCGGCGCCCCGGCGCCGAGCACGGTGACCATCCTGGCCCGCGGTCTGCTCGAACCCTGTGAACCGCGTCGAGGCCACGCTGCGGCGAATCGCCTCCGACCTGGATGTGCTGCACGCCCGTTGGGCGCTCGTGGGTGGATTCGCGGTATCGGTGCGGACCAATTGCCTGGTCTGACGTAGCGGCCGGACTCCGCCGGTCGATAAAGCAGGCGATAAGGCTGACGTTCTTGGTGTGCGTACTGGATGGGCGGGGGCTGTGACGGACCGGTTGTTGGTGGATGTGGGGGCCGATGGCCGGGTGTCGGTGTCGACCTGGCTCGACGGTGAACTACCGAACTCGGTTGGGAAGCCGGGTGAGTTGGTGTGGCCGCTGGATGCGGACGCGTTGGAGGAGTTGCGCTGGTATCTGGAGGACTACCTGCGGGCGCCGTTCGGTGTCTATGGCGAGCGGGGGCCGCGGGTCGCGGCCCAGTTAACCGCATGGGGGCAGGCGGTGTTCGCCTCGTTGTTCGGTGCTGGCCCGGCTCGTGACGCCTATGTGCGGATGCGATCCCGGACCGGAGCTGGCGTCGAGATCGTGTTCCGGTCCGCCGCGCCCGGCTGGCTGGGGCTGCCCTGGGAGCTGTTGTGCGATCCGGATCGCCCGGCGCCGGTGGCGCTGGATCGAGTGGGGGTGAGCCGGAGCCTGCCGGCGGCGGCTTTGAGTGAGGCGTTCAGCGTGGGCGGTGAGCGGTTGCGGGTGTTGATGGTGATCTCGCGGCCCCAGGGTGCCGCCGACGTGGGTTATCGGATGATCGCCCGCCCGTTGCTGGAGCGTCTGGAGGCGGTGCGCGGCCACGTCGAGCTGGTGGTGCTGCGACCTCCGACACTAGAGAACCTGGCGGAGGTGCTCTCGAAGGCCCGGGAGGCTGGTGAGCCATTCCAGGTGGTTCATTTCGACGGCCACGGGGTGCTCAACGGCCGGTTGGGTACGGCCGGGTCGGGTGCTCCGCTGGTGTTTGAGAGCCCTGCGGAGCAGGGCGTGCTGGTGTTCGAGAAACCCACTGGCGGTGCGGATTACGTGCCGGCGGCCGAGGTGGCGCGGGTGCTCGCGGCGGCTCAGGTGCCGGTGGTGGTGCTCAACGCCTGCCAGTCCGGGGCGGTCGGCAAGCAACTGGAGGCTGCGGTGGCCACCCGGCTGCTGCAGGAGGGCGCGGCGTCGGTGGTCGCCATGGCCTACAGCGTGTACGCCGTAGCCGCCGCCGAGTTCATGGCGGCGTTCTATGAGCGGCTCTTCGCTGGTGACCGGGTCAGTGATGCGGTCAGCGCTGGCCGGGGGCGGCTGGCCCGGCGTGCTGAGCGGCCCAGCCCGAAGGGGCCGATGGCGCTGGCCGACTGGGTCGTTCCGGTGCATTACCTGCGCCGCGAGGTCCACTTCCCCGATCTTCGGGCGACATCAGCTGACGAGGTGTCGCTGGATGATCTGCTCGACCAGCTGCGGGAGCGCCCGGTGGAGGATTCCGGCGCCGCGCTGGCGCCGGTCAATGCGTTCGTGGGCCGTGATGGGCTGTTTTTCACCCTCGAGATGGCCACCCGGCTGAATCGGGTGGTGGTGCTGCACGGCCAGGCCGGCACCGGAAAGACCGAGCTGGCCAAGGCATTCGGCCGATGGTGGCGCGACAGCGGCGGGGTGGATCACCCAGACTGGGTGATCTGGCATTCCTTCAAACCCGGACTCGCCTCCTTCGGTCTGGACGGGGTGGTGGCCGAGATCGGCCTGCGCGTCTTCGGCGTCGACTTCGCCCGGCTTGACGCTATTCAGCGCCGCAAGACGGTGTTGCAGTTGCTGGCGCAGCGGCGGCTGCTGCTGATCTGGGACAACTTCGAAACCGTCCAGTCGATGCCCGACTCCACAGGGGCGACTCCCCCGCTGGACGCGACCGGACGCGAGGAGCTGACGTGGTTTCTCGGGCGCATCGCCGCCGGTGGGCGCAGCGCCGTGATCGTCACCAGCCGCACCGAAGAGACCTGGCTAGGCGACCTGCGTCGAATCCCGGTCGGCGGGTTGGCGCCCACTGAGACAATCGAGTACGCCGACCAGGTGCTGGCCGCCTACCCGGATGCGGCACCGCGACGGGCCCAGCGGGCCTTCGCCGAGCTGATGGAATGGCTGGGCGGGCACCCCTTGAGCATGCGCGTGGTCCTACCCTACTTGGACACCACCGACCCCCAGGTGCTGCTGGCCGGGCTGCGCGGCACCGCCGCACTGCCTGGGCATGATCTCCTCACCGCCAGCCTCACCTACTCCATTGATCACCTCACTCCCGAAACTCGCCGCCTGCTAGTAGCCCTCAGCCTGTTCCAGAACGTGACCGACCTCAACGTGCTCAGCCTTCTCTCCGAACGTCCTGAGGTTCCGCAGCGCTTCCACGGCCAGACCGTTGACGACTGGGTACGAGCACTGGAGCAGGCCGCGGGGGTGGGATTGCTCAGCCCGGTGGGGGGTGGCATGTACGGGATCCATCCGGCGCTGCCCGCCTACCTTGCCGAGCAGTGGCGGCGGGAAGCACCCGAGGACTACGACCACCAGCGAGCCACGACCCAGACTGCGCTGCTGGATGCCTACGCCATCCTCGGGGACTGGCTTGGGCAACAGATCCACGGCGGCGACAGCGCGACCGCGTTCGCGGTCATCGACCACCAGCGCCAGATGTTGGGCGGCATGCTGGGATACGCGCTGGACCGCGGCTTGTGGGTTCAGGCCCAGTCGATCGCCCCACCGTTCAATGAGTACTGGGACAGTCGTGGTCTGGTCGAGGAGGCCCAGGGGTGGGTCGACCGGGCGCGTCTGGCCCTCGAAGCCGCCGACGGCACGCCACCTCCACTGGATGATCCCGCCGGCGCCCTGTGGCTGTTCCTCGTGGGCAGCCAAGCGACCCGCCAGCTCACCGCTGGGCAACTCGACGCCGCCGAGCGCACCTACCTCGACATCCACACCATGCTCCAGCGCCACCCCGAATCCGACCAGCAACTCGGGCGTCTTGCGGTCACCTATCACCAGCTGGGCATGGTGGCCCAGGGTCGGGGGCGCCTGGATGAGGCACAGCAGTGGTACCTCAAGTCCCTCACCATCAAGGAGGACCTGGGCGACCGGCCGGGGATGGCCGTCAGCTATCACCAGCTGGGCATGGTGGCCCAGGATCGGGGGCGCCTGGATGAGGCGCAGCAGTGGTACCTCAAGTCCCTCACCATCACCGAGGAACTGGGCGACCGGCCGACAATGGCGATGTCCTTCGGGCAAATGGGCCTGCTCGCCAAAGCCCGCGGGCACCCCGAGGAAGCCATGGAATGGACGATCCGGTGCGTGGCACTTTTCGACGAGTTCCCCCACCCCGTTACCAGACCCGGCGTCAGCCAACTGGCCCGGCTCACGATCCTTCTCGGGATCGACACCCTCAACCGGTGCTGGCATCGGGTCACCGGTCAACCACTCCCTCACGTGGTCCGCGACGTCATCGCGTCGCATCTCACAGACCACGCCACGTGACGAGACAGCCCGATGATCGACCCGATCGGACACACCGCACGAGCTGCGGCCCACCGCCTAGCCGACGAACATGGGCCAGGACTGGCCACTGATATCGAGGTGGCCCTGCACACGCGAGGATCAACCCGGCATCCAGAGCAGTACCTCGATCCGATCTCACTCGGGTCCTTGATCGTCAGTGTCGCCACCCTGGCGTGGACCGTCTACACCGACCTCAAGAAAAAGACACCGACACCGTCCCCCGCCGTCATCACCCGAACCATTCGCGTCCAATTATCCAACAACGGCGAAATCGATCCAGCTCAGCGAGACCGCATCATCGACATCGTCGTCGACGAAACTGTCCAGGCCGCAGGAAGCCCGAACTGAGACCAAGGCGGGACGCAATCCCGTCAGCATGGTGGCACATTTCAAATCCTGGCCGGCTCAGCGTGGTGGTGGCCCTGTTCAATGAAGCTGTCCCAGGATCGTCTTAACCAGGGCAAACATGCCAGCCGCTGACAACCGGACTCCCTGGTTGCCCAATCCATGAATCGCCCACGTGCCGTCCTGTTCGTGGATCACGATCAGGGTGCACTGGCTGCCGTCGTCGGTACGCCGGCAAGTCACTACCAAGCGGGCACGCTCGCCAGGGACTCGTTCACTCACTTCAATCACTGACCAGCTCCTGCCTCGGTCGTGATGCTCCATCGGGCACAGCTCGGGCACGGGTGCCTTCGGGGAACGTTGTAGTGGGGTGTGGGCTCCTGGTGGTCTCAGTTCCCTCGTCAGCTGGGTGGCGCCCAGGGCCAGGGCAAGTCCAGCACTGACCAGCACACGGTTCGGGGGATGGGTGCCCTGCCGGTACGGGGATCTGCGCTGGAAAAAGAGCGCTAGAACTCCCCGCAAGGGCACCAACCGCGTGCTGGAGTGGGTCGTCGTCCTGGCCCTGGGGCCGTAGGCACCACCGTGCCGGTGCCCTCGTTGTCGGGCTACCCGGAACGGCCTTGATCGCTCACGTGATGATCCCCACGACATCGGGAACTTTCTGCGCTGGTTTGGTCGGGTTAGACTCGCCCGGTAGCGTCCACCTGCTATTGGTGAAAACCGCCGATAGAGTGAAGCTGCACGGACGCTGAGGGGAAGCACTATGGGTGAGTTGCGCAGCCGGAAGCAGCAGCGTGAGCAATTGGTGGTATCGCTGCGGGCTGAGGGCAAATCATGGGTGGAGGTAGCTGAGGCACTGCGGCAGCACTACCGGTTCAACGCCCGGGTGGCATTGCGCTATGCCCATGGATGGAGTCAGCGCCAGGCCGCTGATGAGTGGAACAAGCGCTGGCCCGATGAGCTGAAGACGTTCAAGATGTTCTCGTACTGGGAGATGTGGCCGAGCACTACCGGGCATGCCCCCTCGTTTGACAATCTCAGTAAGCTGGCGGAGTTGTACGAGTGCGCGGTCAGCGATTTACTCGCGGACTTGCCCGACTTTCGGCATCTGGATACCACGCGTGGAGCACCGACTACAACGAGTACCACGCACAAACCCAATGCTAAGCTCGTATTACCGAAAGATTCCGCAGTACTGGCAGCGGCAGCCGGTCTACGGCTCCCCGAGAATTTCGTCATATTGCTCATGCAGTGCCTCGGGTCATTGGTTCCGTCTGAGCGTGATGCGCTCAGCACCCCGGCCGACCGTGACCGTGTCTTTGACCAGCTCGTACAATTTCTCAATAGTTGGGCGCATAACATGGAACGTCGTGGATTACTCCTTACTCTCGGTTGGGCGGCAGCCGCCGCTGCGGCGTCAATGCTGAGCACTATCGATCCGGACGAACAGGAACGCGTGGCCGCAGTATTTGCCGAACCGGGTCGGCTTGACATACAGACAATTCAGCATATCGAGGAGATCTTATGGAATTGCAAGCGTCTGGATGACACGCTTGGCCCGCAAGCTGCAATCGATACCGTCCTTGCGCAGCGCAATCTGACCCGGGTTCTGGTGCGTGAGTGCCCGGACTCGCTTCGGCTACGACTGCTCGCTGTTCTCGGTAATGCATCGCGCCAGGCGGGCTGGCTCTGCTTCGATCTCAATGACTTCGCGGGCGCCTCGTACTACTACGATGATGCCAGGACACTGGCGCACGAAGCAGAGGATACCGAACTCGGCGCCTTTGTGCTGTGCAAAATGAGTCAATTGGCAAACTGGCAGCATAAGCCGCGTATCGGTATCGATCATGCCGTTGTAGCCGGCGAGTGGGCGAAACATACCGACGACGTACTGCAGCAAGCATATGTCGCCGACATGACCGCTCGGGCTTATGCCGCCGATGGCCAGTTAGATGCCTGCCTGGCCACCTTAGATTCCGCTCAAGCCGCGCTTGCGCGGTCAGCCGGGACAGACCGGCGCTCGCGTTTCCACCACTTCTACAACGACAGTTTCCACACGATGCACGGGAGCTGGTGCTATCTGAAATTGGGGCTGGTTGACCAGGCAATAAATTATGCAGCCCAGTCCTTAGCGGCATTCGATCCCTCGGACGTGCGTAACGTCGCCATGACGACTGCTTATCTCAGTACGGCCTACATACAGTCCAACCAGATCGAGGAGGCTGCCCGCCTCCTCGGCGACGCCTGTCAGCTGGCCACTCGCAATCACTCCGTCCGGCTGATGACGTTAGTCCGTAAGACGCGCGCCACGATGCAGCCGTGGGCGCAAGTCGGCGCGGTCCGTTCGCTTGACGAGCGCATGGCGTCCTATGGTGTGGTTTTGAGTGGCAATACGTAGAGATCGAAGAACGGTGCCGGCTCACCAGGTGCACCCGCCACACGACCAACCTTCCACCAGCCTAAACGCCGGTAGAATTCCTGGGCGGCAGTTGCGGTCGGCCGTACCGCTAGCGTTGCCCGTTCCTCCTCCCGGGTTGCGAGTAGCATTTCCAGCAGTGCGCGCCCGATACCCTGCCGGCGGTATGCTCGGTGTACGCCGAAGTCGATGACCGCGAACGTACGTCCAGGCCGCTCGACGGTGAGATCGGCAGCCAACGGTTCAACCGCACCCTGCCACCACCGGGTGTCCGGCCGCAGCGAAACACCATAGCCGAAACCCACCAGCTCGGTACCCACATGTGCCGTAGTCGCGCCGAATGATGGATTAGCCACCAAACGTTCCAGATCGTTCCGGTGCGCTGCTGACCGGTCGTCTGTCCAATTGAACGGCGGTTGTGAGAACACTATGTCGTATAGCTTGCATATGGGTTCAAAGAGCGCACGGGCTTGACTGGCGTCAGCGGGCTTGAGGGTTACATTGTCGGGTATTGCCATACAGCAAGCATAGCCTTGTGACTTGAGCGGACACTGCGGATTGACAATCGGTCTTGTTCATCCTGCTTGGTTCACTCAAGCTGGCATACCGCTTCCGCCAGCGCATACCGAAGGTCGAATCCGAGCGCCGCCATACGGACGGCATCCTCGGGTAGCAATTCGCCGAGAATCACTGGACCAGTCCACGAAAGCATCCATGAATGCGGCCGCCAACCACGGTCGGGGACACTCGACCCACGGCCCTCCTCGCGATCGTGAATCACGATCGGCCAAGCTCGTCCCGAAGCGTCTCAGCCGTCCAGGTGGGGCAGCCACAGCCGAGGAAGTCATGATCACCGGTCAGGATACCGGCATCGAGGACGAGTGCGAGAGCCACGTCCCCGGGTACGAAGCAGTTCGGCGACGAGCACACTCGCGTCCGCAACGATGATCACTCTAAGGGCCGCCGACGCAGGTCAAACATCTGCGCCAGCTCTTCTTCGGACAAGCCGGTCTCCCCGAGAACCTGGCTAACGGTCTCGCCCAGCCGGGCGAGCGCGCGTCGCACCTCATCCTCGTCTCGCGCGAGCGGAATATAGAAACCGACAACGCGTCCGTGCTTACTGACTGCGACCGGATCAGAACCAGACAGATAGGTCGTCGCATGATCACGGAACTCCCGCACGCCCACAGTCTTCAGCTTCGCCATTGTGACCACCTCGTGGTCACAAAGCTACTGGGCAGGGGGACCTCGTCAACGGTGCCTGCATCTGCTGAAACCTGGACCTCGGTTCACGGGGAACACAGCCCCTCGGCGCCTTGCCCACCCGCACTGACCAAGACGGCCCACCTTGGTCGGGCGACTGATCCGGTCTCTCAAAGGGTTGCGATGATCAGGGACACAGGCGTTCCCACTACGGTGCAGAAGGTCGTCAGCAGCATGCAGCGAAACGTGATGCGACTTTTCGCGTCCTCCACGATCCTGACGTTGACCACTTCGCTCACGTATGTCTCAGGTCCTGCGGCTCTACCTCGTCGGCCTCGACCGTTCGTGAGAGGCTGCTCCCACACCTGTTGACGCTTCCCACGTCGGGCCTGAGCCTTCTCCCAGAAGTGATACCGCCTGCACCCGAAGATGACCCCGCGGGCTTGGAGCCGGCACGCGCCACCTGACCTTGTGGTCACCCCGCAGCGGGTCTCCAGCTGCATGCCGATGAACCAGCTCAGAGCGGTAAGAACGGCCAGCGTGAAGAGCACTATCTTGAGCCAGTCGCGATTGACAAAGACGTAGAACACGTAGAGTCCGACGACAATAAGGACAACCCACGCGATCAGATGATCATCTTTCTTATTTCCGCGCCCGCCCCGACCCACCGCTGTTCCCGACCATCAAACACTCAATCAGTGATCTCCCGTTCGCTTATTGTCGCTCAGCGTGGGCCAATCGAGGCTGCAACGTTC
The DNA here is from genome assembly GCA_050699835.1 of Pseudonocardiaceae bacterium. Classification (GTDB taxonomy): domain Bacteria; phylum Actinomycetota; class Actinomycetes; order Mycobacteriales; family Pseudonocardiaceae. The sequence goes on along the minus strand of JBOHFW010000130.1, from coordinate 3,682 downwards.
GGGTGACATCACCGGATACCGACCGCTGCCGATCTGATCTCACCGGGCAAGCAGGTTCTCCACGTACTCCGTGCCAAGGTGATACCCGACGGCGAGCGCGAACACTAGCGCCATCAACAATGCGAAACCCACCGACCAACGCATCGTGATCAGTCCTCTCCACTTTCTATGGGAACATCCTGATTACTCGACGGACCGTCGGATGGTGTCGATGAGAATGTCGATCAGGTGATGGCGGGCCTTCGGGCCCATGCTGTTGAGCACGGCTTGCAGGCGTTGGGCGGTGTGGGGGTCGGTGTCACCGATGATCTTTTGAGCGTCGGCGGTGAGGGTCAAGTGGACGCGTCGGCGGTTGTGCGGGTCGGGCGTGCGGCATACCAGCCCGGCGTGGGTCAGCCGATCGACCATCGCGGAGGTGGCTGGTGGTCTGGTCCCCAGAACCTGAGCCAGCTCGGTGAGGCTGACCGGGGCCAGCGCACCGATCAGGTGCAGCGCGGTGAGCTGAACCAGCGTCATCCCGCGACCTGCCCACACAGCGGGGCTGGCCATGACCACCGTCCGCAGGTGCGCTACGAGCCAGTCGACATCCTGCGCCGTCACCACCTCTGCGTGCTGGCGCTCTGCGACGAAGGCAGCATCGCTAGACGTGCGGACACTGAGCAGTGACACACCGCCAGAGACAGCTCTCCGCTGTGCGCGCTCACGACTAGCTCTCATGCGATCTCCTCGGTACCAACACCGACACATCTCCTTGTCCTAGCGTCCGCAGCCGACCACAGTGACCGGTCGTGCGCCGTGGGCCGCCAACAGGATGAGACGCGGAGTACCCACTCAGATACACCAGCCTGCACCTCGTTACTCGCGGACATCGCATACCAGTTCATCGCGGCACCTACTCGGTTTCTTACGAGTTATGCGGATCTCAGGGAAACTCTTAGGAAATTCCAGGTCGTTCCGAGAGAATGTCACCGAGTGTGTATAACCGCATACTGAGAGTGCGGATGCAGCCGGATCAGGGTCCGCATCGGATCAGGGTCCGATCCCGCAACCCGGACCCTGATCTGATGTGTGCGGACCCCGCGCGCGGCAACATTGCCAGCATGATTCAGCTTGAGAATGTCAGCAAGGCGTATCACATGGGTAAAGTCGAGCTGCCGGTACTCCATGGCGTCGACCTGACCATTGACGACGGTGACCTCGTCGCCATCATGGGTCCATCCGGATCGGGCAAAACCACTCTCATGAACATCCTGGGCTGCCTGGATGTCCCGACCAGCGGGCGCTACCTGCTCGAGGGCATGGACGTCAGCCGGCTGTCCGACAACCGGCTCGCCAAGATCCGCAGCCGCAAGATCGGGTTCGTGTTCCAGTCCTACAACCTCGTCGCGCGCACCAGCGCGGTCCGCAACGTCGAACTTCCTTTGGTTTACGCCGGCGTGCGAGCTCGGCGCCATCCTGCCCGGCTGGCCCTGGAGCAGGTTGGGCTGCGTGACCGGCAGAAGCACCTGCCCAATGAGCTATCCGGTGGTCAGCAGCAGAGAGTGGCGATTGCTCGAGCACTGATCAACGATCCGGTATTGCTGCTTGCCGACGAGCCCACCGGCAACCTCGACACCGCAACCAGCATCGAGATCTTGAAATTGCTCAGTGCGCTGAACGATGCCGGCCGCACAGTAGTCATCATCACTCACGAAGAGGAGATCGCCCGGTTCGCCAAACGGGTCGTACGGATGCGCGACGGGCAGATCGAGAGTGACCAGCTGCAGCAGAACCGGACGGAGGTTGCTACCACAGTTCAGTCGCCTCGCTGGACGTCGTGAAGTAGGTGTTCGAAATCGGGCCCGTCGAACTCGGCGACGGCCCGGTCGTACTTCTCCATTCCCCACGACCAGAAATCGAAGTCCATGGTGCTGGCGCCGTGCTGGATCGAGGCCCACAGCGTCCAGCCGTATTTCGACATCAGCCCGAACAGCCGGGCCCTGGCGATCTTGTCACGCAGCGTCCGGCCGTAGTACTGCCCGACCAGCTCCTCCAGCCCGTCCAGCGGCAAGTCGGCCTCGCTCCAGATGTTGCCCAGCTCGAAGCAGGGGTCGTTGTTCCCTGAGTACTCGTAGTCGATCATCCAGACCTGGGTGCCGTCGTCGATCAGGTTGGCGGGCAGCAGGTCGTTGTGGCACGGCACGGTGGGCGTGCGGCGGACCGCGAGGGCACGCTCGATGCGCTCAACGGCCGGCGCGAAGTCCAGGTAGCGCGCCGGGAGCCGGAACCCGTGCTCCTGCACGATCGTCAGGTAGCGCCGCTGGATGTCGAACATGTCGAAGTCGGCGACGAATCGGGGACCGGTGTGCAGGGCCCGGCACGCCCGGGCGACCCGGCCCAACACCGCAGGATCGGCCAGCTCAGCGCTGGTCAGAGTGCGACCGGGCAGGAAGCCCACCACCAGCACGCCCTCACCCGGAAGGTAATCCAGTACCGGGGCGCCGACCCCGCAGCTCGCCGCGGCGCGGGAGTTGGTGTACTCGTTGTCCCGATCGATGGCCAGCAAGCTGGTCGCGCCAGCCGAGATCCGCACGACCACCGCCCCGTCCGGGGTCGTCACCTTCAGGTTGCGGTTGGTCAGCCCACCGGGGAGCTCCTCGACGGTCCGCGGGTGGCGGGCCGTGCACGGCATCCGGTCCAGCAGCGCCGCCAGGTCGCGCATCGCAGTCTCCTCGTGGTGCGGCCGGATGTTAGCGTCGCATGTGTCCCTGCCTGCGTCGGCCCGAGTCGTGGTGATCGGCGGCGGGGTGGGCGGTGCCAGCGTGGCCTACCATCTGACCGAGCGCGGCGAGCGTGATGTGCTGGTCCTGGAGCGCGCCGAGCTGACCAGCGGTTCCACCTTCCACTCCGCCGGGCTGGTCGGCCAGCTGCGCGCCAATCCGACGTTGACCCGGATGAACACCTACTCGGTGCAGCTCTACCGGCGGCTGGAACGCACCGAGCACGCCCCGGGCTGGGTCGAATGCGGTGGCATCCGGCTGGCGTCCTCGCCGGCCCGGCTGGAGGAGATCCGCCGCCAGCTCGGCTGGGCGCGCCAGGGCGGGTTGGAGCTGGCGGAGATCTCCGCCGCGGCGGCCCGTGAGCTGTTCCCGTTGATCGACACCGAGGGTGTGTTGGGCGCGGCGTGGTCCCCAACCGACGGCTACGTCGACCCGGCCCGGCTGTGTTACGCGCTCTCGGCGCTGGCCCGCGCCGGTGGGGCCGCGATCCACCAGCGGACCCGGGTGCTGGGCATCGACGTGCGCCACGGCCGGGTTCATCGGGTCCGGACCGACCGCGGTGAGGTTGAGTGCGAGATCGTGGTCAACTGCGGCGGGATGTTCGCCGCCGAGATCGCGCGGCTGGTGGGGGTGCGGGTGCCGGTGGTGCCGATGGCGCACCAGTATGTCGTCACTCAGCCGTTCCTGGCCGAGTCCGGTGTTGCGGCGCCGCTGCCGACGCTGCGTGATCCGGACCTGCTCGTCTACTACCGCCAGGAGGTCGACGGCCTGGTGATGGGCGGCTACGAGCGATGCAGCGCGCCCTGGATGGTGAGCGCCGCCGCGCTGGATGCGGTGCCGGCCGAGTTCAACGGGCGGTTGCTGGCGCCCGACTGGGAGCGTTTCACCCCGATCGCGGAGAATGCGCAGCTCAGGGTCCCTGC
>JBOHFW010000129.1:0-10692 GCA_050699835.1 Pseudonocardiaceae bacterium | reverse complement strand
GGTTGCTGGCCTACCGCGCGGCCAACACCTTAGATGCGATGGTCGGCTACCGCTCGCCGCGGTACCGGCGGTTCGGCTGGGCCGCAGCGCGGCTGGACGATGTGGCCAACCTGCTGCCGTCCCGGGCCGCGGCTGGGCTGACCGCGCTGTGCGCGCCGCTGGTGGGCGGTTCAGCCCGGGGGGCGTGGCAGGTCTGGCGGCGGGACGCGGCCGCGCATCCCAGTCCCAACGCCGGGCAGGTCGAGGCCGCGTTCGCGGGGGCGCTGGAGGTGCGGCTGGGTGGGCGCACGGTCTACCCGCACGGCATCGAGCAGCGTCCGGTCCTGGGTCACGGCCGCACCCCCGACGCCGGTGATCTCACCCGAGGAGTGGAGCTGTCCCGAGTTATCGGGCTCGTGGCGGCCGCACTATGCGCAGCGCTGGCCGCGGTGGCTCAGCGCCCGTACCGCTCGGCGAGCGTGGCCATCGATGCGTCGTCTATGTCGTCTTTGCCCGGTGGCCACGCGTTCTCGCGCCGCCCTTCGGTCACGTCCCGCCACGCGAAGTAGATCAGCCCTAGGGGGGCCATCGTGCCGAAGGCGATCCACTGCAGCGCGTAGGAGAAGAACGGCCCAGCGTCCAGCTGCGGCAGCGGAAGCACGGACAGCGCGCCCGGGGCGCCGTCCACGAGCTGCAGGTACCCCGGCTCCAGTCGCACGCCGGTCGCGGCGCTCACAGTACGGGTGCTGACCGCATAGACCTGCCGGTGACCGTCATGCTGCACGACCGCACCGTGTTGCGGGTCCGGTTCGTCGGCCCGTAGCCGACCGGTCACGGTGACCTCGCCATCCGGCACCGGGGGGTACTGCGGTACCCGCACTCCCGCTGCCGGGCGAACATAGCCGCGGTCCACCAGGATGCTCGATCCATCGGCCAGCTGCAGCGGGACCAGTACCTCGTAGGCCGGCTCGCCTAGCACGGTGCGCAACCGGACGACCAGCTCGGCACTGGGCAGGTAGTGCCCGGTGATCTGGACTTGCCGCCACTCGGTGGTCTGGGCGGGCGCGGCGAGCACGTCGCGCAGCGGCTGCGGGGGAGTGCTGAAGGAGTGCTCGATAGCAGCGTTACGGTCCGCCCGTTCCGCCGCGCGGCGGAACTGCCAGGGCGCGAGCAGGGTGAACGCCGCGATGGCGAAGCAGATCACCACCGCTGTCAGTGCCACCCAGCCGGGGCGCAGCAAGACCCGCCACCGCATACCCCCACCGTAACCGGTGTTCATCCCAATGCGGTCCGCGCGGCGGCGGCGGCGCTCGCGCCGTAACCGCCACCGAACAGCACTGCATGCACCAGCAGCGGGAACAGCTGGTGCAGCGGGACCCGCTGCTGCCAGCCGGGCGCCAGCGGGGCGACGTCGGTGTAGCCGGCCCGCACCCGCTCCAGATTGGGGTAGCCGAACAGCGCCAGCATCGCTAGATCGGTTTCCCGGTGCCCGCCGTGCGCGGCCGGGTCAAGCAGCCACGTCCTCCCGTCGGCGCCTGCGTGCACGTTGCCCGACCACAGATCGCCATGCAGCCGGGCCGGTGGCTCGGCCGGTCCCGCCAGCTCGCCGACCCGTTCGCAGGTCCGCTGTATGGCAGCGGCGCCAGCGGAATCCAGCGTGCCGCGATCCACCGCCGTGCGCAGGTAACACAACACCCGGTACTCGGCGTACCACTGCGGCCACTGCGCTGCGGTGATGTTGGCCATTGGGGCGGCACCGATCCACGCCTGCTGCCCTCCGCCGGGGGGTGCGGAGCCGAAGGCCGCAGCACCCGCGGTATGCAGTGCGGCGAGCTGACGCCCGAGTCGCTCGGCCGCGGCGCCATCGGGCCGTCCGGCTGGGACGTATTCGGTGACCAGCCATTGCTTGTCATGTCCATACACCTGCGGTATTGGCGGGCCACCGGGTACCCGCAACCACCGCAGCCCAGCCGCCTCGGCCAACACCTGCCCGGTTTCTCCCCGCTTGGCTACCACGGTGCGACCGTCGCCCAGCTCGACGAGCCAGATGGAGCCGCGGGGCGTTGCGGCCAACACCCGCTGGCCGGTAACCGCTGCGACGGCCTGGGCTGCGGTGTCCGATCGTGGGTTCAATTCTGATGACTCATTCTGGGGCGCATAGCCGCTCGCGGACCCACGTCAGCAACCCGGGTACCGCCGCGCGCACCATGCTGAGCACCTCATCGAAGCCGTGCTTGGCGCCGTAGTACGGGTCGGGCACATCGAGTTTCCTCCCGGCGGCCCGGTCGAATGATCGCAGCAGCACCACCCGATCCGGCTCGGCGATCTGCCGGCGCAGTGCTCCGAGATGCCCGTGGTCCAGCGCCACCAGCAGATCAGCTGACAAGTGTCGTGGGCCTAGCTGCGCCGCAACATGATCGCACGCGTATCCAGCTCGGCGCAGCGCCTCTGCGGCGCGCGGGTCGGCGGGTTCGCCGACGTGCCAGTTGCCGGTTCCCGCGCTGCTCACCTGCACCAGGTGCGCCAGTCCCTCCCGGTGCAATGCCTCGGCGAAGACGACTTCGGCCATCGGCGAGCGGCAAATGTTCCCCGTGCAGACGAAGACGACAGACAGCCTCTTTCGCTGTTCGCTCACGACATCAGTCTGGACTCCTCACCAGATGAAGTTCCGGCCTAGCACTGAAGGGGCCGTCGTCGAGCATTCCCGAGCGCGCTGGGCGACATACTCCGGACGGCGAACTACGCTGGACACCCTGGCGCCAGCGCCCCCGCCAAATCCACGCTGCCGATCTTCCTGGGGTGAGCACGATAATGACGCAGACACCCCGGATCGTCTCGCTGCTCCCGTCCGCGACCGAGATTGTCTGCGCGCTGGGGCTGGTCGATGCGCTGGTCGGCGTGACCCATGAGTGCGACTATCCGAGCGGCGTCGAACGTAAGCCTCAGCTGACCGCCAGCCGGATCTCGCACCAAACCATGAGCAGCGCGGAAATCGACCATGCGGTGCGCTCGCAGCTCGATGGGCATGGCTGCATCTACGATCTTGACGAGGATCGGCTGCGTTCGCTTGCCCCTGACGTGATCCTCACCCAAGAGCTCTGTGACGTCTGCGCGGTCAGCTACCGCATAGTGCATCAGGCGGCGCGCAGGCTGGAGGCCGATGTCACCGTCGTCTCGCTGGAGCCGGCCACGATCGCTGACATCCTGGCCACCATCGAGACCGTCGGTGTGATCACCGGTCGCAAGGTCGAGGCGGACGCACTGGTGAACGGCTTACGTGCCCGACTCGATGCGCTGGCGGCCTCGTTATCCGGGATTGCCCGGCGACCGCGCACGCTGGTCCTCGAATGGCTGGAACCTCCCTTTGCGCCGGGCCACTGGGTGCCCGAGCAGGTCGCCGTCGCCGGTGGCGACGCGGGGTTTGGCACCGTCGGCGGAGCGTCCCGCGCCACCACCGCCGAGGAGATCAACGCCTACGCCCCGGAGACGATCGTGCTGGCGCCCTGCGGCTTCTACGCGACTGACACCCTGCGCCAGCTGCCGAAAGCCCGGCTGCCCACCGGCTGGCTGGAGCTGCCCGCGGTCAAGGAAGGCAACGTGTGGGCTGTCGACGCAACGTCATATTTCAGCCGGCCAGGCCCGCGGGTCATCGATGGTGCCGAGATCCTCGCCCGAATCCTGCACCCTGACGTGGCCGGCCCGCCCGAGCAGCGGCACGCCGTACGTGTGCCGCCCGGGTTGATGCACCGGCCCCCCGCCGCAATCACCCGCAACTTCTGACAGCGGGATTTCGGTAGGCCCGAGGCCGGTTGATGGCACGTCGGTCCCAGTCAGCATGCCTGTCTCGACCACGCGCTAGCGTTGGAGTTCATATGGATCAGCTGCTGCGTCACCACGGCGATGCCGATGCCGCACCGGGGCTGCTCGACTTCGCGGTGAACGTGAGCGGCAGCCGGCCTCCGGCGTGGTTGCGCGAGCGGCTCGCCGCGGCATTGGACGGGCTCGGCCGCTATCCCTCCGTCGCGCAGGACGCCGCTGCCCGCGCTGCGGTGGCGGCCCGGCACGGTCGCGACCCCGCTGAGGTGCTCATCCTCGGCGGCGTCGCGGAGGGATTCGCACTGCTGCCCGCGCTGGCACCCCGGTTAGCCGCGGTGGTGCACCCGTCGTTCACCGAACCGGAGGTGGTGCTGCGCCGGGCAGGCATCCCCATTCAGCGCGTGTTCACCGACGCCGCGTACCGGCTTCAACCCGCACGGATCCCCGCCGAGGCTGACCTTGTCGTGCTCGGCAATCCCACCAACCCAACGTCCGTGCTGCATCCAGCCGCGCTGGTACGCGCGCTGGCCCGGCCGGGGCGAGTGCTGGTCTTGGACGAGGCCTTCGCCGATGCGGTTCCCGGGGAACGGGAATCCTTGGCGGCCGATCAGAACACCCCCGGACTGCTGGTGTTCCGCAGTCTCACCAAGACCTGGGCCCTGCCGGGGCTGCGAGCCGGTTACGCGCTGGGGGAGCCCGATCTGCTGGCCCGGCTGGCCACACCGCGCCCGCCCTGGCCGGTCGGCACGCTGGTGTTGGAGGCGGTCCGGGCCTGCAGCGCCCCGGCCGCGGTCGCGGAGGCCGCTGCGGCCTCGGCGCAGACCTCTGAGCACCGGGCGTGGATGGTCCGCCGGCTGGTCGAGCTGCCCGGGATTTCGGTCCACCAACCGGCCGCGGCACCGTTCCTGCTGCTGCGGGTGCCCGGTGGTGGGCGGGTGCGGGTCGCGCTGGCGCAGGCCGGTATCGCGGTGCGGCGCGCTGACACGTTCCCCGGTCTCACCGCCGATCACCTGCGGGTCGCGGTGCGGCCTCCCGAGATCGCCACACTGCTGGTAGACGCTTTGGCGACGGCCGAGGTGGTCAGGCTGTGACGACGACGGTGCGTGATGTGGTCGCCGCGCTGGAGGCGGCGTACCCTCCCGCGCTCGCGGAGAGCTGGGACGCGGTGGGGTTGGTCTGCGGCGATCCGCGGGAACCCGTGCACCGGGTGCTGGTCGCGGTCGACCCAGTCACCACGACCGTTGTGGAGGCGCTGGAGCGTGATGCCCAACTGCTGGTCTCGCATCATCCGCTGCTGCTGCGCGGGGTGCACGGGGTGCCCGCCGACGATCCGAAAGGCGGCCTGGTGCACCGGCTGGTGCGCGCCGGGGCCGGGCTGTATTGCGCACACACCAACGCTGATGTGGCCGACCCGGGAGTGTCCGACGCGCTGGCCCACGCGCTCGGGCTGCATGTCACGGGAGTGCTCGACCCTCGGGAAGGAGCGCCAGGCATTGGGCTCGGCCGCATTTGCGAACTTTCCGAACCCGAATCTTTAGGAGCGTTCACCGATCGGGTACGGGATGCGCTGCCCGAGACCGCGTGGGGCGTGCGGGCCGGTGGTGATCCGCAGCGCCTCGTGCGCACTGTCGCGGTGTGCGGTGGTGCGGGGGATTCACTGCTTGGCGCCGCCTGCGCCGCGGGGGTTGATGCGTTCGTCACGGCCGACCTACGGCACCACCCGGCGTCGGAGCACTTGGCCGCAGGTGGCCCGGCGCTGGTGGATGCCGCCCACTGGGCCAGCGAACATCCGTGGTGCGCCCAGGCCGTGGCGGTGCTCTCGGCGGCTCTCGGGAGTACCGTCGACGTTCACGTTTCGTATTGCCGCACCGACCCCTGGACGATCGGCTCGGCGCAACCACCTGGGAGGCTCTCGCGGTGAACGCCGATCTCGCCGCACAACGCCGGCTGCTTGACCTGGCCGCGGTGGACGCCGAGCTGACCCGCGCCGCGCACCGCCGCCGGTCGCTGCCTGAGCTGGCCGAGATCGCGCAGATCGACAAGGCTCTGCAGGCCGGCCGGGACTCGCTGATCGCCGCGGAGACCGCAGCGTCTGATATGGATCGTGGCATCCGCAAGCTGGAGGCCGAGATCGACCAGGTCCGCGCCAGGGAAGATCGGGACCGCGGCCTGCTCGACTCCGGGTCGATCTCCTCAAGCAAGCAACTGGAAGATCTGCAACACGAGCTGGCCACCTTACGGCGCCGGCAAACCGTACTAGAAGATGATCTTCTTGAGGTGATGGAGCAGCGCGAGGCCACCGACACCGATCTGACCAAGGGCCGCGCCGCGTTGGCCGACATTGAGCAGCGCCACCGCGATGCCACCCGTCGCCGGGATGAGGCGCTTGCGGAGCTGGAGTCCACCGAGCTGCACGGTAACCAGGAGCGCCGCACCCTCCTCGGTGAACTCCCTCCCGAGCTGGTGACGCTCTACGAGCGGATCCGGGCCCGCAACGGGACTGGCGCGGCGCTGTTGCGCGAAGGTCGTTGCGGCGCCTGCCAGCTGGAGCTGGATCGCACTGCGATCGGGCACCTCCGTGAAGCGTCTCCCGATGAGGTGGTGCGTTGTGAGGAGTGCGGTGTGGTGCTCGTGCGTACTCGGGAGTCTGGCCTGTGATCCGGCGAGTGATCATCGAGGCAGACGGTGGCTCCCGGGGCAACCCTGGCCCGGCTGGTTACGGGGCGGTAGTCCGGGACGCCGATACCGGGGAACTGCTGGTGGAGGCCTCCGGCGGGCTGGGCCGCACTACCAACAACGTAGCTGAATACTCGGGCCTCATCGCCGGGCTCCGCGCCGCGGTCAAGGAAGGTGCGACCTCCGCTGAGGCACGGATGGACTCTAAGCTGGTCGTCGAGCAGATGAGCGGACACTGGCAGGTCAAGCAACCCCACTTGCGACCGTTGGCCAGCGAGGCGGCCGCGCTGGCCCGTGAGCTCGGCGACGTGACCTACACCTGGATACCGCGGGCCCGCAACGTGCACGCGGATCGGCTGGCCAACGAGGCGATGGACGCCCAAGCCAGCGGTAACCCCACCGGCGTGACCCGTCAGCAGGCCGCATCTCCGCCTCGCTGGACCGGCGTTACCGGCTCCCCGACTCGGCTGCTGATGCTGCGGCACGGCCAGACCGCGCATTCCGCGCAGGGCCGCTACTCCGGGCGCGCAGACCTGCCGCTCACCGAGTTGGGGGAGCGCCAAGCCGCCGCTGCGGCAGCCCGGCTGGCCAGCATGGCCGGTGTCGCGGCGGTAATCAGCTCGCCGCTGCTGCGGGCAAGGCGGACCGCCAAGCCCGTGGCCGACGCCCTAGGCGTCCCGCTGCACGTCCACGATGGGCTGATCGAGACCGATTTCGGCGCCTGGGAAGGACTGACCTTCGCCGAGGCCAGCGCCCGGGATCCGGAGCTGCACACCCGATGGCTCACCGACACTTCGCTGGTGCCTCCCGGCGGCGAGAGCATGGACGCGGTACACCGCCGGGTCCGCCGGGCCCGCGACCAGCTGATCGCCGACCATGGCGCCGCCACCCTGATCGTGGTCAGCCACGTGACCCCGATTAAATCGCTCCTCCGGATGGCCCTCGATGCCGGCCCATCCCTGCTGCACCGCCTACACCTGGACATCGCGTCACTCTCGATCGCCGAGTTCTACCCCGACGGCCCCGCCACCGTAAACCTCGTCAACGACACCTCCCACCTCCCCTAACCCCCCGCGTGTCGTGCCCCAGTGCCCGGTGTGTCGCTTGCCAATGCCCGGTGTGTCGCTCCGTAGTGCCCGCTGGTCACCTCAGGAACAAGTAGATCGACACGGCTAGACCCACCACAACCACCGCGACCCGCAACACCGCCGCAGAGAGCCGGCCAGCGAGCTTCGCGCCGAGGAAGCCCCCGACCAGGGTGGTAGGAGCGAGCAACGCGACCGCTAGCCAGTCCACCGGCGCGGCCAGGGCGAACACCAGCACAGTGACCACACTGATGATCAGTGAGAGCGCACCCTTAACGGCATTGAGTCTGCGCAGGTCGTCATGCGCGGTGAGGGCGAGAACCGCGATCAGCAGAACCCCCAGCGCCCCGCCGAAGTAACCGCCGTAGACGGCACCGAGGAACACCGCGGGCAGCAACGCCGCTCGGCGGTCAGACACACGAGACTCGGGCTCGCCGATCCAGCGGGTAAGCCATGGCTGCACCCCCAGTAGCAGGCTGGCTAACGCCACCAATGCGGGCACCACCATGTCGAACACCGCGGCGGGCAGCACGAGCAGCAGGAGGCTGCCCACCAGCGAACCTGCCACCGCGACCCCGGCAGTGGACAGCACCCGACTCCGCTGCCCGCGTAACTCGCGGCGGCTGCCCAGCGCGAAACCCACGTAACCCGGACACTGGGCCACCGAGTTGGTGACGTTCGCTGCGAGCGGCGGATAACCCACCCCCAATAGCGCCGGGAACAGCAGCAGCGACCCACCACCGGCCAGCGCATTGACCACGCCGGACAGCACGCCCGCGACCACCAGCAACGCAAGATGGGCGCACGGCACGGGTTTGCACGTTAGTCGGAGCGGCGCAAGGCGGCACACCAACCGGAGCTGCGACGATCTATGCTAGGACTGCGGACGAGTTGGCCGGGCGGTCGCGTCGGGCTCGCCAGTGGCGGCCCGTCGAGGAAAGTCCGGACTCCTTAGGGCAGGGTGGTTGCTAACGGCAACCCGGGGTGACCCGCGGGATAGTGCCACAGAAAACAGACCGCCCCGCGCGAGCGGGGTAAGGGTGAAACGGTGGTGTAAGAGACCACCAGCGCCCCGGGTGACCGGGGTGGCTCGGTAAACCCCACCCGGAGCAAGGTCAAAAGGCGCGCCGGCTTCGGCGCGCTGCGCAGGCGATTGAGGGTGGCCCGCCCGATGCCTGCGGGTAGACCGCTAGAGCCTGCTGGCGACGGCAGGCCGAGATGGATGACCGCCGGCCGGGAGCCGCAAGGCCCCCGGTGCACAGAATCCGGCTTACAGGCCAGCTCGTCCGCCCTAAGCCTCTGACTAGCTGAAATGCAGCCTAGTGGCCTATTTTTAGTGCCGTATACCCGCACGTGCTCGGCTAGGGTCTCCACCACCACGTCCGGCAGGGGCACAGTGCGCACGCTGGCCGCCGTCTTGGGCGGGCCGGACAGGGCTCGCCCGTCCTCTTGGCCGATGAGTTGACGGTCCACGGTCAGGCAGTGGTTTGAGGAAGTTCACTCGATCTTGAGTGAGCCCGAACGCTTCGCCCTGCCGCAGGCCGATGCCAGCACAGAGCACCACTAGCGCCCGGTAGCGCGGTGGCACTGCGCTGGCGAGCGCGGTCACCGCCTCGACCGGTAGCGGTACCACTTGGCGTCTGATCTTGCGAGGGAGCTTGGTCTGCTCGCAGGGCGATGACGGGATGATCCGATCGCGCACCGCAGCACGGAAAATGGCGCTGACGACGCCGTGCAGGACGTGCACGGTGGCCGGGGCCAGCGGGGAGCCTTTCACCCACGCTTGAATCTCGCTGGGGCGGATCGTGCCGATCGGCCGGTCGCCGAATGCAGGGTAGGCGCGTCGGCGCAGCATCGTCTCGACGTGAGCAGCCGGAGGATGGCCGGTGCACCTGAGCGGCCCGCCACACCTCGGCGTACGCCCGGAAGAGGATCCTCCCGGCCCGCGGGTCGACGTACTGACCGGTGACTAGTGCCGCAGTTTGCTCGTCGAGCCAGCGCTGTGCGTCGACCTTGCGATCGAAGCGCTGGCCATGCTCGCGGCCGGTGTCGTCGCGGTAGCGGGCGAACCACCGGGCGTTGATCGTTGGCCGTTGTTTGCTCGCGCCCGCGGGGGCGATGGCCGAGCCTTCGCAACAGTCGTCTCGTTGATCTAATCGGCCGAAGGTGTGGCGGAGGCCTAGGGAGTTCCGACCTTCCACCGCCAGCACCGTTTCGGGCACGCCCAAACCGCGGTGGTTGATGCGGCAACAGCACCGCGCGCAACGCGTCGACCAGCGCCCGGGTCATTGCCCGCGCGTTCCAGCTCGCCGAGGCGGTTCCACACTGCACCGACCGGATCACCATGCCGGGGCAGCCCAGCCAAAAACCGCTGCGTCGTCTCCGGCAAGCCGCCGCTGCGCTGGCGGGGTGCTGTCATCGGCCGCTGGGGTTGGCGAGCGCCTGGATCGCACGCCGACGCTTCAACAGCTCTGCGACCAGCGTGTCGTTGTCCGCGTTGGCGCTGCGGTCGGCGTTGTCCAAGAACAGCTTGGCCAGCGCCTCACCCGGAGTGAGGAGAGGGTCAGCGGGAGAGCTAGTCGCGGGTACGTCAGTGGTGGTGTTCGTCACGGTGGACGAGAGTGAATGTGATCAAGCCTGCGGCGTCTCTGGTCGGGGACGTAACCCAGATGGGCTACCCCAGCAGGCCGACCCGGGAGGCCATATCGCGCAGCTCCTGACCGATCGCGTCGCCGCGTGCGCCCGGGAGGAGCACGGCGATCGTGTCACGGACGAACGGGTTACGCCGCACACGAACGGGATTCATCGTCTCAGCACGACGCAGCGCCCGCACCGCGTCGTCACGGCGTCCCCGCAGCTGCGTCAGCGCCCGCCCGTACCCCACCCAGTGGAAGGCGCGACCGTACGGAAAGGGGTGGCGTTCGGGATGCAGCTCCTCGGCGATGCCCACCGCACGATCCGGTTCACCCGCATCCAGGGCCAGACGCACCCGGCGGAACCCGACCCAGGTCGGTCCAAACTCGCCGAACCCCAGCGGGTCGGTCGCACCGAGCTCGCTGAACCGGCCGGCCATGTCAGCGGCTGCGTCCATCGCGGCGGCCGCGTCGCCCGGACGGCCGTTCAGCACGGCGGCCTC
>JBOHFW010000128.1:0-3597 GCA_050699835.1 Pseudonocardiaceae bacterium | reverse complement strand
GTCGGTTTCTGCATGGGCGGCGGATTCGTGCTGGTGCTCGCCGCCCAGCAGGGCGACAAGATCGGCGCCGCGGTGCCCTTCTACGGGGTCCTCAGCGAGGAATACCCGAGCTTCGAGAACCTCTCTGCCCCGGTGCTGGGCCACTTCGGCGAGCAGGATGAGTTCCAGAGCACCGAGGCGGTGCGCACGCTCGCGGCGACCATCGAGCGGCAAACCGGACGCGCGCCGGATTTCCGCTTCTACCCTGCTGGGCATGCCTTCTTCAACGACGAGAACCTGCTTGGCACCTACGACCCGGAGCAGGCCGCCAAGGCCTGGGACGCCACGGTCGGTTTCCTCCGCGAGCATCTGGGGGTGCCCCCAGCGCGGTGAGAATGAGTGCCCGCGGTGTGGGTCAGATATCCATGCTGAGGTCTTCTCGGATCCGGCGGGCGAGGGACTCGTCCATCAGGAGCCGGGCGACCAGGGCGCGGATGACGTCCTGACCGGTCACGCGGGCGGTGCCGATGATGTTGGCGGTTTCGGCGCACCACTGGGTCAACTCAGCGTGATATGTGGGAGACAGGTCGACGCTGCGCCGCACGGGTTTGGTGCGGCCAGGGTCTGCCCAATGGAGGTGCTGGGCCGCGAGCTCGCTGGATCTGTTGTGCGGCCGGGTCCCGCTGTCCCGTGTGCCAGTGGCATCCCGAGCACCAGTGGCGTGGGCGGAGGCGCTGTCCCGGGCGGAGGCGTGGTCGGCTCTGTTAATCATCGATACCTCCCTACGGGAGATGTTCGTCTCAGGGTGGGAAGCGGTTCAGGCCGGACGAACCGCCACGGAAGCCTAGCCGCCGTGGCGTGGATCAGTAGTCGTACAACCACGGATAGTGTACATCGAAGGAGTTAAGATCATTCAAAATAATCACGAGGGGTGATACTATTTAGCCGTTTCGGCGACACTGATCTTCCGGGGGCAACGCATCAGTTCTTCGTGCCGTCCTGCTCCCGAACTGTGACCAGCGGCTCGGCAGTGCGGGGAGCCGCATGCGCCGCCCAGGAGCGAACATGAGCAACCGCGGTCCGATCATCACACTGCTTGCGGTCGTCGCCTTGGCCGCCGTGCTGTTTCTGGCGAACACGACGCGGCAAAGCCAGACGGCGGGCCAGAACACCGGAGCCCCACCACCGACACCGACCTCTCCCGTGACCACACCGCCCATCACCGCGCCACCCCCGGAGGCGGCCCCCCAGCAGGCTACCTACACGGGCCGTACCGGCGGCAATGAGGCGACCATCGCGATCGCGGTGCAAGGTGACCAGGCGGCCGCCTACGTCTGCGATGGCCGCCGCGTTGAGGCCTGGTTGCAGGGCACGATCAGTGGCGACCAGCTGAGCTTGCAGGGCGCCCGCGGAGCCAACGCGACCGGCACGCTAGAGGGTGATTCGATAGTCGGGACGGTGTCACTGGGCGGTAAACAGTGGCCGTACTCCGCCCGGCTGGCGGGCCCACCGGCGGGGCTCTACCAGGGCAGCGGGCCGGTGAACGGCGCGCCTAACCGGATCGGCTGGATCGTGCTACCGGATGGCAGCCAGGTGGGCGTCCGGAACAGGAACGGAATCCGGGAACCGGCTCCGGCCCTGGATCCTCAGGCGCTGCGCGCGGTCACTGTCGAGGGCGCTCGGATCGAGCCTCAAAAAGTCACCGGTGGCACCCAGGTCGTCGGCGTCGCCGGCGGACCGCCGGCCTGAGCAGGGGGGATCACCGATGAGGTTGCCGCATGACCGGCCCGTAGCCACCCGCCGGGCGCCGGACCCTACCGTGACCGCACTCATGTTGATCATCGTTGTGGGCGGGGGAGTGGCGATCGCGCTCGGGGTGTACGGTCGGCTGCACGAACCCACCGGGTTCGCCCTCAATGTCGCAGGTTTCTCCGGACCGCAAGCGGTCAAGGCGTGGCTAGGCACTGGCGTGTTCCTGTTTGCGGTGGTTCAGCTGATCTCCGCCGTGGTGATGGAGGGCAAGCTGCGCGGCGTGATCGCGCCGCCCTGGATGCGCCCGCTGCACCGCTGGTCGGGACGTCTCGCCGTGCTGCTCACCGTGCCTGTTGCGGTGCACTGCCTGTACGCACTCGGCTTCCAGGCGGCCACGCCGCGCGTCCTGTTCCACTCGTTGCTCGGCTGTTTCTTCTATGGTGCGTTCACGGCGAAGATGCTCCTGCTCACCCGCCGCGGGCTGCCCGGTTGGTCTATCCCGCTGATCGGTGGGCTAGCGTTTTCCGCTCTGTTCGGCCTCTGGTTAACGTCATCGTTGTGGTTTTTCTCGACTATCGGGGTGAAGCTGTGACCCCGGCTGGTAAGGAGTGATGATGCCGCACGAACCTGAGTTCACCCGCCGCGCTGTTGTGGCCGGCTCCGGGATGCTGGCCGCATCCGCTGCGCTCGTCGCGTGCAGCGGCTACGGCGACCAGGGTGTTGCTCCGGCGTCGCGAGCCCCCTCGGCAGGTGAGTCTGATGACGACGCTCCCGGGGCTGCGGCGGGTGAACGGTTGGCGGCTACCAGCGCCATCCCGGTCGGCGGCGGCACGGTGTTCGCCGACAAGGAGATCGTGGTGACTCAGCCGACTCGGGGGACGTTCAAGGCGTTCTCGACCACCTGCCCCCACCAAGGCTGCTCGGTGAACAAGGTCGCGAACGGCACGATCAATTGCCCCTGCCACGGCAGCAAGTTCGCCATCGCGGACGGCTCAGTCAAGCAGGGCCCGGCCCGGCAGGGGCTGGAGGCGCGTCAGGTCACCGTCTCGGGTGGTGATCTGTTGCTGGAGAGCTGAGCGGAGTTTATCGCCAGGACGGCAGCCACAGCTCGGCGTTCCAGCGCTCCGGAGTGATCGAGGCACCGGTGAGGATCGGCCAGAGCCAGATGAAGTTGGCCACCACCAACCCGACGTACAGCGAGACCACCAGCAGCCCGGTCCCACGGCGCTCGGCGCCCTGGGTGGCTCGGCCGAGAACCTGGCCTAGCACCAACGTCATGGCGATGACCAGGAACGGCGCAACCGGGGTCATGTAGAAGAAGTACATTTGGCGCTGCACGTTGCCGAACCATGGCAGCCAGCCAGCGGCGTAGCCGGTTAACACCGCCGCATAACGCCAGTCCGGCCCGCTGAGGGCCCGCCACAGCGCCCACCCCAGGACAGGCAGCGCCAGCCACCAGAGCGCAGGTGTGCCGATAAGCATCACGGTCGCCACGCAGTCCTGCCGCCCGCAGCCCGGGGCGCTGGCGCCGGATTGGTAGTAGTAGAGCATCGGCCGCAGCCCCATTGGCCAGCTCCACGGCTTGGACTCCCACGGGTGCGCCTGCGCCGGGGTGAACAGATTGTCATGGAAGCTCAAGACGGCGCTGCTGTAGTACCACAGCCCCCGCAGCGCGTCTGGCACGAAGGAGAACAAGCCTCCGGTACCGATCTGTTTGCCCACCACATGCCGGTCGATGCCGGTCTCGCTGCCGAACCAGGCCCACCACGTCGCCAGATACGACCCGAGGGGCACCATCGCCAACGCCCACGACGCCGGACCGAGATCCCGGGCCAGCATGCCGGCCCAGGGCCGGCGCACCCCCGC
>JBOHFW010000127.1:0-5020 GCA_050699835.1 Pseudonocardiaceae bacterium | reverse complement strand
CGTGATGCAGGCATCGCTTTCGTCGGACTATGCGTAGCTTGCCCAGTTATTGCCGGGCCTTATCGGGCAGATCGAACTGGTGAACCTTCAGGCCAGTGACGCTGACCGGCTGCATATACAGCGGCTGATTTTCCGATGTCTATGCTATGTCGGCTGGACCTTGATTAAGGCGGACGGCCCGGCTGCCGCCTGGATTGCCGCCCACCGCCCAATACTGTTCGCCGAACAAGCCGATGATACGTTTCGCAGAGCTGCCGCGACGCCTTGCCTTGCCGCCTTGCCGAGGTGCATATGCGGGCGCAGAACTTCCAGGAAGCCAGTCGTACAGCTTTCTTGCCGTAACCTGCCTTGATACGATACGCGTACCGGAAAACGGTACTGTTCTATGCTTACGCGGGGGGCTGCGTCGCTCAGTGCTGCTGCGGCCTCGGCTCGTAGAGGTGATCGCCTAGAGGTGATCGCCTAGAGGTGATCGCCTCTAGGCGCTACGGCGCTCACAGCGGCGGGCGTCAAGCGCCCGTTGGCGGCTTTGGCAACGCGCTCCTGACCAAGCTACCCATCCTGGCCGTTCAACAGTGGCAGCTTCTCTGGCCTTCTAAGCTTTACAATGGCACTGAACCGTCCAAGGCCCGATCAGCCGTGTTCATCTGGCCCAGCCGGCTCGAACCCGACCGCAACTGTTCCAGTTAATGGGACATGGCGCCCATTGTCATGCTGGCAGGGCTGGCCTCTATGGATCGTCCTCCAGCAAGACCACCTTGATCCAGCCGGGATCGTAGAGCTCGATGTGGACGCTGGACACCCCCATGCACCCGGCGATGCGGTCGGCTTGGGCCTGGAAGTCGTCCACGACTTGGCCAGGCAACATTTCCACCAGCAGCGTCACCGGCGGCCCTGGGTCCACCGAGTGTGCCTGCGGTGCCGTGGTGACAGCTACCTTGCCCGCACTCTGGCTGTGGCGCGTTAGCTTGGCCACGTCCGCCGCCGCGGTCCACTGCCAGCCCAACTCGGCGCCCCATCGCGCCAGCTCGCGCTCCTCTCGCTGGCGCCGCAGCCAACGCGGGGCCCACCAGGGATGAGCGCCGACCCGCCCTGCCGTCGCATCGCTCGGAACGAGCGTCATGATCATACCCTTTCTATACGGGTTCAGGAGGAATACCCGCGAGCAGCCTGATCCAAACGTTGATGAGGGATGATGGGTCACGGCCGGGCACGAGGAGCCGCCAGGACTCATCCATCATGGTCCACAGCGAGGACCCCGGTGGTGCGTAGGCTGCGGCGTCCATCGTCGCAATCGATGTCGGGGGAGCGTGAGGGTTGCGCGGAAACCGAGCCGATCATCTTAGCCAGGTCTGCACCGACCCCCCCAGGTTCGTTCCGCTGATACGGGGATAAGCGCCGTGTTCTGCCGCTTGTACGAATCTTCCACCTGCAAGGATGCGTTCCCTCAGGGAGCAGGAGAAGGTGAGCGGCCGGCCAGGAGGCGCGGCTGGCCGCTCAGCTGTGCACGCAGGCTTGCTCAGCGGGAAAGACCTGACATCATCGCTTCTTGCGAGGGCCCACTACCAGGGCACCGGTCACGGCATATGCCATCTCGCTTCTCAAAGGCCTCCTGTTACCAACCGCTGCCGACGTCTTTGCTCAATGCCTGCCCTTCACGTACGGGCGCCTGTCCGAGCCGTCCACGTTATTGCTGTCGCGCATGAAGTCCCGCATTGCTTCGTCGAATTCCGGGACACCGCCACGATTACAGTCGACGATGATTCCCAGACGCTGGGCTAGTGTCCAAACGGGCAACTCCGGATCAAAAGATGCATGCCTGTTACGAGCTGCCTGTATTAACATTACAAAGCCGTCGTAATCTTCGTCCTCGATCTTCTGCAGGTCCCGCAAAACAGCAGTCCTGTCAATCTTCTTGCCCCTCACTGGCCACCACCTTCAGGTCTGAATGTGCATCGGCTGAGCAATCTTGTTGGTAGGAACATTGATTTTACAGCACGATTAAATCGTGCGCTCACCGGCTATGGGGCGACCGTACGCTCAGGCCCCTCCGGCGCCGTATCGACTGCTCAGACTCACACCGAGCCAGGTGGTGATGCGTGCGAAGGACGGGAGATCTACGACGGAGTCTCCGGACGTGCCCGCGCGGGTGCTGAGGTGGTGGCGAGGTGCTCCCCGCGGGCCACCCCACGCCGTGGCGCTCGGCGTCGTCGTAACCGGCTTGAATCCGGCAAAATCATCTCGTCGTGGACGGGGTGATGCTGAGCACCTTGTCGTCGTCTCCGTTGCTGGTGGTGACGTACAACGCGCCGTCGGGCCCCGAGCGCACTGCGCGCAGCCGGCCGTAGCCGCCATCGAGCTGCGGAAGCCGCCCCACCCCGGTGATCGCTCCATCCTCGGCGACCCGCATGAGCAGCAGCTTGGCGCCCCTCAGCGCGGCAACTGCCAGCAGACCCTGCAGGTCACCCCACTGCTCACCGGTGAGGAATGCGGCCCCGCAGATCGCTTCGGTGTCGGCACCTGAGCTCCATGCCGCGGGGACCGCGTCCGGGAAACGCTGCAGGTCGGTCATTGGCACGCTCTCGTTGTAGCTGCTTCGGGTACCGCCGCGGGAGGGATCCCAGCCGTAGTTGGCCCCGGCACGCAGAATGTTGATCTCATCGTCGGTGGTCGGGCCGTGTTCCGTGGCGAAGAGCCGATCGGTCCCTGGCTGCACCGTCACGCCCTGCACGTTGCGATTGCCGTAGGTGAACACCAGCCGTTCCGCGGCGTTCGGCGAGCTGGCGAAGGGATTGCCCGGCGCGGGACCGCCGGTGCGCAGGTCGATCCGCAGCACCTTGCCGCCCAGTTGAGTGCGGTCCTGGGACACCGCGCCCCGCGCGGAGTCGCCGGTGCCCACATAGAGGTAGCCATCCGGGCCGAGGGTGGGACGGCACCCGGAGTGCCGGCCGGAGGGGTTCAGGGTGAGACCCGCGACCAGCGGATCGGCCACCCGGCGGGCTCGGGCGCCATCAGGCGAGAGCTCCCAGGTGATCAGCCGGACGTCCAGTGGCCGGCCACCCTGCTGATGGGTCTGGCAGGTGGTGAACCGGCGAGTCTGCGCGAAGTCGGGGTGCACGACTAGCCCCATCAGGCCGCCCTCTCCGGCGACGTACACATCGCCGAGGTCAGCGGCGACCGGGACGGCCCGGGTGCCGGGCTTGGTGGAGGGCAGCAAGCTCAGCCGCGCCGGGCGCTCGGTGATCAACGCGGCGCCAGTGGGGAGGAACCCGATATCCCACGCATGTTCCAGTCCTTCAGCCACCACATCGACTCTGATCTCGAGGGTAGCGGGAGGTTGTTGTGGACTCGGGAAGCTGTCGGTGACCTGGGCAGGAACCCCAGCGCCGATCGGCGCGCCTTGGCCACCGATCGAGCACCCGGAGACGAACCCGAGTAGTACCAGCAGGACAGGCAGACGAGGCATTGGCGATCGATTCTGAAGTTGGGTCATATGGTGAAACCGGACAGCTAGCTAGCGACGGGTAAGGATCCGGGTGGCTCCCGCTGCGCCGGTGGACAGCAGCAGCCAGCCGACCGCGGTCAGCACGCTGGCCACCCAGGCCGAGGCGCCGGAGGCCCGCCACAACCCGTCCTGACCCAGGTTGACCACCGGGATCAGCAGGTCCGCAGCATAGATGACCGGCTGCCACGATGGGTCCTGGTCGGTGTCGAGACTGCGCAACGGGTGATAGCTGAACCACAGCGAGCCGAGCAGCCAGCACGCCGCAAGCCACCACCCCGCTCGCCACGGCCGGTAGCCGTAGCCGACGGTCCACTCCTGCAGCCATCCCCACAGCCGCCCGGGGCTTCGGTGCCCACTGTGCCGGTGCCGTTGCTTGGCCAGCAGCACCGTGTCCGCGTGGTCGTCATGGCCGCCATCGCGGTAGCTCGCGGCGAGGCGGTCGTAAGGATCGGGGTCGTAGCTGGGCAGCACGGCGCGCAACCAGCCCAGCCGGGTCGCCACATCCACCTCGGGTGACGCAGTGAGCGACTGGTACTGGAAATCCTCGATGTCCACGGTTCCCCGGGTGGCCCAGAGTTGCTTGTCGTCGAAGACCGCGCTGGCCACCACGCTGGCCAGGCTGACCTCGCCGTGCGGTGGCTCGGCGAAGCGCAGCCGCAGCTCCTGGCAGGTCATACCCCGCGCGCGCAGCGCCGAGACATCCTTGCCGGGCCTGCCGAGCCGGGCACCAGTGAAGCTCACCGACTTCGACACCTCGACGAGGCTCAGGCGCACGCCCCCGGCCGCGGTGAATCCACGGCTGGCGAAGAGGTCCTTGCCGATCGTGGCGGCCCGCGCATCGAGCGACGCCTTGATCGAGCCGTCCGGCCGGCGCCGCGGCGCGTCGAGCCGGGCTCCGGTGCAATCCAGCGTCGATCCGATATGGGCGTGGTGCAGCCGGATGGAGCCCGAGACCTCCACCCCGCGCAGGAACAGCGACCCGCCGACCCGCAGCCGATCGGCGAACAGCACGTCCAGTTCTGGACCATGCAGCCGGACACCGGTGAGGCTCGCGCTGCCGTGTACGTGCGCGCCGACCAACCGGACCTGGCCGTGTGCGCTTAGCGGACCCTCCTTGGACGGCTCGGTGCGCGGCAGGGACCGGCGCGCCTCCAGATCGCCGAGTATTTCGATGCCGTCGGCGGCCAACGCGACCGGGACTGGTTGCGGCTGATCACCGTCGTCGGTGCCCGGCGTGGGGTGGCTGCCCAGCGTCGCGCCGGACAGCCGCAGATGGCCCCTGACCCGCGCATTGGCCAGCCGGACGGTGCCAACGGCAGTAAAACCGGCGTCGAGCAGCAGGTTGCCGTTCACGACGAGACGATCGGCCACGAGGGCCGCACGGGGATCGGCGCTGCCGCGGGGCAGCACGAGTACCGCGGGCTCGTCCGGATCGGCGCCACCCTGCAACGTCGCGCTGGAGAACACCGCGTTCCCCGAGACGGAAGCGCCGGCTAGCACCACCCGCCCCTGAGT
>JBOHFW010000126.1:0-6387 GCA_050699835.1 Pseudonocardiaceae bacterium | reverse complement strand
GACCAGTAGCCACCGCTGCAGGTAGGCCAGCACATCGGCCGGGTCGGCGCCCTGATCGTGCAGCATGAGCGCGGCGTCCTGGCGGACGCCAAGCAGGCCCGCCGCCGCTGTCTCGAGGCGTTCGGCGAGCTCCCCGTCCGTCCGCAGTCCCAGATCGTCGAGGATCTCCGCGGCCCACGGTCCCCATCCGGGACCGACCGCGACCCGTAACCCGAGGTCGGCCAGACCCTCGGCCATCAGGCACTGCGGGGTGTTCACCAGGAAGATCGTTTGCTCGGCTTGGTGCTGGGTGCGCACCAGGCCGGCCTCCTTGCGGCAGTGCTCGGTGTGGTGCCCGGGGTAGGATTCGTGCGCGACCAGGTGCGGCAGCTGCGCCATCCGGTGCCCGAGGTCCGCGTTGATCGCCACCCGGGACCGGAAGTCCCCGAGGTAGTAGTTGAACCCGCTCCACGGTTTGTCGGTGACCACCTCGTAGTGCACGGTCTCCTGCGGGGGCAGCCCGAACTCGGCCCGTGCTCGGTCCCGCAGCGCGCTGGACAGCGCCTGCACGGCGGGCTCCAGCCGCTCCGGCGGGATCTCGTCACGGGCCCGGTAGGCGGCTAACCGGTCAGCCAGGGGATCGGCGCCGGGCAACAAACGGTCGATCTCGGCATGTGCATGGCGGTAGACCTCGGGATCCCCCGGTTCGATGACGACGTCGAAGTACGCCGCGACCTCCGCCACGAATCCAACCTGCTCCCCGGCCAGCACGCGTCCGCTGCACTCCAGGGCGCTCAGGTGGGCGGCCAGGAACTCCTGCCGCGGATAGGGTAATCCGGCGGCCGGCAGCTCGGCTCGCAACTGGGTCGCGTGACGGGCCAATGCCGCCGGATCCGGCTTGGGCTCGTTGTCCACCTGGCGGCGCAACGCCGGGTCGCCGGTGTAGGCATCGACGAAACCCGCAATGAGGCGGTCGAACCGAAGACCCAGCAGCAGGTAGTCGCGAACCAGGTTCATAGCTAGCGAGTATCCGCGGCTACGACCCGAAGCGGCGGTGCCGGGCGGTGTAGTCGCGCAACGCACGCAGGAAGTCCACCTTCCGGAAGGCCGGCCAGTAGGCGTCGCAGAACCAGAACTCTGAGTGCGCCGACTGCCAGAGCAGGAAACCCGACAGCCGCTGCTCCCCCGAGGTTCGGATCACCAGGTCAGGGTCGGGCTGGCCGGAGGTGTAGAGGTGCTCGGCGATCTGCTCGACATCGAGCACCTCGGCGAGTTCCTCCATGGTGGTGCCGGCTTCGGCGTGCTTGAGCAGCAGTTTGCGCAGCGCGTCGGCAATCTCCTGACGACCCCCGTAGCCGACCGCGACATTCACCGCCATCCCTGGCCGGTCCCGGGTGCGGGCCGCCGCGCTGGTCAGCCGCTGCGCCATTTCCGAGGGCAGCAGATCAAGCGCACCGACGACGCGCACCCGCCAGGGCGTGTCCGGGGCGCACAGTTGGTCGACGACATCGGCAATGATCTCCAGCAATGGCGCCAGCTCGACCGGCGGCCGGTTACGCAGGTTGTCCGGAGACAGCAACCAGAACGTGGCGATCTCGACACCGGTCTCGTGGCACCAGCCGAGCAGCTCGACCAACTTGGCGGCACCGACCCGGTGGCCGTCGCTGACGTCGGCAAACCCGGCCTCCTTAGCCCAGCGCCGATTGCCATCCATAATCACCGCAACGTGCCGGGGTCGGTTGGCGGTGCCGAGCTGCCGCGCCAACCGGCGCTCGTAGAGCGCGTAGACGAGGTCCTGCAGCCTCACAAGCCGGGAAGGCTACGCCCGGCACCGGAACAGATGACCCAGGGTGCCAGGGTCTCGTCGCCAATGCATGGAGGGCTGGCATGGGTCAAGGCGTAGGCCGCCAGGGTGTCAAGGTGGTTGGGCGTGAGGAAGTACATCCAGAGCGGCTTCTCGGCCGGATCGCAGTCGGCGATGGTATCCAGACCGGTGGCGTGGGCACGCTGGCCGGCTCGCCATGGCGGTCCTCCCCGAGGAGGTCCTCTCGTGAGGAGGACTAAGTTAATGCACCCCAATCGCAGGCGCACCATCCGGGCGGCCCTCGCCGAACTCATGGCGGCAGTTCTCAATGATCTTGCCGAATGTGACGGAACTCCGAAGATCGGCCCGATGCCGGATTACCGCCGCTGGTGGCGGCAAGGTCAGCAGTCGTTCGTGGCGCGGCGACCCAACGCGTGGCACCTGCCCGACCGGGTTCCGATGGTGGGCTGGTTGGACACGTTCCCGGAGATGCTGTCGGTTCGCAACGTGATCAACGCCGATCCAATCGTGAGTGCGCGGGTGGACACGGCCGTAGGAACGGAGTTCTGTCTTCAGGACCGCAGGCTCGATTGGCTATTGGTCGAGCACCTCCTCGAACCGATGGTGGTCACCGTCCACGCCTACCGGTTCGAGGAGGCCGTGTTCGACACACTGTACGGTCGACTCGAAGCTGGGTTGTTGGCTGATGAGGTTCACCTCGTGGAATTCCTGCCCCTCAACGGGTTCATCTCATGCATCGAAGAGGTGGAGCTGTCAGACGGCTTGGTTTTGCGTCGGATGACTGATCGGCAAATGAGCGCAGCGATCGGAGTTCTCGCGGTGCCGGCTGGGTTCGGTGGCGGACCCAACAGCGTCGACGTGTCCTGGTTGAATCAGTGGGCATTGATGACCGAGCGAAGCTACCCGGTCTGTTCCTACAAGCAGGGCATGCCCGATCACCCGATCGCCCCTCCGTTTCCCTCCTTTGAGGACGCAGCGAGTCGACTCGTGAGAGCGCTGCGGATCGTCTGCGGTGGGTCAGCCGTCACCACACGGCCCATTCGGGCACAGCATGACGACGACTTCCTACCCATTATTGGTGACAGCGCCGCTCTACCCACGATCGTCACTGCCGATCTTGACCGACCCACCAAGCTGCTGATTAGCGAGGAGGTCGACGCGGTGCGCGAGATTCATAGGTTGCTCGACATCCCCGCCGTTCACGATGACCGGGCCTTGCAAACTGCATTGCGCCGGCTTGTCTTCGCCGGCTCACGCAGCCATCCCTCAGACCGGCTCATCGACCTAATCATCTGCGCCGAAGCACTGTTCATCAAGCGGGCGAAAGTCACCGGATCCAAGAAGACACCCATTGCCGAAAAAGCTGAGAGGCTCCTGGCCGACGACCCGGTGCTCGGTGTGACCCTCGGTGCCATCAAGGAATTTATGACGCATGCCTACAAACTGCGCAACGCCGAGGTCCACGGAGACGACCCCACGTCGGAGACCTTGACGCTTCTGGATGGAACGGCGACCGACAAGCTGGATGCTGTTGTCGATGACCTCGAACGTGTCATGCGACGAGCAATCTACTGTCAGCTTCAGCAGCTCCTCCGAGCTGCTGGCCCGAAAGCACAACGGCCACCCACGTCGAAGCGCCCGACTGGACAACGACCTGCCCGGTGATCTCGGCGAGGCTATTGCACGCCGACGAACTCGGCCAGCTCGCGTAGTCCACGTCGACCGCGCCGGTCACGGCGCAGCATTTGGCGCAGCATGTCGTGGACGCGGTGGGTGAACATCAGCTGCTCGGGTGCGGCCGATCGGGCGGCGGTCAGGGCGGTCAGCGCGTTGTCGTCGTGGCGGCGCAGGTAGTGCGACCAGGCGACGGTGATCAGGTGCGAGGTGCGGCGCTCGGCCAGCGCCGGGATCAGTGCAGTGTCGTCAACGTGCTCTGCTCGGCGGATGGCGTCGATGGGGTCGCCCATCTCGGTGGCCAGCCATACCCGGTGAATGGCCACGTTGGTGGGCCCGAACGCGAGCCAGAAATCATTGCGATCGCCGGTGATTGCTGCGGCCCGGTCGCACTCGCGGAGGAAGTCACGTACCGCTACGTGATCACCGACGCTGGCCGCGCCCACCGCGCTCTTGAGCATCAACGCGCCGTATATCGAGGCGTGCTGCGGGGATTGACCCAGCCGGGGCCGGAGAGTGTCGGCGGTCGCGAGTGGTACGTCGATGGACTCCTGGAGGCGCCCGTTGTGTCGCAGCACCACTGCCAGCCGCCAGGCCGCCCCGGCAACGAGCAGATCATCCTCGCTGCGGTCGGCAGCAGTCATGTCTCGTTCCGCGGCTATCCAGGGCAGGTCCTTCTCGCCGATCCGGTCGAGCATCCCGGACGTGACCCGCCAGACCAGGGAGAGCTGCCCGAAGGCGCGGTGCTGTAGTTCGCCGGTGCTGGTGTTGGCGGCGTGCCAGGCGTCGGCGATGAGGTCCGGGAGCAGCGAACCGAGCCGTGACCAGCGTTCAGTCTGCGAGCAGACAAATGCCTCGTTGATCCGCACCGCTAGCTCGGCGTGCCCGACTGGTGGTCGGTCGGGCACGCCGAGCACTCGTGCCGACCCGTTGTATCGGAACATCGCAGCCTTGATAGCGGCAACGGTGTCCGGCGCTGTGCCGATCACCGCGTCGCGCAGCTCGCGACGCCGAGTGGTAAACGTGGCAGGGAGCAGCTTGGCCGGCTCGATGCCCAGTGCATCGGCGACGGCGACGACGGTGGACAACCGGTCCAACTCCTTGGCGCCCCGCTCGAACTGGGCAAGCCACTCGACGCTGCGCCCCAGCAGTCCGGCCAGCACTTCCTGGGTGATGCCTTTGCGTCGCCGGTAGAACGCCACCCGCTCGCCGACGGTCGCCTCGTCGGTGAGCCGCACACCGCCAAGTCTATGGAAACAGGCCCCAAGGTTTCATTGGGGTTGCCGCCTGGAGGCGTCCGTAGGGTCGGCTAATGATCAATACCCCGACCACCGCGCTGGCGCTGCCAGCGTTGCGATACATGGCGCAGGGCGGTGAGCCACGATGAGTAGTGGCAGCACCCTAGACGAGACGTTCCGGGAGACGATGCAGGGTTTCACCCCGGACGGTGAGCCCACCACAGTGATCGTCACGCGGCAGGGACTGGGCCGCGCTGGGCGGGTATGGCTGACCTTCAACGGGGCAATCAAGACCACCGTCGTGATGACCGACCCTGAGACGGTGCAGCTGTGCGAGCTGCTCAACGAAGCGACGGCAGCCCGGCAGCGGAAAGCGTGACCGGCTTCATGACCGACGCAGGTACGAAGCTGCCCCCATCACCAGACCCCCGCGCCAGTAACCAGGTGAGCCTGCCGCCAGAGGTGGAGGTGCTGCTTGTCGACGTCGTCGCCGACGGGTTTGTCGTGTACTGCTGCGGAGGCCAAGCCAGTCCGACTGCCCTGATCGCGTCCTACGAGTGGGCGCGCTACGTCGATCTGATCACCATCCGGAGCTTCGAACGGGTCACCGCGGCGAGGGTCCTCATTCCACACCGGGGACAGGTCGATGTCTTCGCACCCGAGATCGTGGTGTGGGCGTATGAAGGCCCGCCGCAGCTGGCACTGCGGGCGATGCTGAAACTGGTCCACCCGGCACACTCCGAAGCCCCCCGTACCACCTACCCGGCGCCACCATCCCTGCACATCCCCCGCGCTGAACAGCGCCCCTTGACGATCCGGCCACCATCGCCAGTCCGGGCCGGAGCTGGGGGTCCAGTTGATCGCGACCGTTGGTGATCGCGCAGTAAGGTGCCCTACGACGACGCTGATTTTCCGACGATCGCGATGGCGAAACCGTCATAGCCTTTGGCGCCTACGGTTTGGATGGCGGTGGCGCTCACCCGCGGCTGGGTAGACAGTGTCTGGATGAGGCGGCGGGTGCCTTGCACGGCGGAGTTCTCGCTGCGCGCGTCGATGACGTCCCCGCCCCGCACCACGTTGTCCACGATGATGACACCTCCGGGCCGGGTCAGGGGCACCGAGGCGGCGAAGTAGTCGGCGTTGTGCTCCTTGTCCGCGTCGATGAACACGAGGTCGAACGGGTCGACGTGCCCGGCCTTGAGCTCCAGCGCCAGCAGCGGCAGCGTGTCCAGCGCCGCGCCAACCCGCACGTCCACCAGCTCGGCGAGGCCGGCCTTGGCGATGTTGACCCGTGCCACCTCAGCGTGTTTCTGCTCATACTCCAGGGTGGTCAGACGACCGTCCGGTGGCAGCGCCCTGGCCAACCAGATCGTGCTGTACCCGCCGAGCGTGCCGAACTCGAGGATCCGGCGCGCGTTCACCATGCTGGCGAGCAGGTTCAGCAGTTTGCCCTGCGCGGGTGAGACAGCGATAGCCGGCAGGCCGGCCGCGTCACTGGCCGCGAGCGCGGCATCCAACGCCTCATCGGGCTCGAGCAATGCGTGGGTAATGTAGTCGTCAACCGCTGTCCACCGCTGCTGGCTCACAACAACCACCCTAGAGTCTACCTCGTCTGTTGCGCGCTGCTGTCGCCGAGCTCGACACCAGAGTCGTGAAAGGCCAGGCGAACAG
>JBOHFW010000125.1:0-4276 GCA_050699835.1 Pseudonocardiaceae bacterium | reverse complement strand
ATCGTCGGGATGGACTTCGACAACCGGCAAGCCTGGCCCGCCTACGACTGGATGGGGGTGGCGAAATCCGCGCTGGAGTCGGTGTGCCGCTACCTGGCCCGCGACCTCGGCCCCGACGGCATCCGGGTCAACCTGGTGGCGTCCGGTCCGGTGCGCACCCTGGCGGCCAAGTCCATCCCCGGCTTCGCCGCCTTCGAGAACGCCTGGGACCATCGCGCACCGCTAGGCTGGAACATCGACGATCCCACCCCAGTGGCCCGCACAGTCTGCGCCCTACTCTCCGACTGGCTGCCCGCCACCACCGGCTCGATGGTGTGGGCCGACGGCGGCTTCCACGCAGTAGGCGTCTAGTTGGTATGTCTTCAAGTACCGCCAACCCGGGTCGAACGGGTCTTCAACAGCCACCAACCCCAGGTGATTCACCGCGGTGATCGATGCACTGTTGCTGCTCTCGTTCGGGGGGCCGGAAGGCCCCAACGACGTGCGCCCGTTCCTGGAAAACGTCACCCGCGGCCGGGGCGTACCGCCACAGCGGCTGGAGGAAGTAGCGCAGCACTACCTGCGCTTCGGGGGAGTGTCGCCGATCAACCAGTGCAATCGCACCCTGATCACCGCGATCGAGCAGGCGCTCACGGGCGCTGGGCTTGAGCTGCCGGTGTACTTCGGCAACCGCAACTGGCACCCGATGGTAGAGGACACGGTCGCTGCGATGGCCGCCGACGGGGTGCGCAGCGCCGTGGTGTTCGCGACGTCGGCCTGGGGCGGGTACTCGGCGTGCCGGCAGTACCACGAAGACATCGCCCGAGCCCGGCACGCCGTCGGGCCCGGGGCGCCGCAGCTGATCAAGCTGAGGCAGTTCTTCGATCACCCGCTGTTCGTCGCGGCCTGGGCCGACGCGCTTCGCACGGCCCAAGCGCAGGCCGATCCCACCGCCCGGGTGGTGTTCACGGCGCATTCTGTGCCCGTCGCCGCAGACGCCACCGCGGGCCTCGCTGCGCAGGGCGGTTACCGCTATTCCCAGCAGGTCACCGAGACCGCCAGGCTGGTCGCCGAAGCTGCCGCGGTGCACCGCTACGACGTCGTGTGGCAGTCTCGCTCAGGGCCCCCGCAGGTGCGGTGGCTGGCACCGGACGTGACGGACCACCTTGAGGCACTGCATGCCCAGGGAGTGCCAGGTGTGGTGGTGGCACCCATTGGATTTGTCTCTGACCACCTCGAGGTGCTGTGGGACCTCGACCACGAGGCCCGGCAACGGGCCGCCGGGCTCGGTATGGGCTTCGTCCGAGCCGTCACCCCGGGCACTGATCCGCGCTTCGCCGAGATGGTGGTGGAGCTCATCGCCGAGCAGGTGCGTGGCGTGCGCGCCCGCCGATGCTCGCAGGTTCCAGCAGCTGGCCAAGGAATCAACGGAGCCCCGTGCGCAGCGGACTGCTGTCTGCCGATGTGGTAACCCTCGCGGCTCGCCTGCGAGGTTCTTGAAACCCTGTCCGTTCAGGCGATGCGCGTGATGTCGGCCAGTGGGCACGATGGGGTCGCCGCTGCTGTGAAGGAGTCTTGCGAGACACGGATCTCCGCGATCGCCGCGTTGGACGAGCCGACTCGTCGCCAGTTGTATGACTACGTGGTCCGCCAGCCCGACCGAACTTGTATGTGGGATGAACTTATCCCTGCTTCAGGGTCTCCTTGACGGCCTAGCCCCCACCGGGTGGACCGCCCACCTGGACCCCACCCCACCCCACTGCTGTGTCCGTATCTCCCGGGCTGGTGATCAAGCAGCCCGGTGAAAGATCGTCCACCGGCGCGCAGGCACGCATCAGGTGTTGGAAAGCGGAGTGCTTTGGTGATGGATTAGCCGCCACGGTTCCGGTTGATCGTCGCCAGAGCGAGCTGCGCCGTCCCAGCGCTCCTACGTCAGCACGTCGAGCCGGTTCGTGGTCGGGGCAGTCCACGCCGGGTTGCCAGTGGTGGTGCGCGGTCGGCGCCTCTTCGGACTGGACTCTCAGGCCGTGACCTTCTATAGACAGTTTATGTTGACTTAATAGCAGATGCAGGCTAGAGTTTCTAATGATAATATTAATTGTTGTTAGAGGGAGCGTCTCATGGTCACCACCGGCGTGTCGATGTCGAGCACTGCCCCTCCCCATCACCCTGGCCTCGTCCCCGGCACTGCGCAGCAGGCGATGTACGCCGTAGGCGTGTCCGAGATTGTGGCCGGGATTATGATCATGTTGCCACTGCTGCTCGCGTCGGCTCCCCTTGCGCTCGACGGCCGCGACTGGGTCAGGGCCCGATGAATTCCGATGAGCATCGCGCCGTGGGTCAGGCTGCCAGCGGAGGCGCGCTCGTCCAAGTCGGCGGCGACTCAGCCGAGGAGCACCTGGTCCTCAGCTACGGCGACATGGTGGCCTTAAGCGGGGATTTTTTCGCCAGCCATCACTCAAGGGCCCACTGTATTGAGGACATCCAGGTCGGACCGGACGGCCTAACATCCGACGACTTGTTTCGATTCGCCGCCATTCCCGGCAACCGGGGAACCAAGCCTGGCACCCGGGACGAGATTATCTGCGCGCTGAAGGTGATGGCAGTGGACGGGGCCTTCGTCGACCCGCGCTTCGAGCCGACAGGGGAGTTCAGCCATTTCCGGTTTACCGCGACTGTGGCGGCTACTGAGGTCGAAAGGCGGGTCAGGGACCGCTTCTTGGCCCTAGCCGCCGTGAACGGTGACCATTTTGTCGCACCCGGCCGCCCCGGCAACGTTCATGACAAAACCCCGCAGGTCAGCAGCTTCGACTCAGCGGTCGTCGCTTATCGCCGTCTTCACGAAGTGGCCATCGACGAGGCCTACCGGTTGGGACGTTGCCGGGGTGACGAGTCCCGGGCGATGGCACGGGAGGCAGCAGCCCAGCATTATCTCACCGATGCCTTCGCCGCAGGGCACCTGCGGACTCCGGTCACGGCCATCCGCCACTTCTGGCATCGCAGGTACCCACGGTTCTGGCAGAACCTACAACGCAAAGTCGCCGCCGACACGGCCTCGGCGCTACGAGAACTCGCCCGACCGGCGAGAATTCTCCCTGATGGCTTCCTCTACGAGCACACCCTTGCCGCGGTCAAGGCCCGCACGAGAGAATTCCCGCCCATTACCCTCGGGGACCTGTTGGCCCGGGTGTTTCACGACTGGGACGACAGCCACGGCCTCATCCTCGAAGGAGGTGGAATTCTCTTCGGCGATGGCCACCTCGAGGAGGGCGTTGGCAAACAGCTCGCCGTCGCCGCTGCCCGCGCGGGCATCGACGACGTCGAGGTCGCCTACCGGCTTGGAGTGTCGGGCTGCCGTCTGCGCGGGGAGGTCCTCTACCAGGCGGTCCGGTCAGCCACCGGTGCTTCCCGCGACACG
Source organism: Pseudonocardiaceae bacterium (assembly GCA_050699835.1). Classification (GTDB taxonomy): domain Bacteria; phylum Actinomycetota; class Actinomycetes; order Mycobacteriales; family Pseudonocardiaceae. The sequence continues at coordinate 879 of JBOHFW010000125.1, read as the reverse complement.
TTCCGACCCGAGACCTGGATCCCGATTCCATCGGCCGACAACCCTCCGCAGAACTGGTGGGCGAGGGATGTCGAGACGTTGTGGAACTCTCCCATCGTCGGCGCGACGGGCACGACGGTGGGCATGGCGGTCGAGGAAACCTTGCGCGTGGGGGGTGAGGTCTTCCGTCGGCTGGACCGCCTAGGACCAGGCGTCTTCGAGATGCCAGGCCTTCTGGGCATGCCTGCCTGGCGACGATGGGCGGCCCGCAAGGCCTGCCAGGCCTATCACCACGGCTTCATTCAAGGCCTAGCCCAGGATCCCAGAGCAGCCGTCCTCGCGATCGTTGACAACGAGACAGGTCCGTGTACGAGCGCCACCACGGAACATTGGGCCGCCCGCGCTTTCCGGAAAGCTGCTTAATTAATCAGGGCGCATCAAGACGGTCATTCCACAGGAATTTAAGGTCCGGCACCAGGCGCCCGTCGCTCAGCGCCGCCCTGCGCGCGGGGTCAGGGCACGGACCGCTTCGGCGACGGCTGAGCGCCGGGCTTCCCGCACTGCGGTGAACAGCGGTCGCAGCACCGCGGAGCGGGCGGAGGCGACCGATGCGGACACCGCGCCGCCGAGGCTGTCGGTGTTCGCGGCGCGCAGGATCGCCTCCACCTCGTCGGCCTGCTCGAGCACTCGCAGCGCGCGAGCCGGCGTACCCTCGGGCCACGGCGGTCGGACCCGGTGCTCCAGGGCTTCGGCGATCTCGGCACGGACCCCGGGGCGGTGCCGGGCGACGCCGAGCTCCACCAGCGTGGTGGCTGCCTGGCGAACCGCGCCGCGCAGACCATGCTCGGCATCGGCCAGGGCAGGTTCAGGGGCCGGGGGGAAGGGGCCGTCGGCGAACAC
>JBOHFW010000124.1:0-4170 GCA_050699835.1 Pseudonocardiaceae bacterium | reverse complement strand
ACCTCGATCCGAGCGCCCGCGGGCAGCGCGAAGGTCCGCCGTCCATCGCAGCAGAGCACCGCGGTGTGCCCGTGCGGATCGGTCTCCACCGCGACCACCGAGTCTGGCGAAACCACCAGGGGGCGGGCGAACAGCGCATGGGCGTTGCTGGGGACCACGACGAGAGCATCGACGTCCGGCCATACCACCGGCCCTCCCGCGGAGAAGGCATAGGCGGTGGATCCCGTGGGGGTGGCGCACAGCACGCCGTCGCAGCCGAAACCGGAAACTGGCCGGCGATCCACCTCCAGCACCACATCGAGGATTCGTTCCCGCCTGCTCTTCTCCACGCTGGCCTCGTTGAGCGCCCAGGTGCGGGCCAGCGTGCTCCCGTTGAGGCTAGCGGTGACCTCGACGGTCATCCGCTCGTCGACGAGGTAGTCGCCCTCGACGATGGCGTGCATCACCGCCTCGAGGGAGTCCCGATCGGCCTCCGCAAGGAAGCCGACCCGCCCGAGGTTGACGCCCAGCAGCGGAACGCCGCACGGACGGGCCAGTTCAGCGGCCCGCAGCAGGGTGCCGTCGCCGCCGAGCACCACGATGAGCTCCGCACCGGCTGCAGCTTGCGGTCCAGTCGGCATCTGGCGCTCGCACAGTGCGGGATCGAGGTGAGTGGCCTCCTCGGCCAGCACTCGCAGCCCGATTCCCGCCTTGGCCAGTTGGTGCGCGACCTGCTCGACGATGCGCAGGTTCTCCGGGTGCCCAGTGTGCAGCACCAGCAAGACCTCGCGGGCGAACCTCATTGCGGCCCGTTCCGCACTGCGGCGTGCACCAGTTCGTCGGTGGAGCGCAGCGGATCGGCTGGGCCACGGCGCAGCCACAGGAAGTACTCGACGTTGCCAGAGGGTCCGGGTAGGGGGCTGGCGATAGCGTCAACCAGGCACAGTCCGAGGTCAGTGGCGACCGCCAGCACGTTCAGCATGGCCTGCGCGCGCAGCAGCGGATCCCGGACCACACCGCCAGTGCCCAGGTATTCGCGGCCGACCTCGAATTGGGGTTTGACCATGGGGAGCAGGTCGCCATCCGGTGTAGTGCACCTGAGGAGTGCGGGTAGCACCAAGCGCAGGGAGATGAACGACAGGTCGGCCACCGTGAGATCGACAGTGCCACCGATATCCTGCGGCTGCACCGTCCGCACGTTGGTCCTGTCGTGGACCTGGACACGTGGATCAGTGCGCAGCGACCAGGCGAGCTGTCCGTAGCCGACGTCGAGAGCTACCACTTCCTGGGCTCCGCGGCGCAGCAGCACGTCAGTGAAACCGCCGGTGGATGCACCGGCATCCAGACAGCGCCGACCTGCGACGGCCGGGCCTCCAGCGATGAGACCATCCAGGGCGCCGAGCAGCTTCCGGGCCCCCCGCGACACCCAGTTGGGCTCGTCGCCGGCCCCCCGGACGAGCAGCGGGGTGTCCGGATCCACCCCGGTGGCCGGTTTGGTGGCCGTCACTCCACCGATCCGGACCCGGCGCTGCGCGACGAGCTCGGCGGCGTGGTCACGAGATCGGGCCAGACCGCGCCGCACCAGCTCCGCGTCCAGCCGGGCTCTGCGCCCCATCTAAACTCAACCTCCGGGCCACCCGTTAGACCTCGTCGATGCTGGACAGGGCCGCGGTAAGGGCATCGTGGACGGTGCGCAAGCGCGCCACGTGATCCGCCGTCGGCAGCTCGTCGAGGCGCTGCAGGCCGGCAATCGCGTCGGTGATGCTCGTCACGGTGGGTGGCGTGGGCGAGGGGAGCTGGGACGTCATCGAGCTGGTCTCCTGAGCACTCGGGTCACCTAGCAACGCTACCGAGCGGCGGCCGGCCTGACGAAAAGCCATCACCGAACGGCCTGACCTAGGTCCAACGCGTCCAGCACGGTGACAGCGGCGCCGTCGCCCGCCCGCACCTGCACCGGCCCGGTGTGCTCACCCCACCATAGAGCGCACAGCGTGCGCAGCGCATCAAGCGGGTCGCCGGCGGCCCCATCGTTGTGCAACCACAGGGCACCGCTGGCGTCGATCTCGGCGCGCCAGCCAGGCCGCGGCTGGATCCGGGCCTTCTCCAAGGGCTCGCGCAACACTCGGAGGTCGGCACCGACATGGCTGGGGCGCTGCTCTGGTGGCGCCGCAAGCAGTGCGACAGTGTCGCTGACCCCGGACAGGACCAGCAGCGAGTCCAACCCGGCGGCCCGTGCCCCGGCGATGTCGGTATCCAGCCGGTCCCCGACCACTAGGGGACGCTGCGCACCGGTGCGGTTCACCGCGGTATCCAGCAGCGGGCGCGCCGGTTTGCCTGCCACAGTCGGCTCGCAGTCGGTGGCGGCCTGCAATGCGGCCACCATTGCGCCGTTGCCGGGCAGCAAACCCCGCTCGGTAGGCAGCGTGCGATCGACGTTGCACGCGATCCACATTGCGCCACCGCGAATCGCCAGGCACGCCTCCGCCAGCTGTGCCCACCCCGTCTCCGGAGAGTGGCCCTGCACGACGGCGACTGGCTGTTCGGACGCCGCGGTCACCGGCCGGAGACCCACCGACTGCACCGCGGCAGCCAGGGCCGCTGAGCCGACCACCAAGACGGCGACACCGGCTGGCAGCTGAGTCGCCAATAACTCCACCGCGGCCTGGGCGCTGGTGAGCACTTCGTCGGGCGTGGCCTGGACACCGAAGGCGGTCAGATGCTTGGCTACCTCGTCGGGTGCCCGCGAGGCATTGTTGGTGATGAACTGCACGACTCGCCCAGCCTGGCGCAACTCGTTGACAACAGCCGGTGCCTCGCCTACCGGCTGAGCTCCACACATGATGGTGCCGTCGAGGTCCAGCAGTACCGCGTCATAGCCGTCCAGCAGGGTGCTCACTCCGCTTCCGACCGCTTGCTGAGCTCGACAGCTCGCTCCGCGGCGTCCGTGGCACCGTCGACATCGGCCTGGTCAGCGGCCAGGAACCAGCGGATCGCGTCCTGCTCTCGCCCGGCGGCGAGCAAGTTGTCTGCGTATGCGTAGCGCAATCTGGCCCGCCAGGGCTCTTCTCCTGCCTCGTCCAGGTCCGGTCCTTGCAAGGCGATCACCGCGGCGTCGAACTGGCCGAGGTCTCGCCTGGCCCCGGCGGCCACGATCCGTAGCTCGATCATCTCATCGATACTGAGCTGCCCGATCTCTGGGCTACGCGCAATCTCCAAAGCGCGCTCTGGGCGTCCCAGCGCTCGCTCGCAGTCGGCCAGCACCGCCAGACGACCGGGATCGCCGCCCAGCCGACGGGCGGCACGCAACTCTGCGAGCGCCTCTGACCATTCCCCGGCGACATACGCCGCAAGCCCTACGGCCTCCCGAACGACGGCGACCCGTCCCGCCTTGCGTCGCGCGAACCGGGTGTGTGCTAGGGCCAACTGCGGATCTTCGTCCAACACGCGAGCTGCCACGACCAGATGGCTTCCGACCAGGTCGGCCAAACCTTTGGGCAGCGTCGATAGTTCCTTGCGGACTTCCTGGTCCAACTCGCTGGGATCCGCATCCGGCGGGAGCTCCGGACGTGATGGATCGCCGCTCGGCGGCGAACCACTCGGACGCTGTGAGACCCCCCGGGCACTGTCCTGAGGTCGGCCACCCCGAGCCGCCATCCGATCTCGGTCCGCGTCTCCGGTCTTATTCTTTCCGGCTGACACGGTTGCAAATCCTCTCAGCTATCGCAGAGCGAAGGGGCCCCCGGGTGGGGGCCCCTTGTGGTGGTGGGTGGTGGTGGGTGGTGGTGGGTGGTGTTCGGCGGTGTCCTACTCTCCCACACCCTGGCGGGTGCAGTACCATCGGCGCTGGTGGGCTTAGCTTCCGGGTTCGGGATGGGTCCGGGCGTTTCCCCGCCGCTATGGCCGCCGTAACGTGGTGTGGAGTTGTGTTCGGGGTGTGGGGTGCCCGTGCTTGGGGAGCTGCACAGTGGATGCGTGTGTTTTGTGGTAAGTCCTCGGCCTATTAGTACCGGTCAGCTGCGCACCTTGCGGTGTGTCCACTTCCGGCCTATCAACCCAGTGGTCTGGCTGGGGGCCTTAACCCACGGTGGGGTGGGAGACCTCATCTTGGAACGAGCTTCCCGCTTAGATGCTTTCAGCGGTTATCCCTTCCGAACGTGGCTAACCAGCCGTGCCCCTGGCGGGACAACTGGC
>JBOHFW010000123.1:0-8956 GCA_050699835.1 Pseudonocardiaceae bacterium | reverse complement strand
GCGTCACGCCGTCCACCACGACGGCCTTGCCGGCCTCCATCGGCCCGCCGGACACGAACACCGTCGGCACGTTGAGCCGCAGCGCGGCGTTCAGCATGCCCGGCGTGATCTTGTCGCAGTTGGAGATGCAGACCAGCGCGTCCGCCGCGTGCCCGTTCACCATGTACTCGACCGCGTCCGCGATGACCTCACGCGAGGGCAGCGAGTACAGCATCCCGGCGTGCCCCATGGCGATGCCGTCGTCCACCGCGATCGTGTGGAACTCGCGGGGCACCCCGCCAGCCTCCCGGACCGCCCCGGCGACCAGCTCACCGAGGTCGCGCAGGTGCACGTGCCCAGGCACGAACTGGGTGTACGAGTTGGCGATGGCGACGATCGGACGACCGAAGTCCTGCTCGGTCATGCCGGTGGCCCGCCACAGCGCCCTGGCGCCGGCGGCGTTGCGGCCGTGGGTAGTGATGCGGGAACGAAGCGGCGGCACCGGATTCCTCCACAGCGCGGGTTGATCACGAGTCGCAGGTGCTGGTGGCCCGGCCGAACTGCCAGCTGACGGTGCCCCCGATGCTACTCCTCAGCCGCCGGTCGCCCCTTGGGTCTGATGAGTGCCCAGCTCTCCCCGCCACCAGGCATCTTCCGCAGCATCCGGCTCACCGAACCGACGACCAGGTCCCGATCCCCGAACTACGAGCCCCCGACGGTTCGTGGTGCGAGGTCACTCGCGTACCGGATGCCACCGGAGGCCATACTGTGCGCGGGCGTGATCCTCCGGCCGGGGATGCCGGTCGCGAAAGTAATCCTGTACCGCGTCGGCGGGGAGCGGTCAGCCTTTGGGGCGCCTGCTGATGTTGGCGTTCATGCCGCCGAGATGGCTGTCCTGTGTGATGGTGAGCTGGTAGACGGCGCGGTGTTTCCCAGGTCCCTTGTAATCGGAGGTCACGAAAACGCCGTTGTCGATGCGGTCGCCAGCGATGTTGGAGAATCCGAGGGATAGCCAGGTGGCGTGGGAGGGGGTGTTGTCGGGCTCGGAGGTGAGGTAGAGCCGCTCGCAGCCCCACGTGACCGCGCGCTCTCGCACAGCGTCCAGGAGGGTGCGGGCGATTCCCTGCCGGCGGTGGTCTGGGTGAGTCATGACATCTTGGATGTAGACGTCTTCGGGTTTGTCTTGACTGCGGAAAGCGATGACCACGCCAATGACCTGGTCGTTCTCGACAGCGACGGGGCAGGTGGAGGAGAACAGCTCGGAGTAGAGCCAATAGTCGGAGGACGTCCGCAACCGGACGTAGGGGCCGCCGCGACTGATGAGTTGCTCGACGGCGGGGATAAGTGGGTGTCTGAGCGAGGTAACGATCATGTGCCTGTCTTCGGTCGGGAGGGATTGACGTGTGCGATCAGCTGCCTGGCTGCGGTGGCCGGGTCGACCGCGTCGGTGATGCTTCGGCCAACGATGAGGACGTCCCATGAGGGGATGGTGTCGACGATGTCATCCGCAGTGCCGAACCCACCTGATACCGCTACCGGGAGCCTGGTCCAGGAACGGAGCGTCCGGGGGCCACGTGCTCGGCAAGGTGGCAGGTCAGCCGGGTCTTGCCGCTGCCGGGCCGACCTTTGATCATGCACACCCGGGAGGAGAGGCCACGAAGCCAGCGATGGTGGCGGCAGCGTCAACCGGGGGTACGTAACCCCAGGGTCGCCGTCCTGCTCTGCTCCATCGCCTCCAACAAAGCCTGCGTCCGCCTGGGTGACCCGAAAGCAAGATCAGCATGATCGAGGGGTTCCGATTTTCCGCATCGGCCGTCAGCCACTCGGGAACATCGTCGTTTGAGCGAGCGACTTGCTTCGGCCCAACTATCGACATGAAATATGGCCCTCCAGTACCAGCAGTGGCGAGATGGTTAGACGCCGAACGCGCCGGCTTCCGCGGCGGCCAGCGTCGCGCGCCACTCCGGCAGGGTGACGGCCAGTACCGGGCTGGAGGTGCCGAGTTTGCTGTCCCGCACGCCGATCCACCCGGACACGTCGGTCGTGATCTCCACGCAGTCGTTCGCGCCCTGTGAGTACGACGACTTGCGCCAACCACAGGCGTGGGTGAGGGTCGCTCGTGCAGAGTGGTGGCTCATGACAACTCCTGGGCTCGCTGGGTAATCATCGCTACTGATTCTGCCGGTTTAGCTGCGGTGATTTGCAGGCGGGTCAAGGCATTGCGGTACTTGCGCAGCTGGTCGGGCCGCTCGTAATAGGCGCCCGCGATCATGCCGTCGGTGTAGGCGACGGTCGGATTGCCGGTCAGATCGGCGAACTCGAACATGACGAACGTGCCGTTGATGCCGACGTGCGGTCCCGCCGCCATTGGTAGCATCTGGATGGTGACTGTGGGCAGCTGTGCCAAGTTGACCAGGTGCGTCAACTGCTCGCGCATCGCGGCGGTGTCGCCGATGCTGCGGTAGAGCGCGGACTCGTCGAGTACCGACCACACTGTGGGCGGCTCGGGGTCGCGGGTGAGCACTTCCTGTCGGGCCAAGCGCAGCTCGATCCGGCGCGATACCTCCGTATCGCTCAGCTCCGGGTTGCCGGCTCGGATCACGGCCTCGGCGTAGGCCGCGGTCTGGAACAACCCGGGAATCACCAGGGCGTCGTAGGACTCGATCTGCGCCGCGCTCGATTCCAGCCCCAAGAACAGATCGAACCAGGCCGGCGCGGCGCCCGCGAACGCCTCGAACCAGTCGCGGCCCTTCTTCGCCGAGGTCAACAGCTCATTGAACTGTTCGACCCGCTCAGGGATCCCATAGAGGGTGAGCATCTCCCGCAACTCCAGCGGCCGGGGCAGGTTCCGGCCGATCTCGACGTGCCGCACGGTGCTCAACGCACACTGCAAGTGATCGGCGACCTGCTGCCGGCTCAGGCCAGCGCGCTCGCGGAGCTTGGTCAGCTCGAGCGCGATCCACCACTTCAGCGCGGTCGGACTTGACGTAGCCACGTGCCGTCTCCCCCGTCCTGCAAGGCGAACCATCATCCCGTGGACGGGCGTGTATCATCCAATCAGGCAGTTCACATGTCGCATGATACAAAGTAACTTCGCACATTGTGCGCTCCGAGCTTGTCGACACCTTAGACCCTGGCGAGTGCGGCGCGGAGCATGTTCCCGATCTCACGCTGCTGGCGCGCCTCACCGGGGCCGGGCGCGCCCGATTCGTACAGTTCAGCGTCCCGCAGTACCAAGCGGACGCTCCTGGCCGCAGGCTCGCTGGTCGCGCCGCGATCCGGCAGTGGACGGCATTTCCCGTTGAATCCGTGAGCCTGCCGGTCCGCTCCCCCGGTGCGTACCTGCATCCCCAGCTACGACGCTCGCCGGTGACCAGTCGCCGCACCGATGGAGGCAGCAGCAGATGAGCTGGCTTCTCTCAGCGGTGTCTGCCCCCGGTGATCAGGGGGTGGGCCTGCCCGCTGTGGTGGAAGAGCTCCTCGTGGACGTGGGTGACGACGGGTTCACGCTCTACTGCTGCGGACCCAGGACGGCACCGAATGCACTGGTCGCCGCCTATGAGTGGGAGGACTGGGTGGATCTGCTGACCATCCGGGACTTCGACCGGGTCACCACCGCCCGGATGCCGAAACACCACGCAATGGACCTCTTCGCTCCCCAGCTCGTGGTCTGGGCTTACGAGGGTCCGCCGCCGCAGGCGCTACGGGCCCTGCTCGACTTGGTGCACCCGGCACACCCCGATGCCCCCACCGCCGCCTACCCGGCACCGGCGCGCCTGCACGTGCCCCGCACCCTGCAACGCCCGATGACGATCCGACTGCCCGCACCCGGCCGGGCCGGGGTCCGGGCGGCCCGGCTGGCAACCGCGATGACGACCCCCGGTGGTGATCGGGCCGGGCAGGTCGCACCTGCCGAAACAGAAAATCGTCGGCCGTCAAGACGAACGTGAGCGGGACCGTCGCAGAGCCGACCCAGATCAGCCGGCCCTTGGCGAACGGGTCGCCGCCCAGCTGGGTGATCGCGTCCAGAAAGGCGCCAGGACGCAGGGCGACAAACGGGACGCCCCGTTCGACGAGCCGGTCTTCGGTGAGCTTCTTGTGCCAGAAGTGCGGGACCTGCGGAGTCTGCTCACAGGTGAGAATGCTGGTCAGCACAAACCGCCGGATACCGGTCTGACTCGCGGCGTCGACGAGGTTGCGGTTGCCGATCGTATCGATCTCCGCCGTGTCGGCCGCACTGTGGCGCGTGTAACTGGCCGCCGTAGCGATCACCACATCGACCCCGTCCATCGCGTGTACCAGCGATGGCGGGTCCATCATGTCGCCGCGCGCTATCTCCACGCCGGCCCGTTCCAGGGCCTCCGCATTCGACGCGGGCCGCACCAACGCCCGTACCCGCTTGCCACGGGCGAGCAGTGCGGACACAACCTGGCTGCCGAGCGCGCCGGTGCCGCCCACCACGAGTACGGGTCCGTTGTCGGTCAAGTAGACATCTCCTGAGGTCGTTGGTCGGCCACGATGCGCGACCTTCCCTGCTCGGTGTGTCGCGTCCTCATGCCCAATGTGTTGCGCTCCTATGCCCGGCAGAAGCTGATCAGCCTGGCGCGCTGCAGCAAGCAATCGCGGCCAGCGCGCGCAAGGACCCGCTACATAACAGTCAGGCGCTGGCAGAGCGTCTCGACGTCGCTCGCGTCGTGGTAGATCCCGAAACCGAATCGCAGGCGATCGCCGCGGTGGTCGGTGATCACCTTGCAGGCGCGCAATCGGGTGGCGACCGCAGCCGCATCGGGGATGCGGAAGGTCAGGAAATGTCCCCGTTCCGGCAGCTCAGGAGGTGGAACCAGGCTGGCTCTGCCGAGCCCGGGCAGATCCAGCGCATCGAGCCGGTCGAGGAAGCCCGCCTGCAGCCCCCGGACGTGGGCGTGGATGGCGGGCACCGTCAGGCCCAGCTCGGCGAGCAGGCGCTGGGCGGCGTTAAAGCGGTACAGGCCAGTTGCGTCGAACGTCGCGCCGAGAAACCGGCTGCCGTCCCGCGGGTAGCTCACCTGCTCTGACGACCCAGCGAACTCGGCGAACCACCCGGTGTTGACCGGACGCTGCCCGTACCCGGGCGGGCAGTGCAGGAAGCAAGAGCCCTCGCCGGCCATCGCGTACTTGTAGCCGCCCGCCAGGTAGAAGGCGCGGTCCGCGATGGGCGCGAGATCGGTCGGCAGTGCCATGAAACCGTGGTAGCCGTCCACGACCACGAACGTCTCCTCGGCGGGCACCGCGGCGACGACTGCCGCCAGGTCGGGAATGACGAATCCCGAGTTGAAGTGCACCTGGCTGAAGAACACCAGATCGTGACCACCTCGCGCGGCGGCGTGCCCAAACCGCTCGGCAAAGGTGGCGAACGGCTCAGCTGCCACCCGATCAACGACCGCGAGTCCGGCTTCCTCAAGCCGGCGCACCTGGCGAGTGAAGCTGTGGAACTCGCTGTCCGTGGTGAGGATGCGCGTCGGCACCGGCAGGCAGGACAGCAGCCGCAGCACCAGCTCGTGAGTGTTCGGCGCGAAGATGACCGTGGCGGGATCGGGCAGGGCCAGCTGGCCGGCGACGTGCCGGCTGGCCTCGGGCAGCACCTCGCCCAGCAGCAGTTCCCACTTGCCGTCGTGCAGCGCGGCAGCGTCGAGCCAGGCGCGCTGCTGCGCGTCGAAGGTGACATCGGGCCAGGGATGGTGACTGTGCGCAGCGACATGCAGGCGATGATGGTCGTGGCCGAGGAAGCGGGCGAAGTGCCGCTTGTAGCTCATCGCTGGCCCGGCCGGTAGCGAAAGCCCATCTGCTCGGTGAGCGCGGGCGGCAACGCGGGCAGGGCAGAACGCGGGATGAAGAACGTCGGCAGGTCGAACAGGTCGCGGAACACCCGATGCTGACGCGCGGCGGCCTCCAGGTAGGCGTGGCCTGCGGTGCCGCCGGTACCGATCCGTGTGCCGATCATGCGGTGGGCCAGCAGAGCGTGCCGGTGGCGCCATGCGGTGAACCCCTCATCGATGTCAACCAGGGCAGTGAGCAGGCGGAAAGGCAACTGGAAGATCGGCTCGTCACGGTAGAGATTGATCAGCAACGCCGCGAGGAATGCCTGGTGTGACAGGTTTCGCTTGCCTTGGACGACCAGCTCGGCGTAGCGGTCACGGTCGAAGACGGCCGCGAAACCCGCCACTGTCTGCTCCAGCGTGGCGAGTTGCTCGGCCCGGCCCTCGTCGTCGAGGTGGGGGTGCACCTCGATCAGCCGGTGCTCCCTGGCGAGCATCGTCGCGACCGCATCATGGTAGGAGTGCCAGAAGTCGTAGTCGCCGAAATGGAGGAAGGGGGTGCGCTCCAGCCACCGCCTGGTGTGGTCGAGCAGCGAGGGCTGCTGATGCGACGCCTCCAGCTGGCGAGCGTGCTGATCACTGTGCACGCTCAGGTACGGCGACCCCCTGATCTTCAACCGGTGCGGCGGCCGCAGGCCCAGCCGGTTCTCGATCAGACGGAACTGCACGCTCTGGAATCCCGAGGCGGGGATGAGGTCGTCGCGGAAATCCAGAAAGTCCAGCGGGGTCATCGTCTCCAGCACGTCGATCTGGTCGAGCAGCAGCCGCTGGATGATTGTGATCCGGCCCAGCCGGGCGACCACCTCGCCCATCTCCTTCTCGGGAACGACGGCGGCTGCCATCACCGCCAGCACGGCGTCGAGCTCGAAGAGGATCTGCTTGAACCACAGCTCGAAGGCCTGGTGGACGATGATGAACAACAATTCGTCGTGCGCCGGCTCGCCATCACGAACGCTGACCGGCCGCTGGCAGCCCAGCAGCTGGTCCAGGTGCAAGTAATCCCAGTAGTACGGCGCCCCTCGCGCTGTCATGGCCATACCACCGTACGCCCGGGTCCGGGTTTGTGGCACTGGATCAACACGGCACCCGCCGATCGATCGCCTGCACGGGGCTCGCATCACGGACCACTCGAACACTACCGCAGACATCAGTGGTAGCGTTGATGTCATGAGCGTAGGCGCGTACGACCACGTTCCGTTCACTGAGTTGCTGCGGGAACCTTCCGCGACGGCGGGACGCCTGCAAGCGACCCGCCGCCTGCGCCTGCGGCGCCGCGACGCCGAAGACTTGGTGCTGCAAACCGCGGCGCGTGCCGCACGGGAAGACGAGGTCATCGACCTATCCGCGCGGCTGCTCACTGGCTTGCTGCACGATCCGGACGGAGTTCTGATCGTGCGCCGCATCCTGCCGCAGGCCCTGCCGTGGGTTACTTTCCTGCCCAGCGATGCTGTCGATGAGCTCGTAGAGGAGTTCGTGGCCACGCTGCAGGCCGCGGTGTCGATTGACAACCTGTGGCCGGTGTCGCAGCTGCTCCTCGAGTGGCGGCACACCGCCGAGATCTACGCCGACCCCCTGCTGCACGAAGCCGCAACACGCGTGCTCGGCGATGATGGCGGCCCGGTCCCGCACCCGAAGGCGCCGGAGATCATGGCGTGAGCCCCAAACGGGGAGATCGGGCCGCACCACCGCCCAGGAAGGGCGAGTATGACGTCCGGTTCGCGGACAACCAGGTAGTGGCCGGCTGGGAGCAACTATGCGCGCAGGCCGCGGGTAACACCCGACGAGCCTGGGAAGCGATCGCTGCCGATCCACGACCAAAGCCGCCGACCGAACGCCACCACCAGCTCAAACACCTGCTTGCGACTCGCGATTACCGGGGCCGGATCTTGGAACAGTGGCAATACGAGGTGACCGGTGATGGACGGATCTGGTACCTCATTGACGATGCCAAGCGCACAGTGTGGCTCACCTACACGGGAACCGGACATCCCAAGGTGGAACCCGGTCTCCTCCACGGCCAACGGGCTCCGTGAGCTGTTCGGCAACCCGCTGGTGAACCGTGAACTGCGCGCGATGCGCGAAGGCGCAGCTCCCGGCCTGCCCGGCTAGCCCGCCGGCGTGGATATCGCGGGTTCACATTGGTAGTAGAGCAGTAGTATCCTTTTGTTGTGCCTAGAGGGAACCCATCGCCGAAGCTTGCGATCACCGTCGATCCCGATGTCCACCATCAGGTTGTCGAAGCTGCCGCCGCCGAAGGCGTCAGCGTGTCATCCTGGATGACCGCCGCCGCCCGCCGGGCGCTCAAGGTCCGTGACGGGCTCGCCGCAGTCGCCGAGTGGGAGGCTGAGCACGGCTCACTCACCGCTGCCGAGCTGGCGGAGGCCCGGCACCGGGTGGGGACCATCGCCGGTCATCAACCGGCATGAGCGGAGTCGTCTACGACGCTGGAGCATTGATCGCCGCGGAGCGCAACGACCGTGCGTTGTGGGCCGACCACCGGATGCGGCTGGAGCAGGGAACGGTTCCGATCGTCCCGGCGGCCGTCGTCGCCCAGGTCAGCCGGTCATCCCGCCAGGCCCAGCTTCGCCGCCTGCTGCGTGGGTGTGACGTCGCCGAGCTTGACGAGGACACCGCGCACCGCGTCGGGCGGATCCTCGGTCAAGCGGGCACCGCCGACATCGTCGATGGGTCGGTCGTCGCCGCAGCCCTCGCCCGCTCCGCCGCAGTGGTGACGAGCGACCGGACTGACATCGCCCACCATCATCGACACCTGATCCGTAAGTAGCCCATCGGGACACGCGGTGCTACGATCGGTGACATGAAGGTCATAACCCAGCGCGAGTTCCGCAACAACTCCGCGGCTGTGATGGACGCGGTCGAGGCGGGTGAGACCTACCACATCACCCGTAACGGAACGGAGGTTGCCGAGCTGCGTCCGCTTACCCGCAGGCGGCGACTGAGCGCCGAAGAACTGGTAGCCCGGCACAGCAGGCTGCCACGAGTAGATCATGGGCGCATGCGTGCTGAGGCCGACGAGTTCTTCGGCACGCAGGACCGGGTTGGCGGCGACCCGTGGGAGCGGCGCCGTGCCTGACCGCCCCAGTTGCGGAGTGCTCGACACC
>JBOHFW010000122.1:0-7259 GCA_050699835.1 Pseudonocardiaceae bacterium | reverse complement strand
TGTTGGCGATGTCGGCCATGCGTGCGCCACTCTTAACGAAAACCGGTTGGCCGAACATGTGGCGTGGACTAACGACGACCTCGGATGGCATCGCTGCGTGAAGCCTTAACGACTCGGGCAGGTTGTCCTCGCCAAGCGTCAGGTACGTGAGATAGTCCGCGACGATCTCCCGGATGACGTGCTGACCAGACCGTGCTTCGATCAGTCCCTCGCCGGCCTTCGTGCGGGAGAAGTCCCACAGCAGGTCAACGCCGTCGGTCGCGAGTTCCGGTGCCATGAGCACGTACTCGGCCCCGAACTGGCGTTTCAGCTCGTCCAGTCCCGGGCGGATCTTGCGAGGCCGGACTCCGGCCCGCCGAAGCCCGTCAAGCACCCACGCTTCGGCAAGCGCGATGAACGGCACTGACGATTCACGACGCGCGTCGCGATCGAGCATGTGCAGCAGTGGCGCGCCGTGTTCGTAGCCCCTTGCCCAACGGCGGAACGTCTGCTCAGGCAGGTCGATCAACCGGGCGGCCTCGCGGATGTCGTACAGGCCGGCAGACAGCCGCACATCATCGATCGCAGCCGACGGAGCCATGTGCCCACGTTAGCGTCCTACCCCGTCAACCTACGGCTCCGACACCCAGAGCTGCGGTAGCGGTCGGCGGCCTCTGACGAAAACTGGCATCGCATCTCCGGTGTCGACGCGGTGGGGCATGGTCGATCTGCGGCTGGCAGACTTGCTTGGTGAGGGTCCACCTCCAAGGCTGGGACATCACCATCCACGGCGGACGCGTCGAATTCCGCCCACCCACCATCATCGACCCTGACCGCCGACCCCTCACCAACCCCCTCCGACACTGAACCCACCGACGACTCACAACGACCTGACCCCGGCCCGTCTGCACCGGCGGCCGAGGGGAGATCAGCTGAACGGCCAGTGCCGTTCACTAACGCGGGATCACGTGCCGTGAGGTCATCTCCGGGTATGGGCACGGTCGGACGTCGATCTCGGCCATCCGGCGGGCGTAGTTCTGGTAATGGCGGCGGGCCTCACCAAGCCGGCCGGCGTGGAACAGCACTCCGATGAGGGTGCGGTAGGCCTCCTCGTCGTAGCGGTCCTGTTCGAGCAGGCGCAACGTGTACCGCACCGCATCGTCGGTGGCGCCCTCGTCGCGCAGCCGGGCGGTCAATGCCCGCAGCAGCGCGATGTGAGCGGCCCGCACCTCTTCGGCGATCGCGCTGGCCCACTCGTGATACGGGTCATTTTCGAGGAAGTCGCCGGTGTGCGCCGCCACCGCGGCGATGAGTTGGGTAGTCGCCTGCGGCGCTGCTGCCCGGTAGGTGTCAAAAGCGGCGTTGGCTTGCGTGAGGAAGTCCTCGACGTCGATGCGGACCTGGGCCTGATTCAACGAGACCGCGCCGTCCGTGGCCGCCAAGGGGGCTTCCTCAGCGGGTTGGGGTTGCAGCACATCGCGGACCGTGGACAGCAGCACGGAGAGCCGGTTGCCGGCCACGGTCGGGTCCACCCCCGGCCACAGCAGCTCCATCAGCTGCTCACGGGGGGTCGGCCGGCGGCGCGCAACCAGGATCTTCAGCAGGTCCCTCGCCTTTTTCGACTGCCAGGCGGTGTTCGGAATCGGGACCCCGTTACGGATCACCTTGAACACCCCGAGAGTCTGGATGGACAGTGCGGGTGAGGAACGGGCCAGCACGCTAAGCGGTCCCGCGGCCCTTCGTGAGTCGATGTCGACGCCGTGGTCCCTGAGGATCTGGTCCGCACGGTAAGCATCGGGGTGGGGAATGACCGCACCGATGCGAGCGGCCACGATTCTGGCCGCGGCCTCCTCCAGGCGGCAGCCCGTCTCCTGAAAGATCTCGATCGCCTCCCGGAGCGGGGTGCCATTCCCGGCGGGATCGCGGGAGGCCAGCACACTCAGCGTGATCGCCTCAGCCAGCCCTGGGTTGTCCCGCCGTTGTCGCGCGGCCACCGCGGCCCGGTCGGCATCCGCTGAGGCCCCCTGCCGATCACCGTCCATTAACGCGACCCAGCCGCGGGACAACAATGACGGGACCTTACGAAGTCCAGAACCCAATTCCACGGCCCGGTCTGCCCGTTCCCGGGCCTGCTGCGGATCGTCGACTGCGTCAATGCGGGCGAGAGCGGTCAATGCCGCGCTGAGGCTGAACACGTCGTGGTATGGCTCGGCGAGGGCCAAGGCCTCCTCGTACGCCGCCCGGGCTCGAACCAGCTGGGCCCTGGTGCGGTGCAGGTCGCCGAGGCCGCACAGGGACCAGGCGAGGAATCGGGAGCCGAGCCGTTGGAAGAGGTCCCCTGCGGTCGTGAAGTCACCCGCTGCCGCCTCCAGCGCCCCCAGCCGGGTGCGGGCGCGGCCGCGGGTGGTCAGCGCATGCGCGATGAAGAACGGGTTGTCGCATTGCTCGCCGAGGCTCAACGCGATCTGGGCATCGGCCAATGCCTGCTGAGGCGCACCCGCTTCGAACTGGTAATGCGCCTGGCACGCCCTGATCCACGTCAGCGCGAGCAGATCATCACTCGCCTCGGCGTTGCGCAGGGCATCAGCGAAGTGGGTGTCGGCTTGCCGCCAGTCGCCATCGGTCACGGCTAGCAGCGCGAAGACGTAGTGGGCGTTGGACCACGCGCGGGGATCGTCGCACTGGCGTGCCGCTGCGCGGGTCTGCAGCGCCGTCTTACGCAGGCTCCCCAAGTCATCAGACATCCAGTGCGCGCTCGCGGTCAGCGCCAACATCCGCGTCTCATCGAGCGTGTCCCTCCGGTCCAGCAGGGTCCGCCGGATCAACGCTCCAACCTCGGCGAACTCGCCCAGAGCAAAAGCGATCCAGCCGACCCGCCAGGCCAACCCGGGCTCTAACTGGTGCCGGTCTTGGCCGGCACGTTGGTAATGCTGCAAGGCCTGCGCCCATTGACCCCGCACCTGCTGCGCCAGCCCGAGAACTCGTTGGATCCGCGGGTCGTCGAGGTATTCGGCAGGTAACCGGTTGGCCTGCACCACAGCCTCGGGTTGGCCGCGCGCCACCATTGCGTCACCGTGATCGACCAGAAGTGAGGCGCACGCGGCGTGATCGCCCGCCGCCAGCAGATGCCGCAGGGCCTGCTCCGGTGCGCCCCGCGCCGTATATTCCTTGGCCGCCCGCACGTGCAGTGCCTGCTGTTCGTGGGCGGGAGGCGGCGCCCCGAACTCGAAGTAGTCACGCAACGGACGCACCAGCGACCAGCCTGCGCTCTTACCTCCGCAGCGCTGCACGAGTCCCTGACGGCTCAGTTCCGCGAGTCCGGTCGCCATATCATCAGCACTGCTGAGCTCCCCGAAGATCGCCAACCTGCGAAGCAGCTGCTGAATCCACTCGGGCTCGGCGCCGATCACCTCTTCGGCAAGGTAATCATGGAATCGCTCTCCCGGGTGGCACAGCCGTTCCACCGCTCCCAGGCGCTGATCCACCCCGACCATCCGGAGCATCTCGACGGCGCGGTGCAGGGCCGTGGCCCAGCCACCGGTGCACTCCCACACTCGTCTGGCCAGGCCCGGCGGGTCCTTTCCCACCGTCTTGCGCAGCAGCGCCTCGACATCGGCAACGTCGAAGGCGAGATCTGCCGCGTGGATCTCCGCGACCCGACCGCGGCCCCGTAGCCGCTGCAGGGAGAACGGCGGCTCATGCCGGGATATCAGGATCAGATGTAGCCGGTCGGGGGCATGTTGGCACAGGCTCTCGACGACGCACGCCGCGTCACTTCCCGGCCGCAGCGCGTGCAGATCGTCGATGACCAGCAGCAGGTCGTGACGCAGACAACGTTGCATCCAGTGGCAGCTGGCGGCGGCAGTAGCAGACGCCAGCTCGGTGTCCAACGTCGCCATGCCCTCGATGGGCGATGGCACCGGCACGTGGGTCTGCAACGCCGCGAACAGGCTGGTCAGCAGGCGTTCCGCGATGCCCTCATGGTCCTCGTAGTGCAGCCAGGCGGTCTGACGGCCCCGTGACCAGGTTTCCACCGCCGTGGTCTTGCCCCAGCCGGCTGCACCGATCACCACACAGATCTGCGAGCTCGCTGCGCGGTCGAGCAGCTCGTCAATCGACGGACGGTCAACGTGTTCAGCTGTCGGGTATTCGCTGTCGACCAGCCGTACTGGTGGCGCAAGGCGCTCAGCGGGATCTCTCGGCGGGGGGATATAGGCGGCCACCACCACATGAACGTACCCCGATCACCGGGTTTCGCGTTACCCGTAGTTTCTCGTTGTTTTGGCCCTAGTTTCCCGGCGGAACGTAGACTGGCGGTGATACCACACCACAGCAAGTGTTGTGCAATGGTTGCCGGGGAGGTCCGCGTGGCCAGCATCTTCGTCAGCTGCAGCAGCGAGGATCGGCAGCTTGCGTACACGGTGCGTGGCTGGCTCGTCGAGGAAAACCACAAGGTATTCCTGGCGCAGGATCTCCGTGACGGCATTGCACCTGGAGAAAAGTGGCAAGCGGGGCTCTACGCGAAACTGCGGCAAGCCGACGCGATGGTCTGCTTGGTCACTGTTAGTTATCTGAAATCGTCCTGGTGTCACGCTGAGGTAGGGGCCGCCCGATCGCACGAGATCCCGTTGTTTCCATTGTATGCCCAGCCGGATATCTCTCATCCACAGTTAGCAGAGATCCAACACATCGACTTGGCGTTTGACCCAATGGCCGCCCGCACTGCACTGGTCGAGGCGTTGCGCATCGTTGATGCGGCTGGGGGATGGGGCTGGCCGGACGACCGTTCTCCCTTTCCTGGACTGCGGCCGTTCGAGACCACCGAGCATCGGGCGTTCTGCGGTCGTGATCTTAGGGTCGATGAGCTCGTGGAGCAGCTGCGGCGCTCCGCCGAGCACGGCGAGCACCAGACGTTGCTGATCACGGGAGCCTCGGGATGTGGCAAGTCGTCGCTGGTGCGGGCCGGCCTGGTGCCGAAGATGGCCAGCGAGCCGGGTTGGCGGACGGTCCCGCCGATGCAGCCCGGGGCCGATCCGGTGGGTGCGCTGGCTCGGGCGCTGGCCGCAGCGGCAGAGATCTACGGCTTGGACTGGACGGTGGAGCAAGTATGCCGCCAGCTCGATGAGGACGGCGGCCTGACCAGGCTGGTTCACGAGCTGCTGCCCTCTGCCGGCACCCGGCATCTGCTGCTGGTGGTGGATCAGTTCGAGGAGCTGCTCACCCAGACCGATCCGGCGCGGCGGACCCAGTTCGCGACGCTGCTGAACCAGGCGCTGGCGGGTCCGGTGCAGGTGGTGGCCACGCTGCGGCCAGAATTCTTGAACCAGCTGCTGGCCGAGTCCAAACTGGCGGAATTGCTCAGCGATCGGCCCTACATCCTGCGGCCGCTGCCCCGCGACGGGCTGGCAACGGTGATTCAACGCCCGGCCAGGCTAGCTGGGATCACCGTCACCGAGGATCTGGTGACCCAGTTGGTCGCCGATACCGACAGCGGGGAAGCGCTGCCACTACTGGCGTTCACCTTGGCGGAGCTTGCCAAGGGCGTTCGCCGTGGGGGTCAGCTCTCTTCTGAACACTATGTCCAGCTCGGCGAGGTGCAGGGTGCGCTGACCCGGCAAGCGGATGCGGCGTTGGCCGAGGCGCTCCGCGTTGCGGATCGCAGCCGCGACGAGGTGATCGCCGGGCTGCTGCGGCTGGTCACCGTCGATGAGCAGGGCCGTTCCAGCCGGTGGAAGGTGCCCCGCGATGAGCTGCCTAAGCCGGTGGCCCAGGAGCTGGAGCCTTTCATCGCTCGGCGGTTGCTGAGCACCGACAAAGCTGATCACGGCGGCGCCGTGATCAGCCTCACCCATGAGGCATTCCTCTCCGCCTGGGAACCACTGCGCGCGGCCATTGAGAAGAACAGGTCGGCACTGCGCACTCGACGAGCGGTCGAGCAGGCCGCCGAGGAGTGGGACGGCAACAAGCATCCCCGGGAGCGGTTGTGGGATGGTGCCCAACTTGCTGGCGCCGAGACCGACCTCGGCGCCCGGATCGTCGCAAGCAGCGAATCGACCTCCGGCTGGAACTTGTCACGTTGGCTGAGCCGTCGGCGACGGACGCTGGTGACAGATGTCGATGTCAGCTCGGCTGCGCGTGATTTTCTCGATAGCAGCATCCGCCGTGATCGCTCCCGCCGCCGCCGCGCTATCACAATCCTGTCGGTGCTGCTCGTCCTCGCCTTGGTCGGAGCTGGTTTCGCGGTCATCCAGCAACGCGCCGCGCAGGAACAGCAGCGCATCGCCACCGCCCGTCAGCTGGTCAGCCAAGCGGATGCCATCCGGGATGCCGACCCGCGCACCGCGCTGCTCCTCGGGATCGCTGCTGAACGCATCCGCCCCGGCGGCCAGGCCCGGGCAGGATTGGTGAACACCCTCACCACCACTCGATATGCGGGTACCGTCGACAACCGCGCCGGCCCGCTCAACTCGGTGGCTTTCTCTCGTGATGGGCACACCGTGGCCGCCGGTGGTTCCGATGGCCGGGTGGCGTTGTGGGATCTTGCTGATCCTGCCCGACCCCGGCGGTCCCTGGCAGGCCAGGTCGGCTCGGTGTCGTCGGTGGCGTTCTCGGGTGATGGGCGCACCCTAGCTGCCGGTGGCTCGGATGGCCGGGTGGCGTTGTGGGATCTTGCTGATCCTGCCCGGTCCCGGCACTCCCTGGTGGGTGAGGCTGGCTCGATTTTCTCGGTGGCGTTCTCGGGTGATGGGCGCACCCTGGCTGCCGGTGGTTCCGATGGCCGGGTGGCATTGTGGGATCTCGCCGACTCCGCTCGGCCCCGTCGCTCCCTGGCTGGTCACACCAGGTCGGTGAACTCCGTGGCGTTTTCGCCGGACGGCCGCACCGTGGCCACCGCCAGCGACGACGGAACCGCCCTGCTGTGGCGACTCACCGACCTGGCCCGGCCGCAGCCGCTGCAGCCGGCCCGCACCAGTCACACCAACAAAATGACCGCGGTAGCGTTTTCGCCGGACGGACGTACTCTGGTCACCGCTAGCGACGATGGATCCGCCCAGCTGTGGCCACTCACCGACCTGGCCCGGTTGGAGCCGCTACAGCCGGCCCTGATCCGCCACACCGGCAGGGTCACCGCCGTAGCGTTTTCGCCGGACGGGGGTGTCCTGGTCACCGCCAGCGCTGATGGCACCGTGATCCGGTGGGATCTCATCAACCGGGCCCAGCCCCAGAGTCGTGGGCAGCCCCTGGCCGGAGCGCCCGGCCTGGTGGAATCGGTGGTGTTC
>JBOHFW010000121.1:0-3128 GCA_050699835.1 Pseudonocardiaceae bacterium | reverse complement strand
GGCCGACACTCATCGGTATCTTGACCACGCTGCGGTTCTGGCGTTAGAGGCCGACGACCCTCTGCGATTGTCCACCGCGCTGAGCTTTCAGGCGTACGCCCGGCTGCGGACGGGAGACCTGCGAGGGGCCGACTCGCTGTCGGAAGCCGCGCAGCGAAACAAGCGCGCACATATTGGATTGCGTACCTACGTCACATATCAACGAGCCGAAGTGCTGGCACACGACAACGATCGGGCCGGAGCGGTCCGGCTCCTCAATGAAGCTGATCGCATGGTCGAGCAACTGCCACCACCGGAAGACTTGCCACCTTCGGGTTACTGGTACGTGCCCGCGTTCTTTCTCGGACAGCGCGGCTTCGTGCTCCGGGCACTAGGTGACATTCCCGCTGCCCGACGATCCGCGCTCGCGTGTCTAGCTGCCATGCCAGAAACATGGCGCGATTCCGAATGGGCTGTGCGTCGTCGCCAGCTTGCCGAGGAATAATGAACCGCTAACCCATGCCTATTGTCCATGACAACGTAGTGTATGAACCAGACATGGTCTTCATAGGCCATCACCCCGTCGTTGGGGGCTGACTGTCGCGCCACTGATTGCGCTGCCGCGCTGCCGGCGGCTCAACCGAGTATCTCCTCGACCTCACGGGCCACCGCGCCCGACGACACCCGGGGAACGCCGCCGTAACTGCCGAGCAGGTACTTGCGAAAGAGGTTGTCATCCTTGCGCGGGGGCGGTCGCAAGCTGGTCAGCGGGTACAGCTCGGTCGCACCGTCAGCGTCTTTCTCGGTGAGCCACACCGTGTCGCGGTCGAGCACTCTGTCGTCGCCAAGAAGCGTGTGCAGCAGCGTCACATCGTGGGTGGTGAAGAGCATCTGCGCACCGCGCGGGTTCGCCTCGGGGTCGGAGAACATGTGGACGACCTCGACGGACATGGTGGGGTGCAGGCTTGAGTCCAATTCGTCCACGAGCACAGTCGTTCCATCGTCGAAGGCAGCCAGGAGGGCACCGACCAGGCCGAACCACGAACGCGTGCCCAGCGACTCGGCACCGAAGTCAAGCGGGGTCTCGCGCGTTCCAGCCCGATGGAGCAGACGAATCTCTCCTTGTGAGAGGGCCGCCTCGTCGAAACCATTAATGCCCAAATCGGCGACCTGGAGCTGCCGAGTTAGCCTGGCCAACGCCCCTGCGCTCATCGTGGTTGGCTGGCCAGGTACTCCTCGACCGGCATGCTGCGGGAGGATTCGTATCCGGTCGGCAGCAGGATCTTGCCGAGGTGAGTGCGGTAGTAGACCTGCCAGGCGTGGAAGCCCAGGTAGGCGCGTTCATCGGCCTGCATCAGCGCGGCATGGTGCCGCACCGCGCGGACGTAGTGAGCGCTGTTGTTATAGGCGTACAGGGCCTTGTCGAGTCCGGTGTCAGTGCCCTCGGCGGCGCCAGTGGCGGCCAGATAGTTGGCCGCGCCGAGGATCGCGTCGCGGGTGTTCCACACGTCGCCGCCGAGGCCGTAGCGCTCCCAGGTGCCGGCCAGGAACTGCATCGGGCCCTGCGCGCCCGCCGAGGAGAGCCCGACGATCCGGCCCATCCTGGTCTCGACCAGGTGTACCGCGGCGAGCACCGACCACGGGACGCCGAAGCGCTGCTGCGCCTCGGCGTAGTACGCCCGCAGTTGCGGGGCGGCGAGCGGCGCGACGATCCGCCAGGCTGGGACGGTCGTGGGCGGCGCTCGGGTCGTCAACGCCCGAAGCTCACGCCCGGCCGCGACGTTGCGGCGCACCGTGTCCTGCAACGGTGCTGGGACCTCGGCCAGCACAGCGGCGTCCCAGTGCGGCCGATCGATCAGGGCGTCGTAGGCGACCTGCGCAGCCCAGCCCGCGGCGGCGACACGCTCAGGTAGTTCCGCCGGGTCCCGAACAGTGGTTTCGGCGACGGTGAGTTGCCGGGCCAGCGCCGGTGGATCAGCTGAAGGCTGCGGTGGCTCGCCGGCCAGCGCCGGAGCGAGAACCGGATCCGCCGCCAGCGCCCCACCAGGGGAATCCGAGGCCGACCGCTGATCACCCCCGCATCCGACCAGTGCTATCGCGGCGAGCACCACCACTGCCACAGCTCTGACCAGCACGGCACGTCACATTACCGACCAGCCGAGGCCAGGCTCAGTCCCGTACTCGTGATGGCGGCCCGGCATCGGCGGATCAGGCTATGACGCCGGGACGGATGCCTTGGCCTCCACAGGCGCCGACACTGGGTGAACCGGCAGCAGGCTAGGGCTGTTGGGCTCGCCCAACGGCGCCGACGTCATCGACGTCAGCACCGACAGTAGGGCCGCCGCGCCCGCGGTCGACAGCGCCGGAAGCCAGGGGACGGTGAGCAGCCCGACCCCGTCGGCGCTGAGGATCGCCAGCAGGCTCTGGGCGAAGGTCTTGAGGGCTCGCTCGGCCGTCAGCTGCCAGAAGTGGAACGTAAACATCGCAAACCCCTTACCCGTGAGCTGGCCTCGACATTCTGGAGAGCCAGCGACATTCTTGAGAGGCAGCGACGAGCCGATCTGATACCGGGTCACTCGTACCGGAGGGCCTCGACGGGTCGGAGTCGGGCGGCGCGGTTGGCCGGGTACCCGCCGGCGATGAGGCCGATCGCGAGGCTGATCCCGAAGGCGAGCAGCACCGAGGGGACGCTCACGCGGGGCGCGAAGGTTTCCAGGGTGGAGCCAAGAGTGGGCGCGATCTCGGCGCCGAGCAGCGACAGCCCGACCCCGATCACGATGCCGATCAGTCCCCCGACGCCCGCCAGCACGATGGACTCGATGAGGAACTGCTGGAGGATCGCCCGGCGGGTGGCGCCGATCGCTTTGCGGATGCCGATCTCCCGAGTTCGTTCGGTGACCGAGACCAGCATGATATTCAGGACACCGATACTGCCGACGAGCAGTGAAATCGCCGCGACGGACCCGGTGAACAGGGTGAGGATTGCCAAGATCTGCTGGAAGGTCTCCAGCTGGCTACGCAGGGACTGGACTTCGAAGTCTCTTTTTCCGGGATCCTGGATCCGATGCCGATCAGTGAGAGTTTGGATCACATCCTTCTCGGTGGCGTCCACAAGGGATGCATCAGCGGCCTGCACGGTGATCTGATTG
>JBOHFW010000120.1:0-5434 GCA_050699835.1 Pseudonocardiaceae bacterium | reverse complement strand
GCTGGCCGCCGGGTGATCCGCTGGGCCCCGGGCACCCGGGGTAGTCTCCATCCGGGTTGCCCGGCGGGACCGGGCCAGCCGCGGCGTGCCGCCGGTCGACCAGGCAGGCCCGTTCCGCGGCGAAGCCGGGCGAAAGCAGCTCGGCCAGCGGCACCGGGACCTGATCCGGATCGCCGAGGTAGCGGTTGCGATCGGCGAATGCCAGCCGGCTCGATTCCAGGTAACTCTGCAGCGCCATCAGCGGATCAGCGGCAGACGGGCTCAGCCGAGACAGGATATTCAAGGCCTCGCCCACTGTTGACCCGCCGGATGACGGCGGGCCCATACCGTAGACATCCAACCCGCGGTACCGGACATGAGTCGGATCCCGCGGAATCACCTGATAATCGCTCAGGTCGGCAGCGCTCATCAACCCTGGACGGGCATGGTAGCGATCACCGCTGACCAGCGGCGGGTGCTGGACGGTGTCCACGATCTCGCGAGCGAGTGGGCCGCGGTAGAACCAATCCGTGCCATGACCGGCGATCTGCCGGTAGGTCCGGGCTAAATCGGGATTGCGTAATCTGCTGCCGATCACCGGCGGCTGGCCGTGGGGCAGGAACAACGCCGCCGTGGAGCTGAAACGGGCGAACCGAGCCGCGTTGTCCTCGGTCTGGGTGGCGAACGTCGCGTCCACCACGAACCCGCGGTCGGCGACGTGGATCGCCGGCTGCAGCACCTGAGCCAAGCTGCGTGTTCCCCACTGCTTCAGTGCCTGCGCCCAGGTGGCCGGCGTACCGGGAACGCCGACGGATAGGCCACTGGTCACCGCGTCGGCGAGGGGCAACGGCTGCCCGGTGGCCGGATCGATGAACGCGGTATCGCGCATCGCCACCGGTGCGGTTTCCCGACCGTCCAGGGTGAACACGCGACGCGTGCCGGCCTGGAAGAAGACGAAGAACCCCCCACCCCCGATACCGGCGGAGTACGGCTCGGTAACCCCCAGGGTCGCGGCCGCCGCGACCGCCGCGTCGACGGCGTTGCCGCCCTCCCGGAGCACGTCGATGCCGGCCCGGCTGGCCTCAACGTCGACGGTGGCTACCGCACCACCAGAGCCGATGGCCACCGCACCGCCCGCCGACGGGGCCGCAACCGCAGAGGGGACCGTGGTCAGGGCCGCGATGATGGCCGCCATCGCTATCCCGGAGACAGCACGACTGGCCCCCACGACGGCTCGACCGACCTCCCGCATTGTCGCAATCCAGTCTCAGCGGACACTCCGAGTATGGAGATGGCGCTCCCCACCGCACAAGGGCGTCGGGCCGCGCTCGAGCAGGCCAAGGCACCCCCTCCCCGCGTGTCGTGCCCGAGTGCCCGGCGTGTCGCGCCGTGGTGCGCCCCCTAACGGCCGACGCGTAACAGGGACGTAACAAACACGACCTTATGAGTGACATCATTGGGTCGACAATCGACGAAGTGCGGCCTGTTTCACCCGTCTTAGCACCGAAGTTTCACTCATTAGGGGTGCGCGAGTTACAGGCTGTCTACGCGACGGAGCAGTTGCGACCGCAGCAGGTCGTTGATCTCGTCGTGGAGCGGATCGCGGCCCGTGGCGAGGACGGGGTCTGGATCTCTCGCTGGTCTGACCGCGAGCTGCGCCGGCAGGCCGCGGAGCTGGACCGGATCCGCCACGAGCGCGGGACGGCGGGGATGCCCCTGTTCGGGGTGCCCTGTGCGGTGAAGGACAACATCGACGTGGCCGGCTTAGCCACCACAGCGGGTTGCCCGGCGTTCAGCTACCGGCCGGCCCGCAACGCCCGCTGCGTGCAGCGACTCATCGACGCCGGTGCCATCGTGGTCGGCAAGACCAACATGGACCAGTTCGCCACCGGACTGACCGGCACCCGCTCGCCGTACGGCATGGGCCGCAGCGTGCTCGGGGGCGGTCTGATCGCCGGCGGTTCCAGTTCGGGCTCGGCCGTCGCGGTCGCCGCTGGTCTGGTCTCCTTCGCGCTGGGCACCGACACCGCCGGCTCGGGACGCGTGCCCGCCGCGATGAACGGGATCGCCGGCTGCAAGCCGACCCGCGGCCTGATCAGCACCATCGGTGTGGTGCCGGCCTGCCGTTCACTGGACTGCGTGAGCATCTTCACCGCCGACGCCGCGGATGCCGCCGCGGTGTTGGATGCCGTCAAGGGCTTCGACCCAACGGACCCTTGGTCACGACCCGTGCGTGGCAATGATAGTGATGACCCGCATCGCCACTCACGGGTACGGCTTGCCATACCCGACCGGGCTGAGTTGGACTTCGAGGGCGACGGCGCGATGCGTGAGGCGTTCGGCGCCGTGATGGCTCACGCGCAGGAGCACGCCGCGAGCACGACGCCGACCACGATCGCGCCGCTGCTCGAGGCGGGTGAGCTGCTCTACCACGGACCGTGGGTGGCCGAGCGGCTGGCCGAGCTGGAGGAGTTCTTCAGCATGCATCCGGAGGATGTCCTGCCGATCACCCGGCAGGTGATCGAGGGTGGCCGGCAGTTCAGCGCCGTGGACGCCTTCCGGGCCTGGCACCGGCTTAAGGAGCTGCAACGCTGGACCGACCAGCTCTGGCGTCGCGCCGAGTTGCTGATCATGCCCACCGTACCGACCACGTTCACCGTGGAGGAGATCGCCGAGGAGCCGGTACGGCGCAACACCGTGCTCGGCCGCTTCACCCAGTTCGTCAACCTGCTCGACCTTGCCGCACTCACCGTGCCGGCCGGGTGGACCGCCGACGGGCGCCCGGCCAGCGTCACGGTGATCGGTCCCGCGTTCTCCGAACCGCTGCTGCTGTCCGCCGGAAACCAGTTGGCCGAACCCGTAGGAGGACGATCATGACCGTCGCTTTGTCGCGACTCGCCACCATCGGACCGGTCGCCGCCGACCCCTACCCCTGGCCCTACGACGGCACCGTCCCGGCCGACCGGGTCGCCCTGATCTGCATCGACTGGCAGGTCGACTTCTGCGGCCCCGGCGGCTACGTGGACCGGATGGGTTATGACCTCGAGCTGACCCGAGCCGGGCTACCGGGTGCAGCGCTGATGCTGGCCCATGGCAGGGGGACCGGCATGCTGGTGATCCACACCCGGGAAGGCCACTGTCCCGACCTGTCCGACCTGCCGGCCAACAAGCGCTGGCGCTCGGCCCGGATCGGCGCCGAGATCGGCGGCCCCGGGCCGCAAGGCCGGATCCTGGTGCGCGGCGAGCCGGGCTGGGAGATCGTGCCCGAGGTGGCGCCGCTGCCGGGTGAGGTTCTGATCGACAAGCCGGGCAAGGGCGCGTTCTACGCCACCCAGCTGGACCTGGTGCTGCGCACCAAGGGCATCACGCACCTCGTGCTGACCGGGATCACCACCGACGTCTGCGTGCACACCACCATGCGCGAGGCCAACGACCGGGGCTACGAATGCCTGATCCTCTCCGACTGCACCGGGGCCACTGAGCTGGGCAACCACACCGCGGCGCTGCGGATGGTGACCATGCAGGGCGGGGTCTTCGGCTGCGTCGCCACCTCCGAGGCGGTCATCGCCGCCACCACGGTGACCGCCAAGTCGCTGGGAAATCACCATGCCGGCTGATCAGCTCCCCGCGGCCTACGTCACCCTGCCGGCCACGCCGGGCCCGTTCCGCTTCGACCCTGCGCGCACCGCGCTGGTGGTCATCGACATGCAGCGAGACTTCATCGAACCCGGGGGTTTCGGCGAGACGCTGGGCAACGACGTGAGCCTGCTGCAAGCGGTGATCCCGCCGCTGCAACAGGTGCTGGCGGCCAGCCGGGCGGCCGGGATGACCGTCATCCACACCCGTGAAGGTCACCGGCCCGACCTGACCGACTGCCCGCCGACCAAGCGCAACCGCGGCAACCCCACGTTGCGGATCGGCGACATGGGCCCCAAGGGCCGGATCCTGATCCGCGGCGAGTACGGCCACGACATCATCGACGAGCTCGCTCCGCGCGAGGGCGAGGTCGTGATCGACAAGCCGGGCAAGGGCTCGTTCTACGCCACCGACCTGCACGAGCTGCTGCAGGTCGCCGGCATCACCAGCCTGATCATCACCGGCGTGACCACCGAGGTATGCGTGCACACCACGGTCCGGGAGGCCAACGACCGCGGCTACCAGTGCCTGGTGCTCGCCGACTGCGTCGGCTCCTACTTTCCGGAGTTCCAGCAGGCCGGGCTGGCGATGATCGCCGCCCAGGGCGGCATCTTCGGCTGGGTCGCCCCGTCGGCTGCCTACCTCGACGCGCTGAGTGCGCTGGTCAGCGCTTTACCGGCACCGAACGGAGTTGATCGCCCATGAGCGTCCGGGCCAGGAGCAATGCCACCGGGCGGCTGCCCTGGTGGGTCAGCGGCGACCTCAACGCGGCGTTCGGTCTCGGTTTCAACGTACTGGTGAACGTGCTGGTGCTGAGCACGCTGTGCGTGGGCGTCGTGCAGATCCCCCAGGATCAGGTGTTCGGGATCATCCTGCCCGCGCTGGGCATCCAGCTGCTGATCGGCAACGGGTACTACACCTACCTGGCGCGCCGGCTGGCCCGCCGGGAAAACCGCAGCGACGTCTGCGCGATGCCCTATGGCCCGAGCGTGCCGCACATGTTCATCGTCACCTTCGTGATCATGCTGCCGATCTTTTTGAGCACCGGGGATCCGGTCCGGGCCTGGCAGGCCGGGCTGGCGTGGTCGTTCATCATCGGGCTGATCGTGCTGATCGGCGCGTTCATCGGCCCCTACATTCGCCGGTTCACCCCACGCGCGGCGCTGCTCGGGACGCTGGCCGGCATCTCCATCGCGTTCATCTCGATGCGCCCGGCGGCGCAAATGTGGGAAGCCCTCTGGATCGCCCTGCCGGTGTTCGCGATCATCGTGATCGGCTTTTTCACCGGACGCACGCTACCCGGCAACATCCCGATCGGGCTGGCCGCGTTGCTCCTCGGCACCGCG
The DNA here is from genome assembly GCA_050699835.1 of Pseudonocardiaceae bacterium. GTDB lineage: Bacteria > Actinomycetota > Actinomycetes > Mycobacteriales > Pseudonocardiaceae. Next base: position 473 of record JBOHFW010000120.1, on the reverse strand, counting down.
ATCGGCTGGATTGGCGGATACATGTCCGCCCCCGACGTCGTCGCGGCAGCCAAGGACGTCGCCATCGGCCTGCCGACGTTCAACGTCCCCCTGCTGGTCAGCGGCCTCTCGGCGGTGGCACCGCTGCTGGCCACCGCGATCCCGCTGGGCATCTACAACTTCTGCGAGGGCATGACCAACGTGGAGAGCGCCGCGGTCGCCGGGGACAACTACAACCTGCGCAGCGTGCTACTCGCCGACGGCACCGGCGCGGTGGTCGGCGCCGCGCTGGGCAGCCCATTCCCACCCGCCGTCTACATCGGGCACCCGGGCTGGAAGGAGGCCGGTGGCCGGACCACGTACTCGCTGGCCTCCGGCGTGGTGATCGCGCTGATGTGCTTTCTGGGACTGTTCGGGCTGCTCGGCGCGCTGATCCCGCTGCCGGCCATCGTGCCGATCCTGCTCTACATCGGGCTGCTGATCGGCGCGCAGGC
>JBOHFW010000119.1:0-3495 GCA_050699835.1 Pseudonocardiaceae bacterium | reverse complement strand
ATCTCAGACCACGAACCGTCGGTTGGCCGTGGCAGACCCTCGGGTCCGACACGATTCGATCCAGTCTGGACATGTCACAACGGTACCGCTACGGCATGCTGACGCGGTGAGCCCGCTGCCAACTCATGATCGGGCCGGCGTCGAACCCGGTCAGGTCGCCACCACGGGGCCGACGTCGCCCTCCCATCGACAGCCACCATGAAGATCCGCGGTGCGGTTCGTGGTGCGAAACATCATGCTGCAGCGCTAACAATTGCGACGTGGTGCGAACACAAGCCACCCAAAATCGCTGGTCGAAGACACTGCTAGCGCCGTCAGAGCTCTTCCTAAACCGTGTGTTGCAGGTTCGAATCCTGCCGGGGGCACAGGCGGTGAGCTGCGGAAATGTAGTTCGCGAAACGCTGCTTAGCGGTTGATACAGCTTGCCGCAGCAGCCGGGACGGGGCGGCAGCGTCGCGCAGGAACGCCGATAGCGCAGCCCCGTCCACGGCAGCCTCGGCCGCTGCCAGTCGGGAGGCCAGCCGGGCCGGATCGGCCGCGGCCGTGGCGGCGTCGGCGAGCTCCAGCAGCTCGGGGTGGCCCTGCACCAAGGTGAGCACCCGACGACCCAGCGCCGGGTCCGCCGCATCAGGCCGGCGGAGGGATTCGGGCTCGCTGTGCAGCAGCATGCGCAGGTGGGGCAGTTCCCGGGCCAGCAACACGGACTCATCCCGCGACAGCGCGTGTAACGGCCGGACCAGTACCCCGATCCAGATCCAACCCGGCAGGCAGGAACCGGCTGGTCAGAACCACCCGGGACTCCCCGTCGTGGCCGGTCAGCACATCCATCAACGGCGCCCAGCGGGGATCACGCCACCCGCCTTCGGGAGTCAGCAGGGTCTCCAGGTTGTCCAGCACCAGCAACAACCTGGTGTCCTGGAGCAGGGCGCGCAGCCGTGGCAGGAACCGCTCCAGATCAGTCACAATGGCAATCTTGTCCACCATCGCGAACCCGTAATTCCCCAGCTGCGCCTCCCAGGACAGCGCCAGCCGCCGCAGCGCGTCACCGAACTGATCGGGGTCGGTGGGTGCGGACCAGAACGCCAGTGCCTCGAAGGCCCGCTGGTGACGGTAGGCCAGCTCCAGCGCGCACGTCGTCTTCCCGCCGCCTGCCATCCCGTGGAACACCACCGCGGACCGCCCAGACTCCGGGGCCAACGCCGCGCTGGCAGCGGCCATCACCTCGGCGCGACCGACGAACCGGGGCGGCTCCGGGAGGAATCCGGCCATCACCCGGTCCTCAGGATCGAGGTCAGGCCTGCCTGTCGGAGGGGCGAGCACCAGGCCAGCTGCCGAGGCTCCGAACAGCGCCGGGGTAGCCACCGACAGCGCCGGGCGGGCCGACGACGGCACCGGTCCCAGCACGGCGTGCACAGTTTGACCCGCGCCCGCATCGGCCGCAGCAACCCGATCAGTTCCGCGGTGGACGCCGGATCCGGCGAGCCGTCCGCGCGCTCCAGCAGGAACTGTCCTGCCCCGCCGTGCCCGGACAGATGCAGCACATCCCACCCGTCTCCGGACTCGGCCAGATCCGCCAGCACTCGCCGGGTTACTCCGTACTGGGCGACCTGCAACTCCACCCGGCACCTGCCCCTGGCGGCAACCCGGCGCACCAGCCGAGACAGCTCATAGCGCTCCCGGCGCAACGCCAACGCCGAAGTTGCCGTAGGCAAGCTGAACACCGCTAGCATCCGCAACGACTCGCCTACCCGTGTTTTCGCCGCAGCGGACGGACCGGGCAGGTCGTAGACCAAGGTCACATCACCACGGGCAGCCAACGGCATCCCGTCGACGTGAGCTAGCTCCCACGGCCGGTACGCCATGAACTCTGCTCCGTCAAGCACCTGCACTCGCACCGTCACCGGTGCAGCGCGCACCATGGCCCGGCCGATCCGCTCGCCCAGCGCCACGCGGGCCTGCTCCCAGGACGTGCCGGCCCGCACCAGCGGCTGGTCATCGATTACCACAATCCGGATTATACTGACATTTTCGGCATATCGACGTCCTCTCCCCATACGCCGACTCAAACCAGCACACCGAAAGGAGGACGAGCAATGCCCGGCAAGTACGTGATGCTCAGGCCCGATGGTGTGAATGTGTGCGGCGGGCAGAGCCGGCAGAGCCGGCAGTGACCAAACACCTGCGCGGTACTGGCCTGCCGGTCGCCGACGCGGGCAAGTCGGTGACCGGCAATTTTGCCCGCTGCGGCGGGCAAACGCCGCATGAAGTGGCGACGAAGGCCTCGCCGGGCAGCCGGTGCAGGGTCGGTCATAGTCATCCCACAGATGTAGAGACCTCCTGGGCTACATCATCTCATTTAGCGGAGCTGCAGCGCCTGAAGTATGCGAAAAATGGTCTCTGAGGATGACGAACAACCTCCAGGCGTCTGGAATTATTGGTAACCGGCATCATAGGCGAGCAAACAGGAAGGGTCATTCACAGGCAACTGTAGAAATGATTTTGACGGGAAGAGGGACCATGACCGTCATGATTTATCAGACGCGGGACGGGCGCGCCGAATACGGCTTCTCCATCGACTACGAGCCGGATAGGGGCTGGCGAGCGTACATCGTCTTCCGGCCCTTCCATCAGGACGGCAGTAACAATCTGAAATTGCCCTACCAGTCTACCGACAGCAAAGGTCGGCACTATGTGAACTGGTCTGAGAAGCTCGATAATCTGGGGGACGCAAAAGCGGTTGCCGCGCTCTGGGCCGAAGTGGCACAGCGTTACCAGAACACCCAAGAACAAACAGCGCTCTATCTCGAGGGGATCAAGCAATACCAGCGAGCCCAAGCTCGAAGGCGGGCGAACTCGGTAACCCCAGCAGAGTCGTCAAGCGATCGTCACGAGAGTGAATCGAAGACTCAGGCGACAGCAAATGCGACTTCGGAGATGGCTGCAAGGGCCGATGGCAACACCGCAACTACTCCCGCGAACGGTGCCACGCATAGCACTGTCCCCCCGAAAATTTCTGTTCGTCACTGCAGACACTGCACACCTGGCATGTTACGTCACCAACGCTCGACTCGACATGCACGTCGGCGCCGGCGAGGTGCAAACAACCAGTGAGGCCGCGCCTCTCACCGCCGAGGTGAGTGTCTGAGCTGGGCTTTCGCTGACTGACCTGATTTGGTCAAGCTCCCGCAGGGACCCGCGGTCATGATCGGCAGACCGCCGCCACCCGCTGCGCCGAAGTCCGGTCACCGAAGTAACCGGCCGCGCCACTCCACGGTGGCGTCAGACCTACTGTCTGCGAAGTTTGGAGCGGCAACCACAACGGCAGACGTCCGCAAAACTCTGCTCACGTGCCAACGTCGGGTTAGGGGTGGCGGCGTAGGCCGATCCGGCGGGGACGGCGTTCGCCCCGCACCTGGCCGTTGGCCTCGCGGCGGCGGCGCACGGCGGCTCCTGCTCGGGCTGCGGCTCCGGCTACCCGCCGCCGCAGCGGCGGGC
>JBOHFW010000118.1:0-4642 GCA_050699835.1 Pseudonocardiaceae bacterium | reverse complement strand
AGCCTGGATCGACCCGACCGGCGAGCCGCAGCGCGCCCACCACAGCCATCCCGCACGATCCCCCCAGCAGCAACCCCTCCTCGCGGGCCAGCCGCCTGGTCATGGTGAAGGAGTCGGTGTCCGAGACCGGAATGACCTCATCGCAGACATCACGGTCATAGGTGCTGGGCCAGAAATCCTCCCCGACGCCCTCTACCAGGTAGGGCCGGCCACTGCCGCCCGAGTACACCGAGCCCTCCGGATCGACGCCGATGACCTGCACCTGGCCCTCACTCACCTCTTTGAGGTAGCGCCCGGTCCCGGAGATCGTCCCGCCGGTGCCGATACCGGCGACGAAATGGGTGATCCGCCCTTGGGTTTGCGCCCACAATTCGGGTCCGGTGCTGTGGTAATGGCTGGCCGGGTTCTCCGGATTGGAATACTGATCGGGCTTCCACGCCCCGTCGATCTCCGCTGCGAGCCGGTCGGACACCGAGTAGTACGAGTCGGGATGGTCGACCGCGACGGCGGTGGGACACACGACGACCTCTGCCCCGTAAGCCTTGAGCACGTCGCGCTTGTCCTCGCCGACCTTGTCGGGGAGGACGAACAGGCACTGGTAACCCTTACGTTGGGCGACCATCGCCAGTCCTATGCCGGTGTTGCCTGACGTCGGTTCCACGATCGTGCCGCCCGGCTTGAGCCGGCCGGATCGCTCCGCCGCTTCCACCATCCGCAGCGCGATCCGATCCTTCACGCTGCCGCCGGGGTTGAGGTACTCCACCTTCGCCAGGACCAGCGGCGCGACATCCCGTGCGACAGCGTTCAGCCGCACCAGCGGGGTATTACCGACCAGATCGATGATGTGCTCGGCGTAGTGCACCGGACTCTCCTGGGGAAATAGGACTGATCGGGCTCGCGCGTTCGCGCGCGGCACGCTGCCAAGCTTCAGGCGTATATCGAGCTTCAGGCGTATATCAAGAGTATGGGGTTTGCCCGCGCAGCTCGGCATCGAGGAGGTCATCAGCGATGCAGCATCGGTTGCGAACGACCGCTGTCGTAGTCGGTGCTACCGGCGCGACGGTCGGCGCCGCGTACGGGGTGCTCAGCCAGCAGGGCCGGCGGGCACACCGCAACATCGTGATTCCGGGCTGGGCCCCGTTCCGCGCGGACGGGGTGTACCTGCCCGACGGCACCGACCCGTCGACCGCGCTTCCCTCGGGGGTGCTGAGCTCGACGGTAGTGGGCTTGGCGATGCTGGGTGACTCCTTGGCGGCTGGCCTCGGCGTGGATGAACCAGAGCAGCTACCCGGGGCGGTCCTGGCGCGGGGGCTGGCCAAGGATTCCGGCCGGCCGGTCCAGGTGAACACCCTGGCTATCTGCGGTTGCACGAGCCGTCGACTCGGCGGGCAGGTGGACGCCGCCCTGATCGACCCCCCACACGTGGCCATCATCATGATCGGTGCCAATGATGTGACCCGGCGAATTCCGCTACGGGAGTCGGCGAGACTGCTCGGGGAAGCGGTGTCGAGATTGCGAGCCGCTGGCACTGCTGTGATCGTCGGCACCTGCCCGGATCTCGGCACGATCCGACCGATCCCGCAGCCGCTGCGTGCCATCGCGCACACATCCAGCCTGACCCTGGCCCGTCTGCAAAGCGACGCGGTATGCCGCGCCGGCGGCCTGCCGGTGCCGCTGGCGCAACTGCTGGCTCACGACTTCCTCACCCAGCCCGACACACTGTTCAGCCGCGACCATTACCACCCTTCCTCCGCCGGCTACAGCGCCGCCTGCGCAGTCCTACTCCCCGCCCTCTGCTCAGCGCTCCGCGATGAGCACCAAACCAGACGGGCTCGGTCACCTGAGTTGGTGACCGAGCCCATGGAGGGAGTTAAGAGGCGACTATTCGCTCTGGAAGTAGGACAGCAGTCGCAGGATCTCCAGGTACAACCAGACCAGGGTCACGGTGAGGCCGAAAGCGATGTACCACGCGGTCTTCTCCGGTGCACCCTCCCGGATCGCCTCATCGGCGGCGTCGAAGTCGAGGAGGAAGCTGAACGCGGCGATCGCGATGCAGACCAGGCTAAAGATGATCGCCAGCGAGCTGCCATCACGCAGGCCGATGCCACCCTGGGTGAAGAAGCCCGCGATGAGGTTCACGATCATCAGACCGACGACCCCGATCATGGCACCGGTCAGCCACTTGGTGAACCGGGGCGTGACTTTCACCGCACCGGTCTTGTACACCACGAGCATCCCAGCGAACACCAATGCGGTGCCGGTGATCGCCTGCAGCACGATGGTGTTGCTGCCCGTGGCGGCTGCCACGGCGCTACCGACGACGCCGCTGATTCCACCGAGAAAGACGCCCTCAACGGCGGCATAGACGAGGATGAGCGGTGGACTGATCACCTTCTTGAAGATGATCACCAACGCGAGCACGAAGCCGATCAGTGCGGCAGGAAGGGCGAGCGACCATAGCCCGCTGAAGTACGTGGCCGCACCGGTGGCGATGAGCACCGCCAGGGTGATGCTGGTCTTCGTGACCACATCGTCGACGGTCATCGGTCGACTCGTGGTCGGCAAGGCGCCGCCGCCATAACGTTCGGGGGCGGAGTTGAAGCCCGCATAACCGCCGCCCCCTACGGGAAGATTGCGGAATGCGGGGTTGCTGGTGGAGCGCACCGTGTTCCTCCTGATGGGGCTTTGCAGGCCGTCATCTGGTCCAACGCGCCTGCGGCGGATCCGGTTCCCGGTCCGGTAAGCGGACTTTACCCTCATCCGGTGACGTGCCAGCAAGCGCGCAGTGGCCGTGGCGCGTTACTGTGCGCGAGACAAGCAACCCGGACCCGGAACCGTGCGGAGGCGGGCGATGGAGTGGTGGGGCTGGGTGATCCTCGCGCTGATCGTTGTTGTGCTGCTGGCTACTCTCGCGATCTTTGTTCAGCGTCGAAGGCGGCGCGGCGGCGTGATCGGACTGGGCGACTCGGGCCGGAGCGCCCCACCGTGAGCACACCCACTCCAGCGCTGCTTCTGCGAGCCAGTGAACTGATCGGTCGCTCGGTGGTCACCCTCAGCGGAGACCTGGTCGCCGAGATCAAAGACATTATCTTCGAACGCACCGGCGGCCGCATCGCCGGTTTCACCCTGCGCAATCCGGGGCTGTTCAGCCGCGCCCGTAAGGACGCGCTGCCCTGGGGTGGCGTGCATGGGGTGGGCCGGGACGCAGTGATGGTGTCCGATGAGACGGTGCTCATCGCCGCCAAGAAGCTCGCCCCACGCAAACAGGCCCGCAAGGCCGATGTACTGGAAGATCGTGTTCTCACGGACAACGGGCGAGATCTCGGGCGTGTTGTGGACGTCGTGCTGCACGGCGGGATCGGCCTAGAGGTGGTGGGCTACGAAGTGGAGGCCAGCGAGGCGCTCGGTACGGCGGGTCGGCGGGTGCTCATTCCGCTGCCCGATACCGTGGCAGTCTCTGGAGAGAACCTCATCGTGCCCGCAGCGGCTACCGAGTTCGTCTCCGAGGACCTGGCTGGCTTCGGCGCGGCCGTGGACGCCTTCCGGGCCCGGTTACGGGAGAGTGCCAGCTGATGCTCTTCAGCCAGGCACGCAAACGCGACGTGGTCAATACCGCTACCGCAACCCAGGTGGCCCGGGTAGACGGTTTCGTCGTGCTGCCCGGGCCAGCCAGGGTGGCGCTGCTGCGATTGGGGAAGGTCAGAGGGGCCGGCACCCTGCTTGCCTGGGAAGACTTGCAAGGCTTCGGGCCCGACGCAGTGACGGTGGCAACCGACGCTGTGATCCGGCCGGCCCGCGATGCATTGGAGCAGCGGGCGGAGAACAACGACCTGGAGATCCTGGGCAAGCGGGTACTCACCGAACGAGGAATGGAGCTCGGCACGATCACCGACGTGGACTTCGATCCGGAGACGGGTACGGTCACTTCACTGATCACCAAGACCGAGACGATCCCCGGGCAACGACTGATCGGTCTGGGCAACTACGCAGCTGTCGTATCGGCCTGACCGGCTGGGACGACGCTGGTACGTGAGCAAGAAGGTAGGCCTAGCCGTCAGGCTGGCGCGTGGATGGAAGATTCTGGACGTGCTGGAACCCGAACCGGCCTTTGATACACAGGTGACCATGGGTAACGCTGTGATCCGATGGTGAGGTCACGTTGACGATCTGGCCATGCTGCACGTGCAATTCGAGGTTGCATCCCACGCCGCAGAACGAGCAGATCGTGGTCGTGACGGTCTCAGCGTCCGGATCCCATTGTCCGGATTCCCGCAGCTCGTGTTCACGCACTGACTTGAGCGCACCCGTCGGGCACACGCCAATGCAATTCCCGCAGTAGACGCAGGCGGAGTCGGGCAAATCGGCGTCGTATTCGGTGGCGATGCGTGCGTCGAAGCCGCGGCCGGCCGCGGCGATGGCGAAGGTGAATTGGGCGTCGGTGCCACAGGCCTTGACGCACTTGTAGCACATGATGCAGCGGGAGTAGTCACGCACGTAGAGGTCGTTGTCGATCTTTACGGGTTGCGCGACGGTCTCCGCGGTGGAGCCGTCCGGGCGATGGTGGTGCCCGGCGTGGCGGCGGTCCCGCTCACCGGCCGCGGCCGGCGCGCCCGGCGGGCCGTAGCGCTGCGGGTCGACGCCG
>JBOHFW010000117.1:0-5542 GCA_050699835.1 Pseudonocardiaceae bacterium | reverse complement strand
CCCTTGGCCGGTCCCGGAAGTCCCGTGACCGGAGCCGGACGGTCCCCCGGGACCGTCCGCGGGTGACGTTCGGAGTGAGGCAGAAGCCGTTGGACGTGCTCGGGTAACCCCAACGCACGGTATTCATGTCAAAGGGCACGCAGCCGTAGTGCATCATCAGGTCGGGACGATCAAGTCCTGGGTGGGTCCGCGCGAACAGGCCGATCTCCCACCACTGCGTCGAGCGGGTGACCATCGGCCGCGACGCCGTCCACATCACCAGGCTCTCGACGTGGTCATCCAGGTTGGACCCGACACCGGGGCTGTGCACGAGCACGTCGACGCCGACCTCACGGAGGTGATCGGCCGGGCCGATACCGGAGAGCATCAGCAGTTTGGGAGTGTCGATCGCCCCAGCCGACAGGATCACCTCACGGCGGGCGTGCACGGTGCTGTACCGCAGTGTTGCGGAGTCGAGGTAGTCGACGCCGGTCGCCGCCCGGCTGGCATCGAAGAGCACCTGCTTGGCCCAGGCGCCGGTGCGGACGACCAGATTGCCCCGCTGACCCATGATCGGGTGCAGATACCCGCGTGAGGACGACATGCGGGTGTTGTCGTCGCCGACGTTGAGCTGGAAGAAGCCCGCGCCGTCGGTGATCGTGACGTTCTCGTTGAACCGCACGGTGGGCAGCCCGGTCGCTGCCGCGGCTGCCAGCACCGCGACCCCGCACGGGTCATGTGACGGGATCTGCCGCAGCGTCACCGGGCCTGAGCGGCCATGGTGATCGCCGGGGCCATCGTTGTGCTCCAACCGCGCGAGCAGCGGCCAGCATGCCTGCGCGCTCCAACCGGTACACCCCATCGCGGCCCACTCGTCGAGGTCCTCACGGGAAGGCCAGAAGGCGATGCACGAGTTGTGCGACGAGCAGCCGCCGAGCACCTTGCCCCGCGCGTGCCGCACAAAGCTGTTGCCGCGCGCCTGCGGCTCAATCGGGTAGTCCCAGTCATAGCCGGAGCCCAGCAGGTGCGGCCACTGCTCCAGACGCAAGATCTTGTCATCGTCGACGTCGGAGGGACCCGCCTCGAGCAGGCACACCGTGATCGAGGGATCCTCCGACAGCCGGGCCGCCACGACGCAGCCTGCTGAGCCCCCGCCAACAACGACATAGTCGTATTCCTCCATAAACTGTGGAGCTTGACATGATTGTCGGTGCGTCTTGTCTCCAGCCGTAACACATGCGACGGTAATATCGGATATGCAGGCAGCTCTTCATATTCGCCGACACCAAGGAGACAGACCACGATGAGCGTGCCTCAGGGATCGCCCCCGAGTGAGGTGACGGGACACACCACGGCGCGGTCATTACGACAGCGCACCGTGCGGGTGTTCACGGCGTTTCTCCTGATGTTCGCCTTCGTGCTGGCAGGCGCTCCTGCCGCCCTGGCAGGCCCGGGGTGTCCCGACAAGCCCGGTGTCTGCGCTCCCTCTGAATGGCTGCCCTAGCTCCGAGTCCACGCCGATCTTCAGCTCAGGCCTGCCATCCTGGTAGCTCTAAGTACCAAGGGCGACCACGCCACGGCGGAGGGCGCGTACCGCAGTGGCCGCGGCCACACCAACAGCGGAGCTTTCCCCGGTAACGCCGCGCACCTGGTCGAGCACATCAATCACCTGCCGGCACCAGCGGACGAAGTCCCCTGCGGATAACTCGGCACCGTTGTTCTCGGCAGCCATCAGCACCGCGGATAACGATTCGCCGCGGGCCCACCGGTACACCGGCCAGGCGAAACCCAGATCGGGTTCGCGGGTACGTTCCAGCCGGTGGCGCCGCTCGTCGGCCTCCAACTCCCCCCACAACCGCACGGTGGCTACCAGAGCGTCGCTTACCGGGCCTGCGGGAACCCGGGGTGTCGCGGTGTCACCGCGGGCCTCGTAGACCAGCGCTGAGATCACCGCGGCCAGTTCGGCAGGCTCCAGAGTGTCCCAGATGCCCTGCCGCAGGCATTCCGCGATGAGCAGGTCGGTCTCTGACCACAGCCGGGCCAGTACCCGACCGTGCTCGGTGAGCTGGTTACCGTCGAGGTAGCCGCGCTCAGCCAGCAGCGCCCGGATCCGGTCGAACGTGCGGGCCAGCGAGTGTGTCGTGGCCGCGACCTGCTGGCGTAACGTGTCGGTTTCGCGGTCCAGCCGGTCATAACGCTCCGCCCACCGGGCATGCGCCTCCCGGTCGTCGCAGCCGTGGCAGGGGTGCGCCCGCAGCGCCCGGCGCAGGGCGGCCAGCTCGGTGTCGTCTGCGGCCTCGCTGCGCCGCCGAACCCGGGGCGGTACGGCGATGCCGGTCTCCCGCAGTGCCGAGGCGAGATCGCGACGTACTCGGGGAACCCGGTGCTCGACCCGCTTGGGCAGCCGCATCCGGCCCAGCACCGGCACCGGGGTCGGGAAGTCGGCGACCGAGAGCCGGCCCGCCCAGCGATCTTCGGTGAGCACCAACGGGCGCGGATCCGCACCGGAGTCCTCGTCCACCTCGAGCACCACGGCCAGCCCCGACCGGCGCCCGCCCGGAACCGCGATGACATCGCCGCGCGCAAGGCCGGCAAGTGACGCCGCCACCTCGGCCCGCCGTGCTGCGCCGCCCTGCCGCGCCAGCGTCCGCTCCCGCTCCGAGATCTGCCGACGCAACCGGGCGTACTCAGTGAAGTCACCCCGATGGCAGACCATCGCCTCGGCATAGCCCGCCAGGCCCTCGGCATTACGGTCGATCCGCCGGGCCAGCCCCACCACCGAACGGTCCGCCTGAAACTGGGCGAAGGACCGCTCCAGCAGCGCCCGCCCGGCCGCCACACCAATTCGGTCAACCAGGTTGACTGCCATGTTGTAGCCGGGCCGGAACGAGCTGCGCAGCGGGTAGGTGCGCGTCGAGGCCAGCCCGGCAACCTGCCCGGGATCCACGCCCGGTTGCCACAGCACGACCCCGTGACCCTCGACGTCGATGCCGCGCCGCCCGGCTCGCCCGGTAAGCTGGGTGTACTCGCCGGGAGTCAGATCGACGTGTGCCTCGCCGTTGAACTTAACCAGCCGCTCCAGCACGACGGTGCGGGCCGGCATGTTGATCCCCAACGCGAGGGTCTCGGTCGCGAACACCGCTTTGATCAACCCTCGGACGAACAGCTCCTCCACGGTCTCCTTGAACGCCGGCAGCATCCCGGCGTGATGCGCGGCGACGCCCCGCTCCAGCGCCTCCCGCCATTCCCAGAAGCCGAGCACCGCGAGATCGCCCTCGGGCAGCTCGGCGGTCCGAGTGTCCACCACCCGGCGGATTTCGTCGGACTCCTCGGGAGTGGTCAGCCGCAGCCCGCTGCGGACGCACTGGCCCACGGCGGCTTCGCAGCCGGCTCGACTGAATACGAAGGTGATCGCGGGCAGCAGACCGTCGCGGTCCAGCCGTGCCACCATGTCCACCCGGGTCGGTGGCCGAAACCGGTGTCCTCCGTCACGGCGCCGCCGGTCCCAGCCGCTGTGGCGCTCCAGCTCCTGCACCCGCTGGAGCAGGTGCGGGTCGACGGTAAACCGGCCGCTGCCGCTGTGCTCAGCAAACAGATCGAACATCCGCGAGCCGACCATCATGTGTTGCCACAGCGGCACCGGACGGTGTTCGTCGACCACCACAGCGGTGTCGCCGCGCACATCGACAAGCCACTCGCCGAACTCCTCGGCGTTGCTCACCGTGGCCGACAGGCCGACGACCCGCACGCTCTGCGGCAGGTTGAGGATCACTTCTTCCCACACCGCGCCGCGGAACCGGTCGGCGAGGTAGTGCACCTCGTCCATCACCACGTAGGCCAGGCCGCCGAGGGTGGATGATCCGGCGTAGAGCATGTTGCGCAGCACCTCGGTCGTCATCACGACCACCGCAGCGGCTCCGTTGATCGCGGTGTCCCCGGTGAGCAGGCCGACGCCGTCAGGGCCGTGCCGGGCTACCAGATCGGCGTACTTCTGGTTGGACAGTGCCTTGATCGGTGTCGTGTAGAAGCACTTGCGACCCTGCGCCAGCGCCAGGTACACCGCGAACTCCCCGATCACAGTCTTGCCCGCGCCGGTGGGCGCGCACACCAGCACACCGTGCCCCTCCTCCAGAGCCTCGCACGCGTGCCGCTGGAACGGGTCGAGCTGGAAACTCAGGCCACCGGCGAACTCATCGAGGCAAGGCAAGGCGCCGCGCCGGCGGGCCGCCGCATACGCCTCAGCAGGAGAGTTGGCCACCCTCCCAGGCTGTCACACCCCCCAGTTGGCCGCCCTTCAAGGACCACCAACCCGGCCGTGGCCTGCTCTCAACCGCTCGCTACCAGCCGGCTCACTGACGCTCTCGGTGTTGGGTGGAGCCGTGCTCCACGGTCTTTCGTGGGGTCCTTTCTGCCTGCTCGGCCGATCCGTTGGGGCCCTCGGCGAGGATCAGGTAGAGCGCCCGCCGCGCGTCGGCCAATACCGCCTGAGCCGCAGCGACCTGTGCGTGCGTACCGTTGATGGCAACTGACCGGGCGGCGCTGTGGACCTCGGCGATGGCGGTACGCAGGCTGGATGTCCCGGTATCAGACGCGGTGATCGCGGCGAATGGGTCGGCCACGCCGTGGTCCGGGTTGTCGAGGAAAGCGCGCCCGGCGTCGGTGAGAGAAACCAGCTTGCGTCCGCCCTCAACCTCGATGGTGACCAGTCCCTCATCTTCAAGTTGGGCGATGGTCGGGTAGATCGCACCAGGGCTAGGCTGCCATGCCCCCTCGGTACGTTCGGTCATGGCCTGCATTAACTGGTAGCCGTGCATGGGCTGCTCGGCCAGCAGAATCAGGGTGGCAGCGCGGACATCGCCACGCGCGACCCGGCTGCGGCCACGTCGCTCACCTCGAAGGAAATGGTCTCGGCGCGGGAAGCGGCGTTCGCCGGGGTGTCTTCGTTCGTTGTGCATCGTATGTAATCTCCTTCCGTTGAAGACACTATCAAGATAGCACGCGATATATCTTATCGCAACCCTGCGCAGTGCTCTCGCTGAGCTCGCCAAGGATCTTTCAGGCGACGACGGTGAGGGCGCCGGGTTCGCAGCGCGCCGTAACCGGCAGGGTGCCCTGCGGCTCTCCGTCGGCGTAGACAGGCCAGCCAGGATCGCCCTCGATGCACACGCTCGTACTCCGCAGAACGGTCACCTCTGGCTCGTCGACGTGGCCGCCGACTCGGAGCCGCGGGAACACCCGCAGCAGCCGGCGACGGCTCACCGCAGCGATAGCGATGACGTCGAGCAGGCCATCGGACAGCATGGCGTCCGGGCAGATCCGCAAACCGCCGCCGTAGCAGGGTCCATTGCCCACCGCGACCAGGATTGCCTCCAGCTCCACTTCGGCCCCATCGGCATGCACCTGTACAGGCCGGGGCCGCAACGCGGTGAGCTCGGCCAGCACCGCCAGGTCATACCGGCGTGGTCCGGAGGGCCAGCGCATCGCGTTGGCGCGCGCGTTCACCGATGCGTCGAAGCCGGTGCACAGCACCGTGGCGAAGTACGCTCCCCCCTCGATCCGGCCC
>JBOHFW010000116.1:0-3386 GCA_050699835.1 Pseudonocardiaceae bacterium | reverse complement strand
GGGTGGATCGCTTCGGGCCATTGCCGTTGCTGCTGCTATTGGCCCTGCTGCTGGGCGGGACCGTGCTGTTGGGCAAGACGAGGCCGCTCACCCGATACCGCCGCTCGCGGAGCGGCCGCCGGGCTGGCTGATCAGAGCAGCCGCTCGTCTGGTCAGGCCGAGTTGCGCAGCGACCGCTTCCCGCAGCGCTCGCCCTCAGGCCGGCTGGATGAGGGACCCGGCAGCTCGCCAGTCGCGCCCGCCGCCGGGTGCACGGAGCGGCCGCGGTTCCCGACAACGATCTGACCCGGCAGCGAGCAATCGTCGACGCTTTCCTCGCGGCCTCCCGCAGAGGTGACTTCGAAGCGCTGCTCGCGCTGCTCGACCCTGACATCGTGCTCCGAGCCGACCGCGCAGCCGTGCAAGCGGGCTCATCGAGCGAGGTCCGCGGTGCGGCGGCGGTGGCCAAGACCTTCTCCGGGCGCGCTGGTATCTCGGCTCTGCACATCGCGACACCCTGCTCAGCATTCCGGCGCCGAGCAGGATGCCCCGCCGACGAAACGCCGCAGTTGTGGCGCACCGGTGCCGCCGCCGCGCTCACTCTGGGCCTACTTCACTCGGGAAGTCGAGCTCGCCAAGCCGGACGCCAGCAGTGAACGCCTCCCACCCGGCACGGGTGTAGACGATCACCGCGCCGTCCCGATGGTGGCTGTGGCGCACTGCCGCGCGTCCGGCCATCTAGTCAGTTCCCACCCAACGATATGCACGTTGCGGGCTCCGCGGATCTCCTTCAGCCTCGACGGCCCCTTCCGCGATCAGGCCTCGTAATGTCTTGAGGACCGCCGCTCGTGAACGACCAGCGACAGTCGTCAGGTGAGCGGCAGTGGCTCGTCCCCTTCCGCGGAGTTCCGTTGTAATAACGTCCCGGGTGGAACGTGGCGGATCGGCCCACTCGATCACTGGTGTTCTGTTGAGCTCCACTTCGAAGCGGCTCGGGGAATTCCTGAAGTCCGGGCTGCCGAGGCCTGATCGGCGCAGTTCCCGGATCATTGCTGGAATGCCAGACGCGCGGTTCTCGGCCACCAACCGGTCGCTGCGCGGGAGGTACGTGTCGGTCAGCAAACTAGCCAGGAAGGTGTTGCGCGAAGAGGACACCCCCTCGGTACCGAGGTCTTGGAGGCGCACCGGACCGTACAATGAGCCTGGGCTGCGGACGACAAGCCGACCAGGGGAGAGCTCCACCTGAATCTGTGTACCCCGCGTCACCGGGCTGTAGTCGCGATGCAGGACCGCATTGACAATCGCTTCCCGCACCGCCTCCAGCGGATAGTCGGGCGCTTCCCGCCGCCCGCCGCCGTTCACGTAGTTACGGATGCTCATGTGTCGCCGCAGCGCCGAGACCGTCTCCGCAACAAGGTCTGGGATCGCGCCCCGGATCACCGGGTTGTCCTCGAACCGTGGCGCGCTTGGGTCATAGCTTTCGGATCCCGAAAACACCACCAAAGAGATGGTGAGCTGAGGAAAGAACTGCTGGGGAAATATCCCGAAGGTCAGAACCCCGGCTAAAGAGGGCACAATCACGCCATTCTCGCGGGGCACTAGCACTCGGATACGCCGCAACGCGGTCTCGTCGTCAACGTCATTGAATGATCGACTGGTGAGGCGCATTCGAGCGAGCGTCCTGGCCAAGGCGGCACCGTCGAGATCCTCGAGGCCAGCCTCCGGGACCGGCTCGATGTCGTAGCGGGGTTGCCCCCGATTGGCGATGGAAAGGCCGATCTCCGCTTGAGTCATCCGCCGGTCACCATCGCCGATGCGAACGAATGAGCCGTTCGCAATACCGCGGCTCTTCACGTAGCAGGGCCGCTGATCCGAAGGTAGCGGATCGATCTTGGCTACCACGAGGACGGCATTGTCGACCTCGACCAGTTCAACGCCGGGACGAATCGGCGGCTCGAGCTGATCGCTGACCGCTGAGACGAGGTCGTCGCGAAGTCTCGCTGGAGCAGGGAGCCGGACCGGAGTGAACCCTGCGCTCTCGTCCACACCGAGGATGATCAAGCCACCGTTCGTGTTCGAGAAGGCTGACGCCGTCTCCACCACAGTCTTCGGAAGCCCGTTGACCGCCTTCTTGACCTCGACGTGTGCTGGTTCTCCGTCCAACCGGCGGAGCTCGTCGAGCACTTGATCAACCTCTGTGCTGTCCATTATCCACCTCCCTCGGCTCAGGGTTTCACGTGAACCAAGTAGAGTGTGAAGTTGTTTGAAGCTGATTTCAAGTTGTGGGCGGATTGCAGCTTCGGCATCCGCGCGCTCAGCCGAGCCGGCGGCTGGTGAGTGGCCGGATCTCGGCGATGCGCGCTCTCGGCAGCGGCGCCGGAGGGTTTGGAGGTGCTGGAGGCGATCAATGTCCGGGTCGCCCCGGGTCGGATCCTGATCCCGGATCTGGTGGTGGTGAGCACGCCCGGGGTGGAGCGCACGGTCGCTGAGCCTGCCGACGTCGCGCTGGTCGTGGAGATCACCAGTCCCGGTAACGCGGTGGTCGATCGGGCGCTCAAGTCGACATTGTATGCCCAGACAGGCATCCCGCCGCGCTGGCCACCGCCACCCGCCCACCGCGCCCGGGCTGACCGGACCCTAGGCGAAACCCACGTCGCCGACGTGTCACGGAGTGACCAGCTCAGCTCCCGCTGGTGTGGGCGTCAGCCCACGTCGATCACAGCGAGTACCCGCTCGAGATGGCGAAGGTCGGCACCGTTGCGGGTGGCCAGGGAGAACCCGTGCCGTACAGCGGTGGCGGCGATCATCAGGTCCAGCCTGCGCGGTCGAGGGTCTCGTCCGGATTGGCGGACGACGTTAGCGAGTAGGCCGTAGAACTCGGCCACCGCGGCGTCGAACGGCAGGACGTCGTAGGTGTCGAGCACCAGCCGCAGCCGTTGTCGGCGATGCAGCTGCTCGATCGGATCCGGGCTGGCACCTACTCCGTAATGCAGCTCGCCGACGGTGACGGCGCTGACGCTCACGACATCGGCGAAGGAGGCTGTGCCCTGCGGAGGCGGGTCGATGATGACCGAGGTGTCCAGGAGTACCCGGCGCTCCGTGGGCTCGGTCACTTCTTATTGGCCTCGTCCCAGGGATCGGTCGGCAGGTCATCCCCGAAGAGGTGGTCCGCTTCCCGGAGGTCACGCTTCCACTGCTGGACATCTAGGGGGGCCAGATCAGCGAGCGCCGCGTCGAACTCGGCCGCCGGAACCAGGCGTCTCCTGCGGCGGCCCAGTCGCTGGTGCGGTACCAGGTCGGCAACCGGCTGGCCGTGCACCGTCACGGTGAACGACTCCCCGGCTGCCACTCGCCGCATGATCTCCGCATTGTTATTGCGCAGCTCAGACTGCTTGATCGTCTCACCC
>JBOHFW010000115.1:0-1932 GCA_050699835.1 Pseudonocardiaceae bacterium | reverse complement strand
TCATATCAAACCACCACCCAACCATTGATGTGATCGTCAACGAGACGCAGCGCTGTAGCGTGCGACTCAGCTTGACGATCACTTTCGATTTTCATGTGCTGCGCGCGGTTGTGCAAAACGGTGACCTAGTGGCAGTAGAATCCGGATCCTGTGTGGTGAGCGTCACGCTGAGCATCGAAGACGTCCCAGGTGAGATCAAACGTGAACAGGAGCTACAGGCGGCGGCAGTGATCGAACTGCATTCGCCGATACCGTTAATAAACGAGTAAAGATCGATCTAGCGCAATAAGCCCCGGAACTCCTGACATCGGGCGCTGTTCGCCGCTGCGTTTGATCTGGTAGTCGCCACTCATGAGGCGTGTTGTTGCCGTTTCTCACCCCGCGATGTACCTCGGTGAACCGCAGCTGCTTGCCGACGAACTCCACGGTGGTCTGTTCGTCCTCCCCGCTCACCGGCCGGGCTCTATACCCCGGACTGGCCGCAGCATGCGCGTAGGTGGCCGCCATGCTCAGCAGGCCGGTCAGCGCCTGGAGGAGGCCGGCCAGGTCGCCTTGGTCCCGCAGGGCGATGGCGTGGTCCACCTCGAGGCCGTCAGCGAGCTTGTCGATCTGATATCGGCCGTGGTTTCCGGTTCCGTTCACGATGATCGGTTGGCTTGGTCAGCAGGTAGGTACTCGCCGAAGGCACATCGGAACCTGTCCTTGCCCTCGCGACGCTCACCAATACGCTCTCAGTCCTTGCGCGGAGGGTCGATCCAGGCCCACAACTTCCGCCGCGTACCGAAGATGATCGAGTCGACCCACCGGGCGGCGCGAACGCCCACGCCTTGGTCGCCTCCCGCAGCCACGCCTGGCTGATCTCCCCGAACTGCAGGCTGCCTCGATGGCCGAACGCCGCCAGGTTCCACCGGTCCTTGACGCGCTCTGTCTCGGGGTCGGTCTCGAACCGCTCGATCAGCTTCACCAGCTCATTGCGCAGCGCCCGAGCCGGCACGCTCATCCCCTCGACGGGTAGCTCCCGCAGCGACTCGACCTGCACCAACCGAGCCCGGTCCAGCAGCGGGCGGACCGCGTGCAGTGCCGTCTTGCTCCCCCCGGCGCAGCGCTGCTGCAACCCATAAACGAACTCCAGGACCACCCGTTGCCCCAGCCCTCGCAGGCTGACGATGTTGCGCTCAGCGATCGCCGAGGCGGTCCGTCGGAACCACCGCTCGTCAAGATCAGGGTCAGCGTTGCGGGCCCTTTTCCACCGGTTGGCGTGCCCCAGGCAGTACCAGCCCCCGGCCCGCTCCCGCGTGCAAGCCGCCATGATCACGTGGATGTCAAGGGAGGATTTAGGGAGGATTTAGGGAGGATTCGCGCGGGCTATCGGTAACCCACCAAGAGGGTGCCGATCCGTTGTCGCAGGTGGGCTACCGCGTCCAGGTGCTGATGCGCGGCGGCGTAACGGGACAGTTCGCGCAGTTCCTCGGCAGCGCGGCGGGAGCGGATAGCGTCGGCGAGATCCAGGGCCGCATGTCCGAAGGCGGCGGCCTGCAGCGGGTCACCGGTGACCATCGTGAGACTCGCCAGCTTGGCCAGGCCGATCGCCCGGCCGACGGTGTTATCGGTGTCGGTGTGCCCGGCCGCTGCCGCCGTGAGTCGGTCGGTGGCCTCGCCGGGATCGCGGCCCAGTATCGCCAGATCGACCAGGGGCTGCCCGGTGGCCAGAGCATGGCGTTCGGCGTTGTAATAGGCCAAGCACGGCGGATCGTTGTCCGGGGTGGAGTGCGCGAAGTGCTCATCGGCGGTGCCGATGGCAGTCAGTGTCTCGTTGACTCGGCGCATCTTGGCCAGCGCGCGGCCCCGGTCGGTGTGCAACACCGCCCGTCCGGTCGGAGTGAGCCGGTCAGGGCGGACCAGAGCGTGTTCGGCCAGCGTGAGGCCCTCGTC
>JBOHFW010000114.1:0-8591 GCA_050699835.1 Pseudonocardiaceae bacterium | reverse complement strand
GCCTTGCGCGGCGCCGCCGGCGCTGGGCGCGAGCAGAGCCTGCATCGGCAGCACGACGGCCAGCACCGCGACAAGCGCGGCCAGCCGGTGCCGGCGGGGCCTCCTAGGTGGCATGGCGGCTCTCCATCCCGCGGGAACGGTCCCGGTCGGTGAAACGGGAGAGGTCACGCAGCGACTGCTGCGCGCGGTGCCGCTGCCCGCGAGCGGACAGCTCCCCGGCTGGCCGCCCCCCAAGCACCCTGGCCAGCCCGAACAGCACCAGCACCATCGCCACCAGCACGGTGCCGGAGCCGAAAGCCCTGAGGACCATCACACGCTCCGGGAAGCTGGCGAAGTTGAAGGCGAGCAACGGCAGCGAGGGCATCGGCCCGGCGAACGGGTTATAGTTGACGCTGGATCCAAAGCCCGCGGTGAGCAGCACCGGCGACGTCTCGCCGATGCCCCGGGCGGTCCCCAGCAGCACCGCGGTGGTCAGCCCGGAACGCGCGGTCGGCAACACGACGTACCACACCGTGCGCCACTGCGACGCGCCCATCGCAAGCGAGGCCTCCCGCAGCGATCCGGGCACCAGCCTGATCACCACGTCAGCGGCCCGGATGATGATCGGCAGCATCATCACGCTGATCGCCAGTGCAGCGGCGAGACCGGACTTGACGAAGCCCAGGGTGAGGATCCAGAACGCGAGGATGAACAACCCCGCCACGATGGAGGGCAGCGCGGTCATCGCCTCGACCACCGTGCGCACGAAGCGTGGCATTGCTCCTCTGGTCTCGCTGAGGTACACCGCGCAAGCCAGGCCCAGCGGGATGGTGATGATCAGCGCGATCGCGATCTCGATGAGCGTGCCCACCGCGCCATGCAGGATGCCGCCGCTGGTGAGCGGGTCCAGCGGGCCGGTCCTGGTCATATCAGTGGAGTAGAAGTTCCGGTGCGGCAGCGTCTCGCGCGCCCGCAAGAACGTGAAGCTGACGATGAACACCAGGGCAATCAGCGCGAGCACCGCCAGGCTGTGCACGGCTACCGAGGCGAGCCGATCCCGGACGGTGCGGCCGTCCTCCTGGAGCGACACCAGCACCCCGTACAGCACCAGGAACAGCAGGTAGGCGATCACCACGAAGCTGCCCGCGTTGGCCGTGAGGTGCAGGACCTCGTGCGTCTCCGGGCGAATCACCCGGGTGGTCAGCAGGGCCGCCAGGCTCAGTGCGGCCACCGCCGCCCCGATGAGCACGATGACATCGGCCTGGGTGCGGGCCGCTGTGGAGCGGCGGACCTCCACCGCCGGAGCGTCCGGAGCTCCCGGCGTGTCGAGGTCGGGGCGGCCGGCGGTGCGGGGGGGAATGGTCGTCGTCACTCAGGCCTCGCTCTGCTGGCCGGAGCGGGTGCGGGCAATGACCCCCGCCGCACCAAAGTTGACCACGAGGGTCAGCGCGAACAGCGCCAGTCCGGCGGCCATCAGGGCGGAGAGCTCGAACGGGCTGGCCGCTCCGAACTTGAGCGCGATCAGCGCCGACACCGAGTTCGTGCCGGTGTGCAGGACCTCCCAATTGATCTCGAAGACCGGGTTAATGATCATGAAGACGGCAATCGTCTCGCCCATCGCCCGGCCGAGCCCGAGCATCGTGCCGCCGATCATCCCGCCCGCGCCGAACGGCAGGACAACGCTGCGGATCATCCCCCACCGGGTGGCACCCAGCGCGTAGGCACCTTCCCGTTCTCCCGCCGGGGCCTGCGAGAAGGACTCCCGCATCAGCGAGCTGACGATCGGCATGATCATCAGTGCGACGACGATCCCCGCGATGAACGCCGAGGACTTGTAGATCGTCAGATCCTCGAACGGGCCGCCGTGGTCCGCGTCGTGCATGCCCAGCAGCGGGAGCCAACCCAAGTACTTCGAGAGGAACCTGGCCAGCGAGATGATCTGCGGGTTGAGCAGGTAGAAACCCCACAGCCCGAACACCACGCTGGGCACCGCGGCCATCAGATCGACCAGGTTGATCAGCCCGCGGCGGATCCGGCGCGGCGCGTACTCGGAGATGTAGAGCGCCACCCCGGTCGCCAGCGGCACTGCGAAGACGACCGCAATCGTGGCGATGAGTATCGTGCCGCTGATCACCGTCGCGATCCCGAAGTTGTGCGAGGACGGTTCCCAGGCCTGGGTGGTGAGGAACCCGAAGCCGGCGTCGGCCAGCGCCTGGGAGCCCCGGTAGAAAAGAAAAAGCCCGATCGCGCTCATGATGATCAGCACGGTCAGGCCGGCGCCCAGCAGCGACAGACGGAACACCCGGTCAGCACCACCGGAGGCGGATTTCACCCTCCGAGCCGAGTCAGAGGGGCCGGTGGGGCCGGGCACCGGCGCCATCACGACGGTGCTCACCGGTACATCACCTGAACCGGGGCCGAGGCCGCCGTCTCCGCGACCAGCCCCAGGAAGGCATCGCAGGTGAGCCGGGCGCGGACCTGGCGCGGGTAGCTGCGAGCCGCGGTGGCCACGACCTCCTCGCCCAACCGGACCCGCCACACCCACTGGCCGTGCCCGTTTCGCGACGTCTCACCCACCGCGTCCGCCAGACCTTCCTGCAGGACGCGGATCGTCGCCAGGCAGGACTCCACGTCGGGAGAGGTGTACGCCGACCTGGCCAGGCTGCGGTTGTTGGCTGACATGAATCGCCAGGTGAATCCCCGCACCCTGGGTTGAGGTATCTCCGCCCACGATCCGGCGTCGGCTTCGGGCTCGCGTGGCGCGGACACCCGCGCCGAGCGCGCCACCGAGACCACCTGGAATCGAGCGGCAGCCATCCGGCCTCCCTCACACGCTGATTGGACGGGAGGGACGCTCTCTTGCCGAGGTGAACGGAGTAGGACGACAGGTCGACGAACGGATTGCTACCAACCCCACAGGGGACAGCTACCTATCGTTGCCCACAAATTTTGTCACCACTCGAATAGCTTAATTTGGATTATTCTTAGGAAACTATTACCTACGAAGAGTCACCTCAATCACTCTCATGGTGACGTGCGGTAGCACCCGACCGAGCGGTGCCCCGACCAATCGCCGCAGCAGCTCGGAAGGCCCGTAATGGGATGAGCTCCGTTCCGTAGTGTTCGGCGAGTCTTCACGAGGAACCGGCTTGACTCCCAGACGATGCTCACCGAAGCCGGCTTACCATCCGTGTCTCATTGACCTCAGATATCTCCCCGGTGACCCGGTAACAGACTCCCCGGGCAATGGCCACCGCATGGTCGCCGAAACGCTCGTAATAACGGCCGACCAGGGCGGCGTCCGCTGCGAGCTGGCTGGCGAGCAGGCTCATCCGGGCCAGTACGGGGCGCACCTTGCCCGAGGTCATCGGGTTCGGGTGCTTGAGCCGGGCCACAACAGCGACATGCCGGGCGAGGTTGCCCATCCGCTGCGCGTGGTCCAACGCGTGCAAGGCCGCAACCACCACCCGCAGATCGCCGGCAACCGGGGCCTGCAGCGCCAGCAAGCTCACACAGCGCCGTTCCATGGCGTCGTTGCTCGCCATGATCCGGTCACGCTCAGCGATAACCAGGGCGGCGAGCGCCAGATCAGCCTGGCGCAGCAAGCGGGCGTCACGCTGTGTGAATAATTGTGCCCACATGCTCTCCGTGCAGGCTCTTGGTGATGTTCCCGGGGGTGAGCCCGTTGACGATCTGGATCTCCTTTTGATGCTTGGCGTGTGCCATGACTTCCAACACCAGCGGATCGATGGGAAGGGTGTCGAGATTGCGGGCCTGCAGCTCGGCTGCCCCGATCCGCGGGATGAATTCAGGACGGCCGCCGTTGGCCCCCGCCGGATCGCTGGTGAACACCCCGTCGACATCCTTGACATAGATGATTCTGGCGGCGCCGTAGGCGTCGGCCAGCAGGAACGCACCGGTGTCCGTCCGGTGCGGCGGGATTTTGCCCACCTCAGGAGGGAACTCGTAGAGCTCATAGGGCGGGTATCCGTTGGACACCACGGCTTGGCTGGCGGTCAGGTGCACGGCAAGCTGGTGAGCGATCGCCGCGTGCGGCAAGTACGACACCCCCTGCTCGGCAAGCAGAGCCGCGATGAGATGTCCGTTCTGCTCCGCATCGGCGGAGATCAACGCGGCCAGCACACCAGTGGGGAGACCGAGATCGAGCCCGAGGCCCAGGACGTGGCGGCCCCGGATGCCCGGACCGGTGAGGATCAACATCCGATGCTCCGGCAGCGCCGCGCGCAGCTCGTCGACCACCGGAAGCACGGCGTCACGGCCCCGGTCCATGATCGAGCGGCCGCCGATCACAACCACATTCAGCCACGGCAGCAACGAAATTACCGGACGATCCAGCGGCCGGACGAGTTCACGGTCGAGCAGGGTCTGGCGCATCAGCGCCGAGGGCACGTCCTTAGCCGTAAAGGAGGATTCCGGGTGCGAAGGGGTGTCTGTCATGGCGTTCTCCTCGATGGCATAACGGCTTCCGGGCTCAGCTCGCCGAAATGATCGTGCCGACGTGCTCGCCAGCGAGCGCGCGCCTGATCAGTCCCGGCCGTAGCCCGTTGATGACCTGCACCGACTTCACGTGCCGAGCACGACGCATGAGTTCCAGGACCGGCCGTTCGATGACGAGATCCGGTAGATCGGCGGCGATCAACTCCTCGACTGTGATCTCAGGTATCAACGTGGCACTCGGGTCGGTCTTCGGATTCGCCGTATAGAGCCCGTCCTCGTCCTTCACGAAAACCATGTTGGCGCAACCATAAACTTCCGCGACCAGATAACACCCAGCATCCGTGCGGTACGGCGGTATGACCCCCTCCATGGGAACGCGCTGCCACATGTCATACGGAGGCATCCCCGAGAAGATCGCGGCGCCGCACTCGGCGAGGTACAGCGGGATCGCCCCGAACGCCGATCCGCCGACTACCGGCACTCCATGACGAGCCATCAAATAGCCCAGCATCCGGGCGTTCTGGTCCGCGACCGCAGCCCCGACATCGGTCAGCACACCGGTCGGCAGCCCAAGCTCGGCAGCCAAGGAATACACATGTCGAGCCCGGGTTCCTGCACCCGTGCCGATGAGGATCTGATGGCTCCGTTTGACCGCCGCCAGCTCTTCGACTACAGGATAGACTGCCGCGCGACCCCGGTCGATCAAGCTCTGACCACCTATTTTGATCACGCTCACATCGGGCAGAATCGCGTAATCGGAAACCATTCCACTCGCCTGCATCAGTTCCGGATCGCTGAGCGTCCGTTCCATCAGCAATGATTCCAGCGAAGCCCTACTCGCGACATCCGTCATGTGATCATCCCCGTGCCACGCAGCTGAATATCAAGTACTGATTATCGACCATAGACCCCGGAGACGCACACCGAAAGTCCAAGTATACGCGGGTGACCCCGCGAGGTGCGGAGCTTGCCCGTGCTCTTTAGCCGTATGGGCGTGGCCTTACGGGCGGCCTGTTCCGCCCTAGCGGTCTTGTCAGCCAGACGAGTGGCTCCTACCACGTTCAACCACACCGTCGGAGAATTCGATGGCCGGCGTGAGTTACGCGGGAGATCATGGTCAAGTAACCAGAATCAGTGTGGTATATCAGCTATGGGTCGAATATATGCGGACATAGCGCGTAGACCCTCGATGAAGCCCTACGCGCCGAAGAGACGCCTGCCGGCGTCCTTCAGCTTCTCGCCAGCCTGCTTGAGGTCACCCTTGCTCTGATCCACCTTGCCCTCGACTTCCAACCCGCGGTCATGGGTGATCTTGCCGGCGGCTTGCTTGGCCTTGCCCTTCAGCACCTGCACCTTGTTCGCGATCTTGTTCTGAAAACCCATCGCCAAGCACTCCTTTCAGTGCGCCAGTGCGGGCGCGTCGTGTGGCATCTGAGTACCCGACTGTGACCTTCTAAAACTCCCGCTCAGGCGGCTGTCGCGGTGGTAGACCGGGCTCGCCCGGACGCGCAGAGCAGGTACCCCGGACTGGACAGGCTGCCCAGGGCCGTCGGCGTGGCGGACACCGGAGGGCACCGCCGTGGTGCCATCCCCCGCTCCCGCATACTTCTTATTGATGACACACGAAAGAGTGTTAATACTTACTTTCCGTAACTATTAGAAAGCCTCCGGATGAAGCGGAAGTAGTGGTTTCACTCACACTGCGCAGCACCCAGAATTTACCTGGCCGACAGAACCGCGCTGCCATCTCGAAGCCGAAGCAGCGTATCCAGGGAGAAGAGGTGGGATTGACGCAGTCGGAGACCTACAGTGGACAGACTGACACCCCCCCATCATCGCAAGGCCGGCTCTGGGCCTCCCGCCAATGCGTTGATTGCTTGGATCGGCACTGACCCCTATTTGCGCGAGGCTGCTGCTACCGCGAGTTACCAGCGCGAGCTCGCTCTTCCGCCGCCTTCTCGCACCCGCTCGGCCAAAATGGCTGTCGTGGTCTGCTTCGTGCTGGCCTGCGGCGCCGTCCTGGGCATTACGACAATCATCAGCCACGGGCGCAGCGCCGTTCAAAACAAGATCGTCACATCGTCGCCCGGTCAGGTAAGCGCAACTGCATCTGCCCCTGTCGGGATAGCACCGATGCTGGCGTACCGCGCCGCGCCCGGACCCACCGCGGCTCCCCCCGCAAGTCAGCAGGCTGGTGATGAGCCCGGCAGCCCTCGAGGCACATCCGCTCCGGCGCGGTCACCACAGCAGGCTCCGGCCATTTCGATCAATCCGGATGAGCTGACTTACTCCGGCGATGGACGTGATTCGGGTGATACTGCCGGTCCGATCGGACTGGACAACCGGTGGCACTGGCCTCGAGGGCAATCCGATAATCCGGACACCGAAGAGCTGTCCGCCTCAGGCTGTCAACCGCCGGTCTGAATCTGCACAGGTGACTCACCCTTAGCCGCCGAGTTGGGCACCACGGCTGTTTCATTTCTCTTCGAACAACCATGCGGTCGAACTCGACGCACTGAGAGCACCGAAGATCCGCGGGTCGCGGCCTCAACATCGGCGGCCTACCCTCTGACCGCCTTCGTTTCGCGGACCGGTGGTCTCAGAATGCACGAGTAGGTCGCGCACCAGGTCGCACCGAGCTCGGTCACCACCGACGAGCAGCCCTGCTGGCGAAGTTCCCTGGCATCGGGGGACCTTCCGCGGCCTGTCGCGCAGGCCGTCGGCGGCTCCGGTCAGGAATCACTCAGTCGCGGTGCGTACGGATCTGGACACAGGCCGTACCCTAGAGTGCGTGATCACGCACGGCGATCGGGGCGCGCGCCTCCCAGCGGCGCTTGGTGCCGTGCTCCCGGCCTACCGGACAGGGGCGCGCAGCACCCCCGCCCGCGACCCCGTACACCATGTCCGAGAGAAGGCTCCTGGGGAGCCCACCACCTGATCGAGCCGTCTGCGCAGGAAGGAAGTCCCATGGTCAAGTCGATAGAGAAGGTCTTGACGTTCTTCGTCGTTCTCATCTTGATCCTCCTGCTCATTGAGCTGCTGGGAGGCTTCATCGCAGACTCGGTTGAGCCGGCCAGCAGCAAGATCAGTCAGATTCTCGGCAACATTTGGGACGGAATTCAGAACATCGCGAACACCGGTTCTCGCCACCATTGATCCCACTCCGCGCTGGCCAAGCCGTCAGGAACCGCTGGTCATCACCTGCGGCCAGCGGCCTCGACCTGATCAAGGCCGGGGAATCCGTCTGGCCGGTGGCTGACTTCACTGAGGGCTGCCCGTTGAGTCCACGTTAACTGCACGATGAGAGCGCCGTTGCACGATCGGGCAGGACAGCGTTTGCCCGAACGTAGAGGTGACGTTATGGATCGTGTCGCGATCCGGGTCTGGGCCCGTGATCCGGTCTCATACGCCGGGGTAGCCAGCCAGCTGCGTCCGCGGCCAGAGGTCGCCCTGCTCGATTCCGAGGAGGAGCGGGCCACCGTGGCCGTGGTGGTCGCCGACGGCGTTGACGAGGACACTATTCAGGTGCTGCGCAGGCTGCAGCGCGACTCGTGCCGCTCGGTCCTGGTTGTCGCGCACATCGATGACACCGGGCTGGCGGCGGCGGTCGAGGCTGGCGTCGCGGGGCTGGTGCGGCGCGCCGAAGCGACCCCGGAGCGACTAATCAAGGTCGTGTGCGCCGCGGCCCGCGGCGAGGGCAGCGTGCCACCCGACCTGCTCGGCCGGCTGCTCAACCAGGTCGGCAGGCTGCAACGCCAGCTGCTCAACCCGCGCGGCCTGACCCTGAATGGGATGTCCACGCGGGAGATCGAGATCCTGCGCCTGGTCTCCGAGGGCCTCGACACCGCCGAGATCGCCGGAAAGCTGTGTTACTCCGAGCGGACGGTAAAAAACGCCCTGCACGACGTCACGAGCCGGCTACAGTTGCGCAACCGCTCACACGCCGTCGCCTATGCCCTCAAGCAGGGCCTGATCTAGGCCGGCATCCCGGCGGTCTTCTGAGCTCGCGGCCCTCTCCTGTCGCCGAGTTCGACACTAGGGTTAGTCACCACTCAGAAATCCACCCGACTCAGCCGAGTAGAACGCGGTTCGTCAGTTGTTTCAGCCGGTCATCGGCCTTGCTGGTCTCGGCCTTGCTGGTCTCGGCCTTGCTG
>JBOHFW010000113.1:0-20664 GCA_050699835.1 Pseudonocardiaceae bacterium | reverse complement strand
ATGCACATGGGTCGGAGCTCCGTTCCGATCAAGCCCCCGGCGCACGCTTCGATCGTCGCGTCGGGGCCGCCTGTTCTTGGGGGGTCTGGTGCCGCGGGTCGGATGGAGCGGCGCGCGAGCGTTCCCGTGTCCACTGAGGACGAGTTGTCTACCGAGGACAGTCCCAGTCCGTACGTAGTCCGCGACAGGTCCGCGCGCGGCCGTAAACTCGCGGTATGCCGCGTAACTGGCTGAACGCCAAAAGAGCAGGTCAGAGCAACTCCGTGCCGGTGCAGCGCTGGTCAGTCGGACCGGGTCAGGAGTCGGTGTGGGACTACCCCCGCCCCCCACGAGCCGAGCGGGTGTCGCGGCGGGTCCGGATCGTGCACGGTGACACGCTCGTGCTCGACACCGATGACGTGGTCCGGGTGCTGGAGACCTCGCACCCGCCGACCTACTACCTACCGCGCTCGGAGTTCCGGGTGCCGCTGCTGCCCGCACCGCGGCTGACGGTGTGCGAGTGGAAGGGGGAGGCGTGCTACGTCGATCTGGAGGTGCCCGGCGTCGCGCCGCTGCGGGAGGTCGGCTGGTGGTATCCGCAGCCTGACCTGCGCTACCCGCAGCTCACCGATCGGGTGGCCGTCTACGCCGGCCGGTTCGACCAGGTGACTCTGGACGGTGAGCAGGTCAGCCCGCAGCCGGGTGAGTTCTACGGCGGCTGGATCACCGCCGAGGTCGTCGGTCCGTTCAAGGGCGGCCCTGGCAGCTGGGGCTGGTAGTGGGTGGCACTGGTCATCACCGGCATTCCCCGGTTTCGAGGGCGTCAGCTGCCCTCGGCGGTGACCTGGCCGCGTGGCTGGACTGGATCCGCGCTCTGCATATCCAACTGCACACCGCACACGCTCAAGGACGGTTCGCACCGACAGACTGCCTGTCCCCACTCGCTCACCTCGCCCAGGCCGCCTGCCCACGAACCACCGCAGTCGCCCAGGCCTTACTGCGCTGTACCCACCTGCTATGCAACCGCCTGGGCATCAACGCCGCCGAAACACACATCGCCTCCCCCATGGCCCGCACGCTGATCGACCTCGATCAGAACAGTTGACGGCGCCCAGACCATCCAGACCTCGACGCACTATTCCTTCTCGAACCGGAGATATCTGGCACGTCGCCTACGGCCACTGTGGCATGCATGAGCTCGACACCTCATGTGATGAGGACGCTACAGTTGCATAACCCTTATGACGGGGGAGTCGGACGACGTGTAGTTGAAACTCGGGGCCGGGTGCGCTGGAGATGTGGGCTCACCCGGCCCGTCGTTTCTCCACTGGAGACGTCGCCGAGGAATGGTGATATCCCGATGGCTAAGCAGACCACTGCCCGCCCGCAGGCTACTGTTTCCGGTGTTGGTGTGGGCTAGTATAGCGCGCATATCTATTACTACGAGCTGGATAAGGATGCGTTGATCCTAGATGAGATCCAACCGCTGATGGATCGGTTGCGCCCGGTAGTGGAGAGTGTTTATCTGGTTCGGCATTGGCGGCAGGTGCCGCACCGGAGCCGGTAAGTCCACCACGATCGGGGTGTTGACCACCCGGATCCGGCCCACCAGGGGGCAGGCGCTGATCGCGGGAGTGGATGTGATGGCCGCTCCCCGGACGGTGCGCAGCCTACGTCAGCGAGGGCACCCGAGCCGCCTTGGTCCCGCACATCCCGCACATCCCGCATATCCCGGGCCCGATCTGCCTGCTCGCCCTCACCACCGCACTGATGATCTTCGGTACGCTCGCCATCCTCGGCTTCCGCCGCCGCGCCATGGACTAGACGAGTTATTCCAAGGGATCACCGTCAGCGCCTCACCACCTCCGCAGTGCCGACCGCTGCCCGTGCCGGGGCTGCCATCTATGAACTAGACACCAGCGACGTTTTCGTTCGTACAAATGTCGCTGGTGTCTAGTTCATGGACTGTGGCAACACCAAGCGAGCCAAACGATCTGGCCTACGGCAGCGTGAACGGCGAACTGCTGCGCGTCAGCTAAGCGGTTCTGACGCTGATACGCCCGCAGACACACCCATCGCGTATCCAGCCGTCGGTCGTGTCAGGGTGGGTGGTGATCGTTCCGTCGCAGACCCCGCCAGGCCAATCCGGTGATCGGGTCCGCAAGCGCTTAGGCTCAGCTGATGTCGTTGTCTACTCACGGCTCACCGATCCGGTTGTCGTCCACACCGGTGCTCTTCCCGCGCCCATTCCTTCGTATTTACTTTTATCGTCTTGCCTATCGGGTTTGCTCATGTTGTTTCCCCATGCCAGCCTCGCCGACCCATGCACCCCAGGGCGGCTCGGCGGCGCGGGCAACATCAAGTCCGATCATCCACAGCCGCCGGGCCGCCTCGTGCTGGTTGACCTGGAGGCTCATCCAGCCCGCCTGTATCGCCAGGCGCGCAGTGGCCAGATACAGCCGGGGCTGTACCTCGGGAGCCGTCTGAGCGTTCAGCAGGGGAGCACCGCGCGCAGATGCGCGACCGCGAGATCGCGAATCGGCCCCGCTCCGGTGGCAGCCGGCGGGCAGGTCCTGGCCCGGCTCGGCGGCACGGATCTCACCACGCCTGGCCCGTGGTCCCCCGCGGCGGCGTAGCGCCGCTCCGCATGGGGTGCAGCACCCCTGTTCACTGAGCCCCACTCGCCCATCCGAGTGCGCTTGGGAGGTCGAACTCCGAGATGCTCCAGTCGCCGTAGCCGACCTTGCCGCGAGCGAGCTCACGCTGTGCGATCATGCTCGGACGTAGCGCGAGTACCGCGAGGTAGACCGGACGGTGGCGCAGGAGGCCCAGGAAGCGGCGCAGAGACGATCATCCGCCGGGGAAGGCGTCGCCGCGAACGTGCGCCGCTGAGCGAGCGCTTGCGCAACGGTGGATTTCCCTGCCGCCATCAGACCGGTGATCACCATGATCGCAGGCTGTTCGGGCACAAGGACCAGGATGCCGTGGAACTCAGCGGTGCGATAACCGAGCGGGGTCCCTCTTGCTGTGTCCGGAACGTACGATTTCTCCTGGTGCTCTCCCTTCGCTTCGACAGAGGAGCCTCGATATGGCCGATGAGCGGTCTCGGAACCCGCACGCAGAGCTGGTCAGAAAGATCCACTTTGATGTGCCGCACTCAGCGCGGATCTGGAATTACTGGATGGGTGGCAAGGACAACTACCCGGTCGACCGTGCCGCCGGTGACGCCTACGCCGAGATGTATCCGGACGTCGTCACCATAGCCATGCAGTCCCGGCAGTTCCTCATCCGCACCGTGTGCTTCCTGGCCGGTGAGGCCGGGATGCGTCAGTTCCTCGACATCGGCACCGGCCTGCCTACGCTACAGAACACCCACGAGGTCGCCCAGCAGGTCGCGCCCGAGTCCCGGGTCGTCTACGTCGACAACGACCCGCTGGTGCTGGCGCACGCCCGCGCGTTGCTGCGGAACACCACTCCGGAGGGCGTGACCACTTACGTGGACGCTGATTTCCACGACCCGGAGTTGATCATTGCTGATGCCCGCAACGTGCTGAACTTCACCCAGCCGGTCGCGGTCATGTTCATGGGCGTGCTCGGCCACGTCGCTGAGTTCGGCGAAGTGCGCTCCATCGTGGCGCGGGTGATGTCCGCCGTCCCGTCCGGCAGCTACCTGACGCTGTACGACGGCACCGAAAACGAGGCCCATCTCGAGGCCGCCAAAAAGTACGCAGAAACCGGAGCCGTCCCCTACAACCTGCGTAGCCCCGAGCAGGTCGGCCAGTGTTTCGAAGGCCTGGAGATGGTGGACCCCGGTCTAGTGTCGATCACGCAGTGGCGGCCGGACACCGTCGAAATCGGTAAGGTCGAGCCGATTGACGCCTACGGCGCCGTGGCGCGCAAACCGTGATCCACGTTGTCTGGGTCATGGTGACCTCGTCGCGGTGCATTCCCCGCCATTGCAGGTGCACCCGCCGCACCCAGCCGTTGGTGATGGCATAGCGGCGGCCACCCGATGACCGAGCAATCCACCGGCGAGTAGTAACCCGACGGTGCCGGCGCCAGTCACCCCGACGATCATCGCGAGCGCTGGCCCTTCCGTGCTGAGGGTGAGCGCACCTCCCACGGCGCAGACCACGGCAGCCGCGAGTACCGGTGGGGCGGCCACCCGGTTGGCTGCGATGAAGGCGGGCTCCGAGCGCAGCGTGGCCGGGGTGCGGATGCCGGCGAACCGGTTGCGTGGCAACTGCCGCCGCCAGCCGAGCACTCCGACGCTGAGCAGCCCGGCGCCAGCGAGTAAGAGCACCACCCCGAGCAGCTTGGACACAGACACGCTGCTCAGGGTACCGATGCGGGCTTTGTGCTTCGGTGTGGTCGGGTCCGACGGCCACACCGCACGGTGGCGAGCATGCCTCACCAACCACACTCGACGTCTTCGCCCGCTACCAGCGGATGCTCGGGCGCAACGTGCTGCACACCATGGGTTTCGACGCCTTCGGACTGCCTGCCGAGCTGTATGCGGCCCAGACTGGGACCCATCCGCGGAGCACCACCGAAGCCAACATCGGGCGGTACCTGGCGCAGATCCAACGGCTGGGGTTGGGCCATGACGAGCGCCGCCGGGTCGCCACCACCGACGTCATCGTATTACCGCTGGACCCAGTGGATCTTCCTGCAGTTCTGGCTCCCGGTCGCCGTCGGTCTCGCGGTGAGCTGGTGGCTGGGTCGCCGGGGCACGGCCGGTGGGCGGCGGGTAGCCCAGGCCCCGGCATGACGGACGCTAGAGCACGACACACTGGGCACAGGAACACGACACGCCGGGGCTAGGTTCCGATCAGGCCGGGTTTCTGGCCGCCGGTCTTCCAGATTGACACCACGGAGGGGCGGGGTTGGCTGCCGGGGCCATCCGGCCAGCGGGACGCAGGCCGATCGGCGGAGGCTCCGTCGATCTGGCCGGGATGCTGCACGGAGATCAGCACCAGCCGGTCCTCGATCACCGGTCCGCACGTCTCGGCCCCACGGGGCACGGTGAGGAACTGCTTGACCTGCCCGCGGGACGGGCCGTCAAGGGGCACCACGAACAGTCCGTCGTTGGCGCCCAACGCGTTACCGTCGGTGGCGATCCACAGGTTGCCCGACGGGTCGAAGGCGAGATTGTCCGGGCAGGAGATCGGGCTGACCTGGTCCTTCGGGAACCCACCGAAGTAGCTGGCGGCGTCGGCCGGGTCGCCGCAGACCAGCAGCAACGTCCAGGTGAACGTGGTCGCCGCCGGATCGTTACCGTCCTCGGTGAGCTCCAGGACGTGCCCGTGCAGATTCGCAATGCGCGGGTTGGCCCCGTCGGCTGGGCCACCGGCCCCGCGCCGGTCGTTGTTGGTCAGCGCGGCGTACACCTTGCCGGTGCGGGGGTGCGCCTCGACGTCTTCGGGCCGGTCCATCTTGGTGGCGCCCACCGAATCGCCGGCCAGCCGGGTGTGCACCAGCACGTCCGGCGCGGACATGCCCGCCACGAAAGACTCCCCGGTGCCATCGGCGTTCGACTGGGCCAGCGGGATCCACCGCCCGCTCCCGCGGAACTCACCACCGGAGGGCAGCCGCCCGGATCCGTCGATCTCCCCCGGCGCCGCACCGGTGAATCGAGCGACGTACAGCGTGCCCTCATCGAGGATTCCCAGGTTGTGGGCCAATTCCTGCCGGCCGGTGCGCATCCGGCGCGACGAGACGAACTTGTAAAGGTAATCGAAACGCTCGTCGTCGCCCATATAAGAAGCCACCGTGCCATCCGGGGTGACACGGACGGTGGCGGCCTCGTGTTTGAACCGGCCCAGCGCGGTCCGTTTGCGCGGGACGAACGTGGGATCGGACGGGTCGATCTCGATGATCCAGCCGAACCGGTGCGGCTCGTTGGGCTCGCGGGAGACGTCGAAGCGGGGGTCGAAGCGTTCCCACTGGCGCGCCGAGGCGCCGCCGCTGATGCCGTAGCGGGCCAGCTTCGCCTTCCTGGCGGCATCGGGGAGCGAGCCGGCGTTGCCGAAGTAGATGTTGATGTTCTCCTCACCGGAGAGCACCGTGCCCCACGGGGTGACGCCGCCGGAGCAGTTGTTCAGAGTGCCCAGCACCACCCGGCCGCTGGGGTCCGCGGTGGTCTGGACCAAGGGGCTACCGGCCGCGGGACCGGTGAGTTCCATCAGCGTCGTGGCGGTGATCCGCCGGTTCACCGGGTTTGGCAGCGGGGTCAGCCGGCCGGAGGCAGGGTCGCGTCGCACCAGCACGATGCTCAGACCGTGCGCCGCCCAGGCCGTCTCCACCTGCGCCCGAGTGGGGTTGGCCTGGTCGTAGCCGGGAAACATGAACGACTCGGCGGTGAACTCGTGATTGACCACGAGCAGCGACTGGTCCCGATCGTCCCCAAAGGGCAGCAGCGCGGCAAAGTCACAGTTGTACCCGAACTGGCCGGCCTGGGCCTGCGGTGTCTGGGCGCCGAAGTCGAACGCGGGGGCGCCGGGAATGATCGGATCGCCCCACCGGATCACGACGGCCTGCTGGTAACCCTCGGGCACCACGACGGCGTCCCGGGTGTTGGGCGCGACCGGTCGGAACTCCAGCGGCCCTCCGGTGCTCTTGCGGGTCGTGGTGCAGCCGGCCAGCGCAACGCCACCCGCTGGTGCGAGGACGGCGGTCGCGAGTAACCCACCGGCCTTAAACAGTCCCCGACGGCTCACCATGCGGCCCACGAGGTCACCGAAGTACTCATTGCCGGAGGTGTTAGGCGGGTCCTGCGTGCAGGCATCGCCACACCGGTACCGGCACACGACGGCCTGACGGCCCCGCGGACGAGTCCGGAACAGCGAGAGCGGGACGGCTCGGTCGTCCGCATCCGGCTGGATACTCACGGCGATCCTCCAGGCGCATGTCTGGTAGCCGGGCCGTTTGTCGGTTTTTCGCCGGCAACGGTTTTAGGTAACCAGCATGGCGAGGAAACCTGCGGTGTAGGCGAGGGCGAACAGTGACGGGATCCATTGTTCGACGTGACTGAGCGGCCAATATCTGGCCGGGTCGCGACCGTAACCGAGAGCGGCCCACTCCGCGCCCCAGTATGGGGAGGCCGGAAGGCGCTCCTCAAGCGCTCCGATGACGGCGTACTTGGCCGTATTGAGCTGCCGGTAGGAACGCAGCAGCCAGAACCAGGCGAGGCACTGACCGAGCAGCACGAGCCATAGCACGGTGAGCACGCCGCGGGAGGCCTCCGGTGGGTGCTGCCAGAAGATCCCGATGGCGGTGAAGATCACGGTGTTGAGGGTCAGGAAGAAGGTGTTGGTCAGCCCGCGGCGGTTGCTGATCCGGTCTGCCATCTCGACGTAGATCTTGTATTGCTCGAGGACCGCGGTGCGGTACGCAGGATCTTGCTCGTCCCACGCCGGCGGGACCCCGCTTGTCCACAGCGTTGACCGGACCGTGTCCAGCGCGGGTGAGCCAGCCGTACGGAAGTACGTGTCCAGGAACCGGTTGGCGCGGCCAGAACCGGCCTGGCGCTCACCGCGGGGTGAATCGCTCACGCGAGGTATCCTGCCGCACAGGGCCGCTCTGGCGGGAGCAGCTGGCTTGGCGCAGGCGAGCTCCTTCCTCAAGGTGCCACCAGGAGGCGGTTAGTGACGGACAGACCCGTCGCGATGATCAGCGGCACGGTCCAGGATCTACCGGAGCACCGCCGCGCCGCGGTTGAGGCGTGCCTGCGGCAGGACTTCTTCCCCCGCATCATGGAAAACCTGCCGCCCACCCCGGACGACGCGGTCACGCTGTCGTTGCAGATGGTGGACGAGGCCGAGGTGTATGTGCTCATCCTCAGCGTGCGCTACGGCGAGATCCCGGAGGGGTACGACAAGTCCTTCACTCACCTGGAGCTGGACCGTGCGCTCCAGCGGAAGATCCCGGTGCTGGTCATGCTGATGGATCTGGATCGGCACCCGATCCGTCCGGTGGACATGGAGCTCGGCG
Organism: Pseudonocardiaceae bacterium; assembly: GCA_050699835.1. Lineage (GTDB taxonomy): Bacteria > Actinomycetota > Actinomycetes > Mycobacteriales > Pseudonocardiaceae. Next base: position 12,693 of record JBOHFW010000113.1, on the reverse strand, counting down.
CCGGGAGGACCCTGACCCCGCTGTCCGGGTCGGCGTCCTAAGGATGATCTTCCCACTCGATCCTGAGTCTGCACCGCTGGATTACGACGACGTCGCAATGCTCTTTGACCGGGGCAGGGATCTCAATAGCCAGGTCCGAGATGCCGCCCTGGCGCGACTGGTGAACGACCAGAACCGCCATCCCGATCACTGGGACGCGCGTTGGGTGGACGACCTGGTCGCCGTCATCGGACGCGCTGAAAACGCTGGCGGTGCCGGTAACAGGTAGCGAGTGGGCGGCCCTACTGGAGGACAACGATACCGAGGTGCGGACGCGGGCGCTGGAATCGCTTATCCACAGAACCGATCCGGAGGATCTGCGGTTGCTGTCACGGGATCTGGATGGTCTGCGTCCCTTCCTGGATCCTGCGGAGATCAGCGAGTCCTGGGTCGACCAGGTGGCCAAGCGGACGGACATGAGCGTTGATGAGGTCAAGCGGTGGTACGAGGAGCGGGCCGAGACGTACCGGCTGAAGCTGACATGGCGGCCAGGTCAGGCGTCGGACGTATGATTCCTGAACCGTCCCTCTCGCAATCCCTAGTGTAGGAGCCTCAGCATGGCCGACGATCGGCCTCTCGACCTGGCCGCCAAAATCAGATTTGATGTGCCGCATTCGGCGCGGGTCTGGAATTACTGGATGGGCGGTAAGGACAACTACCCGGTCGACCGTGCCGCCGGTGACGCCTGCATTGAGGTGTACCCGGACATCGTCTCCCTCACCAAGCAGTCCCGGCAGTTCCTCATCCGCGCGGTGCGGTTCCTGGCCGGCGAAGCGGGGATGCGTCAGTTCCTCGATATCGGTACCGGGCTGCCCACGATGCAGAATACCCACGAGGTCGCCCAGCAGGTCGCGCCCGAGTCCCGGATCGTCTACGTCGATAATGACCCGCTGGTGTTGATGCATGCCCGCGCCCTGCTGCGCAACACCACCCCCGAGGGCGTGACCACCTACGTGGACGCCGATCTCCACAACCCTGACCCGATCATCTCCGATGCCCGCAACGTGCTGAACCTCCACCAGCCGGTCGCGGTCATGTTCATGGGCGTGCTCGGCCACGTCGCTGACCTCGAGGAGGTGCGATCCATCGTGGCGCGGGTGATGGCCGCCGTCCCCTCCGGCAGCTACCTCGCGTTATGGGACTCCACCAATACCAACGAAGCCGCGCGCTCGGCCGCCGTGAAGTACGCGGAAGCCGGTGCGATCCCCTACAACCTGCGCAGCCCCGAGCAGCTTGGCCAGTGCTTTGAGGGCTTGGAGATGGTAGACCCCGGCCTGGTATCGCTCACGCAGTGGCGACCGAACACTGCCGAGGTCGGCAAGGCCGTGCCGATTGGCGCCTACGGCGCTGTGGCACGTAAGCCGTGACAGACCGGCGTCTGGCTGCTGACTGGTGCGAGGGTCAGGCTCGGGTGGAGGCCACGGTGCCGTCGCTGATCACGCGAACGGTGGCGGCCTCATGTTTGAACCGGCCCATCGCGGTCCGTTTGCGCGGGATGAACCCGGGATCGGACGGGTCGATCTCGACGATCCAGCCGAACCGGTGGTACCCGGCGGCATAGGCGTCAGCGTCGGATCGGCGAAGGTCATCGGGAATTGGACGTATGATTCCCCACCGTCCCCTTGCAACCTGATATGGGAGCCTCAACATGGCCGACGATCGGCCTCCCGAGCCGCGCTCCGAGCTGGCCGCCAAATCAGGTCAGATGTGCCGCAATCGGCGCGGGTCTGGAATTACTTTATGGGCGGCAAGGACAACTACCCGGTCGACCGGGCTGCCGGTGACGCCTACATCGCGGCGTTCCCGGACGTCATCACCGTAGCCCGGCAGTTCCTCATTCGCGTCGTGCGTTTCCTGGCCGGTGAGGCCGGGCTGCGTCAGTTCCTCGACATCGGCACCGGCTTGCCCACGATGCAGAACACCCACGAGGTCGCCCAGCAGATCGCGCCCGGGTCCCGAATCGTCTACGTCGACAACGACCCGCTGGTACTGGCGCACGCCCGCGCCCTGCTGCACAACACCACCCCAGAGGGCGTGACCACGTACGTGGACTGACTTCCACGACCCAGATTTGATCATCTCTGATACCCGAAACGTGCTGAACTTCCACCAGCCGATTGCGGTCATGTTCATGGGTGTGCTCGGCCACGTCGCCGACATCGAGGAGATGCGCTCCATCGTGGCGCGGGTGATGGCCGCCGTCCCCTCCGGCAGCTACCTCGCGCTATGGGACTCCACTGACGCCGGCGAAGCTGGGCGCGAGGCTACCGCGAAGTACGCGGAAACCGGAGGTGTCCCTTACCTGCTGCGCAGCTCTGAGCAGATCGGGCAGTGTTTCGAGGGCCTGGAGATGGTGGATCCCGGTTTCGTGTCGATCACCCAGTGGCGGCCGGATACTACCGACGTCGGCAAGGTCGAGCCGATTGGCGCCTACGGCGCTGTGGCGCGCAAGCTGTGACGACGATCAGACCCGGGTGGTGGCGATGTGGTGGGCTGTGCGGGCCAGCTCGCGGGCGTCGTGTCCTGGTCGGGTGTGCAGGGCGGTCACCAGCGGTTTCAGGCGCTGGCGGGCCCGGATCGAGGTGAGCCTGGTCACGCCGGTGATCGCGGTGTGGGCCAGCGCCAACCCATCGGGCTCACCGGCCTGGACGTGGATGGTGGCCAGCAGGATCTCGGCTCCGGTGCGGGCCCGCCTGCTGCCCTCCTGCCAGCGCCGCACCGAGGCCGCGGCGAAGGGCTCCGCGACCTCCAGCCGTCCCTGTTCGAGTGCCAGGCTTGCGGCCACGTAGTCCAGGTCACCGGCCGGGTCGGTGGGGGTGGGTTGCCACAGCTCCCGCGATGTGGCCAGCTCGCCCTGCGCGGCGTCGGGGTAGCCGAGACGGAACAGGGCGGTCGCGGAGTCCGCCCGCGCGCAGGCCTGCGCGGCCACCGCGGAACCTTCCCCGATCACCCACGTGCACCCCTCATCGGCGGGGATCTCCCACGATTTGGCTTGCCCGAGCTGGAGCAGCTTGAGCCCGTCATTGGGATGACCGTCCTCCACGGTGACCAGCCCCGCGTGGCCTAGGGCCGTGGTCTGCAGGTAGGCGTCGCCGGTCGCGGTGGCCAGCTCCAGCCCGCGGTTGTAGTGGTACAGGGCGCGGTCGGGCAGACCGCCGTCAAATGCTGACCAGCCGGCGTGGAGGTGCAGCTCGGCTACCGCCGCCATCAGTGCCCGCTTGACTGGTTCCGCACCCGGGACGTTCAGCAGCCGACTCGCCCAGGCGGCCGCTGCACTGTCAACCTGGGAGTCGGATCCGTAGGCGCATCCGGCTTCGTCGAGCCGCCGGGTGAGATCGCGCACCTTGACCACGTGGACCGGGAAGATCTGGGACGGCAGCGGTTGCGGAGCCGGGCCAGGCAGCGGGCCCAGCTCGCTGATGTTCTGGAACGGCCGGCTGGCCACGGCCATCCCGGCGGTGGCCAGCATCGCCCGGCGACGCATCGCGGCGCGCACCTCCTCACTCATCTCCCCGGCGGGATCGATGTCTCCAGGGTAGGCGCCGCCGTCCCCGGAGGTGAGGCCCATCAGCTCCCGCGGGAAGCCCAAACCGTCAGCGATCCGCGCCAGGAGCCGGTAATCGCCCACCCGTCGGCCGTGGACAATCTCCGAGACACTGGACTGCAGCATCCCGGTCGCCTTGACAATCTCGCGCTGGGTCCACCCGTGCTCGCCCAGCAGCCGGAACAGCGCGCCGATGTCATGGCTGGCCAGGGCCTTCCGGACTGCTGGACGAGCCAGCAACGCGGGATCGACGGGCGGGCAGTTGCCCACTCGCCGGGAAATCTTGTCGCCGGGCCGGTCACCCTTCACGATCACTGCCTTTCCTTTGCTGCGCGACCGCACTGGAGAGTAGTGCCCGTCCTGACCGGCCCGGAGAACGTCTCCAGTGAAACCTCGATCGCCGCCATCTGCTTGGGGAGCGCTCCAATAGTGTATGGCGCGCCATCAACCCTGATGGCCGGCGGGCAGCGCTACGGCGCGGCTGTCGAAGATGTGAAAGCCATACGGCGCGTGATTGCCACAGCCAAGTGTGATGCCGTATTCACACCATCAGGATCGGTGGCAACGATGGTAGAGGCAACTGCGGCGGTGATCACTGCCGCGTTGATCTCGCGCACTGTGTCGGCCACCGCGCTGCCGGTGATTCCGGTATCGGCAATTTGTTTCGCGCCAGGACGGACCCACCGGGCACAGGGACCGACACACCGGGCCCGGGAGCACGACACGCCGGGGTGGGTGGGGGTTAGCGGTCCACCTCACCGCGGATGAAGGCTTCGACGGCGGCATAGGCGTCGGCGTCGGAGTACTGCTCCGGAGGAGACTTCATGAAATACGATGACGCGGAGATGATCGGTCCGCCGATACCCCGGTCTTTGGCGATTTTCGCGGCGCGGATCGCGTCGATGATGACGCCGGCGGAGTTGGGCGAATCCCAGACCTCCAGCTTGTATTCCATGTTCAGTGGCACATCACCGAATGCCCGGCCCTCCAGCCGGACGTAGGCCCATTTGCGGTCATCCAGCCAGGGCACGTGATCCGAGGGTCCGATATGCACCGCCGCCTTGTCCATCTCGTGCGGCACCTGCGAGGTCACCGACTGTGTCTTGGAGATTTTCTTCGACTCCAGCCGCTTGCGCTCCAGCATGTTCAGGAAATCCATGTTGCCGCCGAAGTTGAGCTGGTACGTGCGTGCCAGCTCCACCCCGCGGTCCTCGAACAACTTGGCCAGCACCCGATGCGTGATTGTCGCCCCGACCTGGGACTTGATGTCATCGCCGATGATCGGCACCCCGGCGGAGGTGAACTTGTCCGCCCACACCGGATCGGAGGCGATGAACACCGGAAGCGCATTGACGAACGCCACCCCGGCGTCCAAGGCGCACTGGGCATAGAAGCGATCCGCGTCTTCCGAGCCCACCGGCAGGTATGACACCAGCACGTCGGCACCCGCCTGGGCCAGCACCTCGACCACGTCGACCGGCTTCTCGTCGGATTCGGTGATGATGTCCCGGTAGTACTCGCCCAGGCCGTCCATCGTGTGCCCACGCCGCACCGTGACACCCAGCGGCGGCACATCGCAGATCGAGATGGTGTTGTTCTCGCTGGCCACGATCGCCTCGGACAGATCACGCCCGACTTTCTTGGCGTCGACGTCGAAGGCGGCGACGAACCGCAGGTCACCGACGTGGTAGTCGCCGAAGCGCACATGCATCAGGCCGGGCACCCGGGTTGTCGGGTCGGCGTCGCGGTAGTAATGCACTCCCTGTACCAGGGAGGCGGCGCAATTGCCGACGCCCACAATGGCGACCCGGATTTCCGGACCGGCGTCGCGGCCTTCAGTCATGGTCCGCCCTTTCGGTGTCGTCGTGTGACGATGGTGGGTTCGCTTTTTCATGGGCGATCAGTTCGTTGAGCCAGCGCACCTCGCGCTCGCTGGTCTCCAGGCCCATCCGGTGCAGCTCGAGGGTGTAGCGGTCGATCTGGTCGCCGGTGCGGGCCAGCGTGGCGCGCAGCCCTTCCCGGCGTTCCTCGACCCGGCGCCGCCGGCCCTCCAGGATGCGCATCCGCACCTCGGCCGGGGTGCGCGAGAAGAACGCCAGGTGCACGCCGAACCCGTGGTCTTCCCAGGTCTGCGGCCCGGCATCGGTCAGCAAGACAGCAAAGCGCTCCTTGCCATCGGCGGTGAGCCGGTACACCCGCCGACTGTGGCGTGACCAGCCCGCGCCCCGGCTGGCGTGCAGATCCCGCACGGGCGCCTCGTCTTCGACGATGAAGCCCGAGCGCTGCAATCGGCGTAGCGTGGGATACAACGACCCGAACGAGCAGGCGCGGAAGGTACCGAGTCGCCCGGTGAGGCGTTTGCGCAGTTCGTAGCCGTGCATCGGGGCGTCATGAAGCATCCCGAGCACCGCTAACTCCAGCACGGGCACCTCCGAGGTGGCACAGCGCCCATGAAGGACGATGGATAGCCGCACTATATCGCTGCGATACATCCCGAGCATGTCGAACGCGGGTGGTGCCGCCCGAACGCCCGAGCGGTGATCGCCCGTCGGTTGCGTACGCTGTTGGGCGTGCCGACCCAACGACAGGTGGTGGACTACGCATTGCAGCGACGTGCGCTGCTCGCCGAGGTCCACGCCGGCCGGGTCGGCCTTGCGGAGGTCTGCGACGCGACCCCCTACCTGCTGCGAGCGGCGAAGTTCCACGGCGAACCCAGCTCGGTCACCTGTCCGCTGTGCCGCAAGGAATCCCTGACCCTGGTGTCATGGGTGTACGGTGACCAGCTCAAACATGCGGCAGGGTCCGCGCGGAGCACCGACGAGCTGAACCGGATGGCCACGCTGTACGAGGAGTTCAGCGTATACGTCGTCGAGGTGTGCCGGACGTGCAGTTGGAACCATCTCGTGCAGTCGTATGTCCTGGGAAGCAGCGGTCTGGGCAGCAGGCGGTCCCGCCGGAGGACCGCGGCAGAGTAACCCGCCGACAAGCCGGGGAATGCACCTGGCTAGCGTGCCCGGAGCTCGAACCCCTCGCGAGCCGAGTACCGGTCTGGGAGGACTACGCGTGAGCGACCAGCGACATGACGGCGGTCTCCGACGCCCGCCGGCCGAGCCGGCAACAGAATATTCGCCGGCTTGGGAGCCGGCGGGGAACTTCCCGCCTGAGCGATTCGCCCAAGCTCAGGCAGGCCAGCATCGTTCAGGTCGGTCCCGGGAGTCGGCCCCGTTCGGTCCGTTCGAGAGTGAGCCTGAGCTGCTCACGCACCCGGTGCGGCGGGATCAAGGCGTTGACGGCAGGCCGGTAGACGACGACGGTCGGTACCGCGAATGGCACCGCGATGGCGACGACTGGCCGCCTGAGGTGCCCACTGGATCAACCGCTGCCGGTGGGGGCGGGCCGCGGTGGCCCCCTCGCTGGCGCCGGGTGCGCAACATCGCTGTGGTAGGCCTGCTGCTCTGCATCCTGCTGCCGGTGCTGGCGTTTTTTGCCGGTTGGCTGTTCCTCGATGCGCCGTCGCCGGCGGCACTGGCCGCGCAGCGCAAGCAAGTCACCACGATCATGGCTAGCGATGGAATAACCGAAGTCGGTCGTTACGTACCGGAGGAAGGCAACCGGATCCCGGTCAGCCTGACGCAGGTGCCGAGTCATGTGCAGAACGCGGTACTGGCCGCTGAGGACCGCAGCTTCCGGTCCAATCCTGGGTTCGACATCCTGGGCATCGCCCGGGCGGCCTGGAAGCAATTCAACGGTGGCGGCGGAGGTGGCTCCACGATCACCCAGCAGTACATCAAGGTGGCCACCGGTCAAGACGAGTACAGCATATTCCGGAAATTCCGCGAAGTGATCCTCGCGGCCAAGATAACCAAGCAGGAGTCCAAGGACCGGATCCTGGAGGACTACCTCAACACCATCTATTTCGGACGTGGTGCCTACGGTATTCAGGCGGCCAGCCAAGCGTATTTCCGGAAAAATGTGCAGAATCTCACCGTTGCCGAGGCTGCGGTTCTGGCCGCGGCGATCCGGTCCCCATCCCGCCTGGACCCGGCCAAGAACCTGTCGCAGGCCCAGGCCCGCTGGAACTTCGTGCTGGACGGCATGGTCGAGCAGGGCTGGCTGTCTCCCGCTGACCGTACCGTCGGGCTGTACCCAGCGACCGCGGCGCCCAGCCAAGCCCCCGGCACCCCGACCGATGACCGCGCGCACATCGTCGATCGGGTGATGGAGGAGCTGGACAAGCAAGGCATCAGCCGGGCTCAGCTGGCAATCAACGGTGGCCGGATCACCACCACCATCGATCCCCGGGCCCAGCAGCTGGCCCGCGATGCGGTGCTCACCGAACTGCGTGGACAGCCGAGGAACCTGCACTCGTCACTGGTGGCCATCGACCCGCGCAGCGGAGGGGTGATCGCGTACTACGGCGGGTCGGACGGGGAAGGTTTCGACCTGGCCGGCGGCCCGGTGTGGAACCCCGGATCGGCCTTCAAACCGTTCACCATGCTGGCCGCGCTGGAGCGCGACATCGGCATCAACTCGTTCTACGACGGCGAATCCCCGCTGCTCATCGATGGCCGCTCCTACAACAACTCGGAGAGCCGCAATTACTCCCGGTTGACCTTGCACGACGCGATGACCCAGTCGGTAAACACCGCGTTTGTGCGGCTCACGCAGGACGTGGGGCCCCAGGCGGTCCGCGACGCCGCGATCCAGGCGGGAATCCCGGAGCAGATCAACGGCAAGCGCTCCATGTCCGAGCCGGACAGCGGGGCGCCGGCCATTGGTATCACGCTCGGTCAGTACCCCGTGCATACGCTGGACATGGCCAGCGCCTATGCGACTTTCGCCGCTGATGGGATGCGGCGCGAGGCGTTCTTCGTCCGCCAGTACACCAACTCCCGCGGTACCGTCGAGTACCAGCATGTTGATAAGCCGAAGCCGGCTTTCGATCAGGTGGACGCCAATCGCAATACGCAGCTGACGCGCAACGTCACCGGCTCGCTGACCAACGTCGCGCGCAGTTCGCAGATCCCGCTGGCGGGCGACCGGCAGGTGGCCGCCAAGACCGGCACCCACCAGCTCGGCGAGACGGGCCGCAACTCCGCCGCCTGGACCGTCGGGTACACGCCGTCGATCTCCACCGCGGTGTGGGTGGGTGATCCGGCGAACACCGCGATCAAGAACGCCACCGGTGACGATATCTTCGGCCGGGGCATACCAGGCTTGATCTGGCAGCGCTTCATGAACCTCTATTTGACGGGCACGCCGCTGGAGACCTTCCCGCCATTCACACTGATCGGTCCGGCTCCGCCTGCTGCCGTCGAGCGGCCCGCTCCAGCGCCGGCCCGGCCCCGTCAGCCGCGCGAGGCCACGCCGTCCGCCACCCCTGAGCCGAGTCTTGAGGATCTTGTGCTGGTGCCGACCGAAACGACCACAAAGCCGAACAAATCTCGGCGCAACGCCTGCTTCCCGTTCTGCGACGACCCATCCGATGATGACAACTCGTCACGGGGTGAGTCGTCACGGGGTGAGTCGTCACGAGGTGATGACGACAATTCAAGTGATGAGGACCGGGACCGTTCGCGGGGCTTCTGAGCGCCGCTCGGCCGACCAGGGTCTGATTGTCGGCTCGGCCGACCGGGGTCTGATTGTCGGCTCGGCCGACCGGGGGCGCCTCGATCGGCGGTCGTTAACACCCTCGCAGCGGGTACCGCCCAGCTGGACCGATTCGCTGCCGGCTCGCGCCAGCAGGATGGTGGGTGGTCCGCTGGGTCTGCACGCAGTGCTGGGCCGGCACTGGTTCTGGACCCCCCTGCGGGTGGTGTTGCTGTTCGCGACGATCACTCTGGCGTTGGGGTGGCTGGCCAAGGCGCCGTGTGCCCAGACCTACCGAGACAGCGCCGGGGCCCTCCAGGTGGACTGGCGCGATGACCGCCAGTACCGGGCGATGTGCTACTCGGACACCATCCCGCTCTACACCGCCGAGCGGCTGGACCAGCCCGGGTTGGCCGGATTCCCCTACGCCACCTCGTGGGTCGAGCACCCGGGCGAGCCGGGTGAACAGCTGCGGTACATGGAGTACCCGGTGCTCACCGGTATGTATCAGTGGATCGCCGCCAAGCTCGCGCAGGCCTGGATTACGGTGGCCGAAGTTCCGGTGACCGAAGTTCCGGTGACAGAGCCCGGCTGGCTGCCCAGCGCGGCCCCAGCCATCGTGCATTTCAACATCAGCGCGCTGGGTTTGACCGCTGCCTGGTTGGTGACGGTATGGGCGCTGGTGCTGCTGTGCCCGCGACGCCCCTGGGATGCCGCGCTGGCCGCGTTATCGCCTCTGGTCGTCGTGCATGCGTTCACCAACTTCGATGCGCTGGCCACCGCGCTGGCGACCACCGGCCTGCTGGCGTGGACGCGGCGACGACCGGTGCTCGCCGGGGTGTTGCTCGGTCTGGGCGCAGCCACCAAGTTCTACCCGTTGCTGCTGCTGGGCCCGATCCTGTTGTTGTCCCTGCGGTCTAGGCGGCTTCGGCCCGGGCTGGCTGCCCTCGGGGCGGCGACGCTGTCCTGGGCGGTGGTCAACCTGCCGATCGCGCTGCTGTTCCCGTCCGGGTGGGCAGAGTTTTTCCGGCTCAACAACCGGCGCGGAGCCGATCCAGACACGCTGTACACAGTGGTGTCCACCTTCACTGGCTGGCCCGGTTTCGACGGGGTGCTGAGAGCCGGCCAGATCCCCGTCACCCTGAACCTGATCAGCGCGATGCTGTTCGCGCTGGCGTGCGCGGCAATCAGCTGGATCGCGCTGACCGCGCCGCGCTGCCCGCGGCTGGGTCAGCTGTGCTTCCTGGTGGTGTGCGCGTTCCTGCTGGTCAACAAGGTGTGGAGTCCGCAGTATTCGTTGTGGCTGGTTCCGCTGGCGGTGCTGGCGATCCCCCGGTGGAAGCCGGTGCTGGCCTGGATGACCGTCGATGCGCTGCTCTGGGCTCCCCGGATGGCCTACTACCTAGGCCCGGACCGTGGGGGCCTCCCCATCGAGCCCTTCCTAGGCGCCGTCCTGATCCGCGACTTTGCCGTACTAACACTCATGGCCCTAGTCCTCCGAGACATCTACCGCTCACCCCCAGTACTTCCCGACCCGACATGGAGACATATCGGGGTTTCACCGGCCTGCTGAGCCCGATATGTCGCCATATCGGGTGATCATGAAGTGAGCTGGGCGCGGAGCCAGGTGATGTCGGCTAGCTGGGTTGTTGGGTCGGTTTCGAGGATGATGGGGGCATTGGCGGCGGCGCAGACGGCGACCAGCTGTTCGGGATCGATCGTGCCTTCGCGCAGCGGGGCGTGACGATCTCTTGCCGAGCCGAACTCGTCGCGTGAATTGTTGCAGTGCACCAGGTCGATCCGGCCGGTGATGGCCCGGATGCGGTCCACGGCATCGGCCAGATCCTCCCCCGCGGCGAATGCGTGGCAGGTGTCCAAGCAGAAGCCCACGTCGTAGGCGCCGATCGCGTCCCACAACCGGCCTAATGCATCGAACCGCCGTGCCATCGCGTTGTCTCCGCCTGCGGTGTTCTCCACCAGGATCCGGGTGGCGAAACCGCCCTGCGCCGACTGCCTCTCGAACATCTTTCGCCAGTTCTCGAAGCCTTGCGCGGGATCCTCGCCCTTGGTGAGATGTCCGCCGTGCACCACCAACCCCTGTGCACCAATCGTGGCGGCCACGGCTGCGTGCTGGGCGAGCAGCTTGCGGGACGGGATGCGGATGCGGTTGTTCAGCGACGCCACATTAATCACGTACGGTGAGTGAACATAGACGGTTAAATCGGTCTCCAGCAGCTGGGTGGCCTGAGGATGTGGCTGGGGAACCTGCCAACTCTGCGGGTCGGCGAGGAAGAACTGCACCGCTCCAGCGTTGCGCTGTGTAGCCACGGTCACCGGATCGTTGTCGCTGACATGGGCACCGATTCGCATATCAGTAGCTTAGAGGGATTACCGCAGGCTGATCGGTGTACCCGTAGAGTACACGGTGAGTGCACAGCGTAACCACGATCTGCTGAAAGTGCTGGTTATCGTCACAAGTAAGCTCTAAGGTCGTTACTCTAACGACACAACCAGGTACTGAGCGACACGGAGGCACCTATGGGGACACGAGCGAGGGTGACCACGGTTGCTGGAGCAGCCACATTACTGTGTGCTGTCAGCACCCTCGGGGGGGGCTTAACGGCCCTCGCTGCACCCTCCAGCGTCTTGACTCCCGCTCCTGTTCTTGCCGCAGCGCCCGCGCCAATGCTGGTGGGTACCTGCGGGGACACGGTGCGTGGTTATCCCGGACAGCGGGTTGGTGTCCGCGAGGCACAACTGTCGGTGATCGATGTCGGTTCGGTGCCCACCAGTGGGTCCCAAACCTTCGATGCGACTCCTGCATTGCGTGAAATGATAGGTCCCTTGGCCTCGAAGTGTTTGATCACTGCCGAGCCGCTCGCACCGGTCACGCAACCGATTGAGGCGGTCATCTCACCTGCTCTCGCGCCGCTCCAGGGTGCTGGGGGGCAAGTTCCTGTGCTGGGTAAGCCCGCGTCGCCGGCACCGGCCGCGCCACCCGCGGGGGCTCCTGCGGAGCAGCCGCAGCCTGGGCCAGCTGCTGCACCTGCGCTGGCGTCACCGGCATCCGGTCCGTTCTTCGGGCCGACGATGCCCAGCGACTTCGCGTTTGCGCTTGGCACCTATAACAGTGGCTTGCCCCGATTCAACTATGCTGAGCTGCTGACACTCGGTCGCCCTGGAACGGGATCGCTCGGTCGGCTGTCGTCTGGTGTGCTGACGGCTGACCTGTTCGGGACCCCGTCGGTGAGTAACGGTAGCGCGGGTCTGGGCAAGCAAAGCGCCGCGGCTAACGACGTTGCGGCTGCAGGACGGGCCTCGGCATTGCCTGCGACCGGTGTTGAGCGGATTGCCCTTCCGATTCTGGTGGCAGTCCTGATGTTGGCTGGTGTGACTGCTGCTCTGCTGCGCAGCTGGGTTCTCGGACGACGCTGACGCCGCTCGCCCCGAAGTTGAAGCTGCTCGGGACAGTCTCGCTCTGAGGTGAACCAGCGCAGGCCGCCCCGCGATTACCATCGCGG
>JBOHFW010000112.1:0-12995 GCA_050699835.1 Pseudonocardiaceae bacterium | reverse complement strand
ATGATGGTGCGGCGCACGTAACCTGCCGTTCATATCCCGGGACCGGTTGATGATCGCTCCGTAGTGCTGTGACCTGCTGAAATAAGTCGAGTCGGGCTGCTGGTTGAGATCGCCAGCTGCCGTGGATCACGTGCGAGCCGTCCTGTTGCGTCGCACAATTTCCGGCTGCTTTACATATTGTAACATGCCGGTTACGTCACGCCGGGTGATCGGTACCTCCTGGTGCTGTGCTGCGGTTTGTTGTGAACAGAGTTCTCTATCTTTGCTGGGGATGTCTACCCGATCATGGTATTTTTTACCGGCAGGTCTGCGGGAATGCGAACTATACGCCAGGTGGCCCGATTGAGGATCGATCCGCCCCCAATGGTGTCGGCGTCGAAAGGACCTGCAGATGCAGCCAGTAGAAGTCCAGTTACTGCCCGCCGGTAGCGGAAGTCTCGGGAGCTACCGCCCGCGACGCAGGGGATCTTGTTCGTCCTCGGCGAGCGTGGCGGCATCAGAGTCTCTCCTACCGCACGATCCACCGATGTTCCAGGCATACTGTCTTGGTTGCTGGGGTGGCAGTGCTGAAAGAGGGGAGCGAGGGGGTGGTTGCAGGCGTCGGCGGCCAGGTGGCCGGATACCGACTCGATGCGTTGGTCGGTCGTGGTGGCGGAGGCGTGGTGTACCGGGCTACGCACCTGCATCTCGGCCGGACGGTCGCGCTGAAACTCCTGGCTCCCGAGTTGGCCGCTGACCAAGACTTCCAGCGGCGCTTCGAGCGGGAGGCACGGACGGCCGGCGCGCTCGACCACCCGCACATCGTTCCGGTTTACGACGCCGGCAATGCCGATGGGGTGCTGTATCTGGCGATGCGCTTTGTCGAGGGCCGTGACCGCGCCAGCATCATCGAGGCCGCCGGTGGTGGCCTCGACCCGGGACGGACCTGCCCGGCGTGGATGCCGTCTTGGTGAAGGCCATCGCCAAGGAGCCCGCCGATCGCTACCCCAGCTGTGGAGCGTTCGCTGCCGCGCTGCGTGAGGTGGTCTATGCCGGTGCGGCCCCATTGCCGCCGATGCAGCAGCCTCCAGTAGCGCCTTTTCTCCAGCAGACCACCGTGCCGCCATCGTTGCCTACGACGATCCGCCCGACTCCTGCGCCGGTACCCCCGACTCCTGCGCCGGTACCCCAGACTCCTGCACCGGCCCTCCGGACCGCCAAGGGCCGCAAGCGTTTCGGTGTCGCCGCGATCGCTGCTGTTGTCGCCGTTACCCTGGCCGTACTGGCGGTATTCGGGATCGGTTGGCTGTTCGGGATTGGCCAGCAGTTGGCGACCGATACCCGGCTAATGGGGAATGTCTATGCCGTCGCTGTTGACCCCGCAGGCGGGGTGTATTTTTCTACGACCGGCGATACTCGCGTCTTCAAGCTGGACCCGTCTGCAACGATCAAGACGATTGCTGGTACCGGCGCGAAGGGAGATTCGGGGGATAACGGCCCGGCCGTCAATGCGCAGTTTTCTGCCCCGCGTGGGCTGGCGGTGGATCGTGCGGGCAACCTGTACATCTCCGACTACCTCAGCCATCGAGTCCGCAAGATCGACCCAGCTGGCACTATTACAACGATCGCGGGTAACGGCAACCAGGGATCGGCCGGGGACGGTGGCTCTTCCATTCTCGCGCAACTTCAGACTCCGGAGGGCCTGGCGGTTGGCCCTGGTGATGATCTTTACATTGTGGAGGTCGTCGGCTACCGGGTACGTAAGATCGACCGAAACGGTTTGATCACTACGGTGGCCGGAACTGGTGAGACGGGTTTCTCCGGAGATGGAGGGCCAGCTACCAAGGCCCGGTTCAGTTCTCCGCGAGGCATCGCCGTTGACGAGGCGGGCAACCTGTACGTCGCTGACGTCGACAACAACCGGATCCGCAAGGTCGATGCGGCCGGCAAGATTACGACCATTGCCGGCAACGGGACGTCGGGAGACAAGGGCGATGGCGGCCCGGCCATCGACGCCGAGCTGAACACCCCGAGAAGTGTCGCGGTAGATCGGGCGGGCAACTTGTACATCGCCGACAGCGGGAACGATCGGATCCGCAAGGTCGACGTGAGTGGACGGATCAGCACGATAGCCGGTAACGGTATCCAAGGTTTTTTCGGCGACGGCGGGCCCGCCACCAGAGCGCAACTCGCAGTCCCGGACGGCGTCGCGGCGGATCGGGATGGCAATGTCTACATCGGCGACTTCGCGAGTCATCGGGTCCGCAAGGTCGATCCCAGCGGCACTATCACCACTGTGGCTGGTGCGGGTCCTGGCCACCCCGGCGATGGTGGTCCCGCAACCCAAGCGTACCTCTATATCCCGCGCTCTGTTTTTGTTAATAAAGATGGTGCACTTTATATCGCGGACTCTGTGAATCACAGAGTCCGCCGGGTCGATCCGGGCGGTGAGATCACGACGATCGTCGGTACCGGCGTCGCGGGTATCTCCGGTGACCATGGTCCAGCGATCTACGCGGAGCTGAACAACCCCACCGCTGTGAGCGTCGGAGCTGATGGGGCGATTTATATCGCTGACGGGAACAACAGCAGGATCCGCAAAGTCGACCCGGCCGGCATTATGACCACGGTCGTGGGCCCGGACTCCTCCGACGGTAACTGACGCGGTAGCGGCGCATCGGTACCTGCCCATCGTCGGCGAGCACACCCTCCGCGCGGAGCCGGTTGCCATCCTCCCGCAGACCGCACTGCCTGATCCCATCGAGCGCGGCGTCGTCTTGGGGAGGGGCACTCAGCGGCACCCCGCGGGCTGTCAGAGCGTCGTGATTCCATACGCAGCGTGCCCATCCTGGTTCGTTCCGTAACCACCGTGCCCCGGACCGCGGTGTGGGGGTCCGACGCGCGCCGAGTGCTGGAGCACGCCGGTGGGCCGTTGCGAGTGTTGGGCGGCCCGGGTACCGGCAAGACCACGCTCGTGGCGCATACCGTGGCCGATCGGGTGCGTCGTGGCGCGGACCCGGAGCGGGTGCTGGTGCTTACCTCCAGTCGCCGAGCCGCCGCCGACCTGCGGGAACGCATCGTCGAACGGCTTGTGGCGGGCGGTGTCACGCCCACCGTGCGGGAACCGCTGGTGCGCACCGTGCACTCCTACGCCTTCTCCGTGCTGCGGCTGCAGGCCTCGCTGCATGATGCGCCGCCACCGCGGTTACTGTCCGGCCCCGAGCAGGATGTGGTGATTCGGGAGCTCCTTGCGGGCGAGCTGCAAGCCGGCGGGAAGGGTTGGCCGCCGCGACTGCGTCCGGCGCTGGGCCTGGCAGCCTTCGCCACGCAGTTGCGGGACTTACTCATGCGAGCCGCGGAACGGGGGCTCGCACCGGAGGACCTCATCGCCCTGGGTCGCCGGTGCAGGCAGGACGAGTGGGTGGCGGCCGGACGCTTCTTCCGCAACTACGAGCAGGTGATGCTGCTGCGCGGATCGGTGGGCACCGTCACGCCGCAGGCGACCGCGCCAGCGCTGGACGCCGCGGAGCTGGTGTCCGCGGCGCTGCTGGTGCTCGACACGGACGCCGAGGTGCTGCGCCGGGAGTGCGACCGGGTGCGCCACCTGATCGTCGACGATGCCCAGCACCTCGACCCGTTACAGGCCGCCCTGGTGACCAGACTCGGCGTGGGCGCGCACGAGCTGTTGATGTTCGGCGATCCGGACCAGGCCATCTTCTCCTTCCGCGGCGCTGATCCCGGGCTGCTCACCACCGGCGGATCTCCGGTCGTGCGCCTGTGCACCAACCATCGGATGGCTCCGGCGCTGCGTTCCGCGGTGTCCCGGCTCGCCAGCCGGTTGCCCGGCCCGCGCCGCGAGCAGCCCGGACCAGCGGGGCAGCAGCCGGGTGGGCAAGTCACCGTGCGGGTGTTCGGCTCCGCCGCGGCCGAGGCGTCCTGGGTGGCCGATCAGCTCCGCCGCGCCCACCTCCTGAACGGCGTGGCCTGGTCGGATATGGCGGTGCTGGTGCGCTCCACGACGCAGGCGCTGCCGGTACTGCGCCGTGCGCTGCTCGCGGCAGGAGTTCCGGTGGCGGTGCCGCGCGAGGAGCTGCCAGTGGCCCACCAGGGTGCAGTTCAGCCGTTGCTGGGAGTGTTGCGCTGCGCGGTGCGCCCCGCCGCCCTGGACGAGGAGACCGCAGCCGCGCTGCTCACCTCCCCGCTGGTCGGGGCTGACCCCTTGGGGTTGCGCAGGTTGCGCCGGGAGCTGCGCCGCCGCGAGCTCGCCGAGGGAGGCACCCGGACCAGTGGTGCGCTACTCGTCGAGGTGCTGCGCCGGGAAGGCCAGCTGGACGGGCTTGACGACCGGAGTGCGGCACCGGCCAGAAGGCTGGCCGGCCTGCTGATGTCTACCGCCCGCGCGGCCCAGCGCGGCGAGGCTGCGGAGGAGGTGCTGTGGCAGCTATGGCAGGCCAGCGGGCTCGCACAACGCTGGGCTGCGGCCGCGGCGCGCGGCGGCTCGGCCGGTGCGCAGGCCGATCGAGACCTCGATGCGGTGGTCGCTCTCTTCGATGCCGCCGCCCGTTACGCCGATCGGCTACCCGGTGCCGACGGTGGTCCAGCCGGCGTACTGGGTTTCTGCGATTATCTCGCGCAGCAGCAGATACCTGGTGACTCGCTGGCTGCGCGTTCGCCCCAGGGCGAATCGGTCACCGTGCTCACCGCGCACGCTGCGGCCGGCCGGGAGTGGTCCCTCGTCGCGGTGCCCGGAGTCCAGGAGGGCAGCTGGCCAGACCTGCGGCTGCGCGGCTCTTTGCTCGGGGTGGAGCGCCTGGTGGACGTCGTCGCTGGCATCGACTCCGGCGCCCTCTCGCGGACCGCGCCGTTGCTGGCCGAAGAACGGCGGCTGCTGCTGGTGGCCACGAGCCGGGCTCGGCACCGGTTGCTGGTCAGCGCGGTGCGCGGGGAGGACGAGCAGCCCTCCCGGTTCCTTGATGAGTTGCAGGACACCGATGAGCTGGAAGGCATCAATACGGCTATGCCCGAGCGATCGGTGGCTCCCCGGGAGCGCGGACTGAACCTGCCTGAGCTCGTCGCCGAGCTGCGCCGAGTGTGCTGCGATCCGGCCGAGAGCGACGTGCGGCGGCGCAGTGCGGCGGTGGGTTTGGCGCAGCTGGCGCAGGCCGGTGTCCCCGGTGCGCACCCCGAGTCCTGGTACGGACTGGGGCTGCCATCGAGCCAGGCTCCGCTGCGGGTGCTGGGTGAGCCGGCCAGGGTGTCACCCTCGCTGGTGGAGCTGGTCTCGAGCTGTCCGTTGCGCTGGCTGCTCACCCGGCACGGCGGTGCGGACGTCCGGGCGCTGGCCGCGGTCACCGGGTCGCTGGTGCACAGGTTGGTCCAGGCGGTGGCCGCCGGCGCAACCGAGGCGCAGGTTGAGGAGGCGCTCGCGCAGGCCTGGACAGGTGTCGACGCGGGTGCACCGTGGTACTCCCGTGCCGAGCAGCAGCGGGTCCGCCAGATGGTCGAGATGTTCCGCCGCTGGTGGCGCGACAGCCGCGGGGAGCTCACCGAGGTCGGCTGCGAGCAGGACATTGAAGTGGCTCTCCCGCCGGCCGATCGCTTGGCAGAGGGTCCGGCTGATGACCCGGCGGTGTTGCTGCGCGGGCGGGTGGACCGCTTGGAGCGCGATTGTCAGGGCCGCCCGGTGATCGTCGACGTGAAGAGCAGCAAGACCCCGATCAGCAAGCAGGCTGCCGAAGATCACGCTCAGCTGGCGATCTACCAGCTTGCGGCGGCGCACGGTGCCTTCACCGGACACGGCTTGGCCGCTGAACCCGGTGGGGCTTGCATCGTGCAGGTCTCGGCACGCACAACCGCGGCCGTGCAGCGCAATCAACAGCCGTTGGACCCATCGGCCTTGACGCGCTGGCGGGGTGTGGTACGGGAGGCGGCCCGGCGTACCGCAGGGCCGGAGTTTGCCGCGATCGACAACGGCGAGTGCGCCCGGTGCCCTTCGAAGATCGCGTGTCCGCTGCATGACTCGGGCCGGCAGGTGACGCAATGACGGCAACGCCCGGCTGCATTGAACCCGGAGAGCTTGCTGCGGCTCTCGGTTGCCCGCCACCCACTGCAGAGCAAGCCGAGGTCATCGCCGCCGACCCCACTACGCCCACGCTGGTGATCGCGGGCGCCGGGTCGGGCAAGACCGAGACGATGGCGGCCCGGGTCGTGTGGCTGGTCGCTAACGGGTACGTCACCCCCGAGGGAGTGCTCGGTCTCACCTTCACCCGCAAGGCCGCCCAACAGCTCGCTGAGCGGGTCCGGGCCCGGTTGCGCCGGCTCGCCGGCTCGCCGGTGCTGGATCGACTCGACCCCACCGGGCAGCGCAGGGCTGCGGTGCTGGCCGGTGAGGCCACCGTGCTGACCTATCACGCCTACGCCGGCCGGTTGGTCGCCGAGCACGCGCTGCGGCTGCCCACCGATCCGGGGGCCCGATTGCTCACCGAGACCGGCGCCTGGCAGCTCGCGCACCGGGTCACCGCCGGCTGGGAACCAGATCTTGACCTGGACGGGAAGGTGCCGCGCACGGTCACCGGTTGGCTGCTCGGTCTGGCCGGGCAGCTTGCCGAGCATTTGTGCGAGCCGGCACAGCTGCGGGAGTACACCGAAGCGATGATCACTGCGTTGGTCAGCGCGGCGCCCGGTCCCCGCCAGCGTGGCTCGCTGCGGGCCGACCTCAAGTCGGTGCTGGACGCCCAGCGGTCACGGCTGGCGATGCTGCCGCTGGTGCAGCGTCACATCGAGCTCAAGCGTCGCGAGGCGGTGCTCGACTTCGGTGATCAGATGAGCCTCGCGGCCGTACTCGCGCGCGACCACCCCGAGGTCGGACAAGAGCAGCGGGCTCGTTTCGGGGCGGTGCTACTCGATGAGTATCAGGACACCGGGCATAGCCAGCGGGTGCTGTTGCGGTCGTTGTTCGGCAATACCACGATCCCGGTGACCGCGGTCGGCGATCCCTGCCAGTCGATCTACGGCTGGCGCGGTGCGTCCGCAGCCAACCTGCCGCGGTTCACCACCGACTTCCCCCATCTGGACGCAACGCCGGCGCTGACCCGAGGGCTGCTCACCAGCTTCCGCAACCCACCCGAGGTGCTCGCGGTAGCGAACGCAGTCTCCGGCGAGCTCCGCGGCGCAGGAGTGCGGGTGGGCGAGTTGCGCTGCCGGGATGGTGCCGAACCCGGCGAGGTCCACTGCGCGCTGCTGCCCGACGTCCGGGCCGAGGTCAGCTGGGTGGCCGCCGCCGTCGCCGATCGCTGGCACGTGACCGTGGCCGATCGGGGCGCCCCGCCGAGCGCCGCGGTGCTGGTCCGCCGCCGCGCTGATATGGCGGCACTGGCCGCTGCGTTGCGGGCCCGCGATGTCCCTGTCGAGGTGGTGGGGTTGGGCGGGCTGCTGGACACGCCGGAGGTCCGTGACCTGGTGAGCGTGCTGCGGTTGCTCGTCGACCCACTCGCCGGCACCGCCGCGGCACGGTTGCTCACAGGCGCTCGGTGGCGGATCGGCGCGGCTGACCTGGCCGCATTGTGGGGCCGGGCCCGGGAGTTGGCGATCGATCACCAGAGTCCGGCAGGTCCGGATGGCCCCAAGCAGAATGGCACCAGTCCGGACAGCACGGGTCAGAGCGCGACTGCGGCGGACGTCCTGGCCGCCCTGCCCGGGGAATTGACAGGGGAGGCCGCCGAGGCGGCGGGGCTGGTTGACGCGCTGGATTCGCCGGGCGACCCGACGCGCTACTCGGAGCTGGGCTACCGGCGGCTGCGCACGCTGGCCGCCGAGTTACGGGGGTTGCGGTGCCGGATTACCCAGCCGCTGACCGATCTGGTAGCCGATGCCGAGCGCACCCTGCTGCTGGACACCGAGTCGCTGGTCCGTCCCGGGCCGGCCGGCCGGGCCCATCTCGATGCCTTTGCCGACGTTGTCGCGGACTTCGCCGCAGCCAGCCCGCTGGCTGGGGTGCCTGCGCTGCTGGACTACCTAGCCACCGCCGAGGACACCGAAGATGGCCTCGAGCCGGGCGAGGTCGAGGTCGCTCACGACCGGGTACAGATCCTTACCGTGCACGCCGCGAAAGGCCTGGAGTGGCAGGTGGTGGCCGTCCCGCACCTGGTCGATGGGGTGTTCCCGGCGGTCAAGAAGAGCTCGTCGTGGCTGCGGACGGTCACTGAATTGCCGGTAGCGCTGCGCGGCGACCGTGCCGATCTGCCTGCTTTCACACTGCCCGCAGGCGCTGATCAGAAGGAGCTCGCCGAGGCGCTCTCGGCGCACGAGGCGGCCTTCGATGCCCGCAGGCTGACGGAGGAGCGCCGGCTGCTGTACGTCGCGCTCACCCGCGCGGAGCAGACCCTGCTGGTCAGTGGCCACTACTGGGGCGCGGCAGGCAGCACACCCCGGTCGCCGTCGGTGTTCCTTCAGGAAATTCGCGACATCGAAGGGTGCGTGATCGACCAGTGGGCCTACCCGCCCAGCGAGGGTGAGCCCAACCCGCTGGACACCGCACCGCGGCAGGTGCCCTGGCCGGTTGACCCGCTTGGCCCTCGCCGGGATGCGGTGGCCGAGGGCGCCCAGCTGGTGCGCGACGCGCTGGCCGGTGGCCTCTCGCCGGAGGGCACTGCAGAGGGTTGGCAGCGTGAGATCGACGTGCTGCTCGCCGAGCGGGACGCTCGCCGTGCTGAGCAACGGGTCGTGCTGCCCGCGCATGTGTCGGTGAGCCAGCTCGTAGAGCTCGCTGAGGACCCCTCGGCGCTGGCCGCCCGGCTGCGTCGACCGCTGCCGTTCGCCCCGAACCCGATGGCGCGTCGCGGTACGGCGTTCCACGCGTGGTTGGAGCGTCGGTTCGGTTCCACCCGGCTGATCGATCACGATGAGTTGCCGGGCGCTGCTGACGCGGAAGCTGCCCCGAATACCGAACTCGGTTCGCTGCAGGCGGCTTTCCTGGCCAGCGAATGGGCGGCGCGGAGCCCGCACGACGTCGAGGTGCCTTTTGAGACTGTGCTCGACGGGATGGGGGTGCGGGGCCGGATGGATGCGGTGTTCGCCGACCCTGATGGGGGCTGGACCATTATCGACTGGAAGACCGGGAAGGCCCCTGAGGAGATCCCGCACGCGGTGACCCTGCAACTCGCCGCGTACCGGCTGGCCTGGTCAGCGCTGTCCGGTGCACCGCTGAATTGCGTACGCGCGGCATTCCACTACGTCCGGGCCAACCGCACCGTGCGACCTGCCGAGCTGCTCGACGCCGATGGCTTGCGGGATTTGTTGCGCAGCATCCCTGCCGGCTGATCGCGAGCCTCGGGTGTGGCGAGTTAGTGTTGGTACTTCGCGTCCGGTAATCTCAGTGGAATATCGCCGCCGGCTAGGTATTTCGTAAAGCACCGCAACCGCTAGGTAGTCGACCTGTGGATTTACGTGCGACTACCGATTGCCGCTTGACCTTGTTTCTCGGCAGGGTAGGTGATGCCGAATCGGCACGGACAGACGATGAGGTGATTTTTCTGTGCCCGGGACCACCGGGACTCACCTTTCCTACCTAGGAGGAGTAGATGTCGGATGAACTGAGTTTTGCGGAGGTTGATGGGCAGAGTGCGGAGCTGTTGCCCGCACGTACCGTCCTGTCAATGTTCATTGCGGGTGGTGCCCCTGCGGACCCTGCCAGCGGGGCCGCTGGTGGGGGTGCCGCTGGTGGGGGCGCCGCGTACACCGCTGGCGAGGGTGGCGACGGCAGTGGCAAGGCCGCGTTCTTCCACCCCATTTTCATTGTTAAGGAAGGCGACGTCACCAACGCGCTCACCGGTGGAGCAGGTGGCACCGGTGGTGCCGTCGGTGGTGGTGGTGGTGCTGCCCCGGCTGGCACCGGCGCCGCCGGGGGCTGAGTCGACAAGTATCGCTCAAGCGATCACGTTATCGCTTGGCACGGAATTTCGCGCGGGAGGGGCGGTCGCAGGGACCGTTCCTCCCGCGCTGTCGTATTGGAGTGAAGGCTGTTGCGTAGGTACCAGATGCGGCGAAAAATGCGGTCCGTCTCGTTGTCTTCTACGTGTTCAAAAAACATGGTCGTTGTCTGGGTCGGCGAGCATAAGTAGTCGGGTGCGGCGAATTACGTGTGACTACTGATTGCCTCGTAACACTACTGCGGGCAATGTATGTGGTGCCGAATCGGTATGCCGCCGATGAAGCTTTTCGTCCCGGTGAGGGCCGGGACTACCTTTCCTAGGAGGAATTTGATGTCTGACGCATTGAGCTTTGCTGAGATCGACGGCCAGCACGTGGAGCTGCTGCCGGCTCGGACCGTGATGTCGCTGCTGAGCACCGGCGGTGCCGGCCGTGGCGGCAACGGCGGCGCCGGCGGCCACGGTGGTACTGGCCGCGGCGGCCTCGGCATTAACCTCATCAACCTCAACCTGTTCGGTGACCAGACCAACAGTGCCGGTGACGGATACGGCGGCGCGGGCGGCAGCGCCGATGGCGGCAAGGGCGGAGATGTCCTCAGCTGATTCTAGCTGGTGCCGCTGGCGATCAGCGGATCGCGGCGTGCCGTTTATGGTGAGGGGTGGCCACACTGTGGTCACCCCTCACTTCATTTTATCTCCTGCGTTCGGGTTGAAATTCCCATAGTAGGTACTGAAATGGGAAAAACCGGCACTGCTAGGTGGTTCATTCGAGGATTTACGTGCGACTACCGATTGTCGGGTGGCCTTAATGGCGTGCAAGGTATGTAGAGCCAAGTCGGTAATGCCGCCGATGAGGTGATGTGTAGTCCCCGGATGCCGCCGGGGCAATACTCCCTAGGAGGTTTTGATGTCTGACGCATTGAGCTTTGTCGAGGTCGATGGCCAGCACGTTGAGCTGCTGCCGGCCCGCACTGTGATGTCGCTGCTGAGTACCGGCAATGCCGGCCGTGGCGGCAATGGCGGCGCGGGCGGAAATGGCGGCGTCGGCCGGGGCGGCCTCGGGCTGAACGTCTTGAACATCAGCGCATTCGGCGACCAGACGAACAGCGCCGGTAACGGAATCGGCGGCGCGGGCGGCAGCGCGAATGGTGGTCCCGGCGGGAATATCGTCAGCTGAGCTGAGCTGGTGTCGTCGAACGATCATCTGGTCGTGGGTGGCAGGGTTTAGGTGAGGGGGGTGGCCGGATCCGGCTACCCCCCTCACCTACTCGATTGAATCGCTCCCGCCGAGCGTCCCAGTACCGCACGGAAGGTCGGCAAACCCGTGGAAACCGTCCTCCATAGGTACTTCGGGTGGCGACGTCTCGGTAGACTCTTCGGGTCGGCTACGTATTCGAAAAAGATGCCCGATCCTAGGTAGTAGTCCTAATGGAGTTACGTGTGACTACTGATTGCCACAGAGGGTCACCGCTGGGCAGGGTATAGCTAGCCAAATCGGCACTGCCACCGATGAGGTGTTTACGGCCCGGATTCACCGGGATCACCTTTCCTAGGAGGATTGATGTCTGACGCATTGAGCTTTGCTGAGATCGACGGCCAGCACGTGGAGCTGCTGCCGGCTCGGACCGTGATGTCGCTGCTCAACACCGGCGGCGGTGCCGGCCGTGGCGGCGACGGTGGCGCGGGTGGCAAGGGTGGCGTGGGTCGGGGCGGTCTCGGCATTAACCTCATCAACCTCAACCTGTTCGGCGACCAGACCAACGATGCCGGCGTGGGCTACGGCGGCACGGGCGGCAGCGGTAACGGCGGCCCCGGCGGAGCACTGGGTAGCTGAGGCGCGGGTAGCTAAGTCAGACCTGCTCGATTGAGTGATCACCTGATCGTGATTGGTGCCGTCGACTGGGGGGAGGGGTGGCTTGTGCAGTTGCCACCCCACCCTCACGACACAGGGGATGAGCAGGGAAAACGAGATGAGGGAGGTATACGTCGTAGGTAATGCGCTGACCGGATCTCCGTGACATCTTCGGTTGCTAGCTGCACAGCAAGTCCTCTGGACTACGTAGTGGGTCTGGAAGAGTTAAGTACGACTACTGATTGCCACCTGGGTGCGAGGGTGTGCACCGTGGGTAGCGCCGAATCGGCACTGCCACCGATGCGGTGTTCGTAGTCCCGGGGCCATCTGGAGGCCGCGGGAACACCTTTCCTAGGAGGATCTATGTCAGACGCACTGAGCTCGGCTGAGCTCGACGGGCAGTATGTGGAACTGCTGCCGCAGCGCACCGTGTTGTCGCTGTTCAGCTCGATCGCTGGCGGCCGCGGTGGCGAGGGAGGTTTGGGTGGCCCCGGGGGCGTCGGCAGGGGCGGACTTGGTGCCAACCTCGTCAACGTCAACATCTTCGGCGATCAGACCAACCCTGCCGGCACCGGTTACGGCGGTGTCGGTGGTGCCGGAACCGGTGGTGCCGGCGGGGCCGTCTATAGCTGAGCCAAGCGGGTGCCCACCGTCATCAGGCGATTGCCGGTAGTGCGTTAGCGGGAGGGGTGGCTGGAGGCCGGCCGCCCCTTCGCAACGACAGTGGCGCCCGACGTTACGGGGCGGTATCGGTGAAACTAGGTAGTAAGTAGCGGTGTCCGTGGCATTGGCCATCGGTTAGGCTGGATGGCATTCAGTAACGTCGCTTTCGAGCGTTTTGGTGTGGTGATTTCGTTAGGCCAGGTTCGTATTGTGTTCAGGTTTCGATTCGGCGGGCCAGGTTTTCGAGTCGGGGGAGGGCGTCATCGACACTGAGCGTACGGTGGTTGATTCAGGATCCGCTGTGGGTAAGGTGCCGCGGTTGGCCGAGGGAATCGAGCTGATCGGGGAGTACCAGGGGTCGGGTTTTCTCCAAGCGCCCTACATCGTTCGGCGGGCCGATGGTCAGGTTATCCAGCTGCCCCGCTTGTTGTACCTCTTGGCGGCGAGTGTGGACGGTCAGCGCGACCACGCGCAGATCGCGAATGTGCTCAGCGCCGAGTTCGGCAAGCTGGTGGCGCCCGACCAGGTGGTTTATCTGCTGGATAACCGGTTGCGGCCGGTGGGAATCGTGGCAG
>JBOHFW010000111.1:0-17098 GCA_050699835.1 Pseudonocardiaceae bacterium | reverse complement strand
GTGTCCAGTACCTGCCGCACCGAGAAGCCGGTTCCGTTGCCCAGGTTGTAGATCCGGTGCTCGCCGGGCACAGCCTGCTCGAGCGCCAGCTCATGAGCGTCGGCGAGATCCACCACGTGGATGTAGTCGCGGATGCAGGTGCCATCCGTAGTGGGCCAATCCTCCCCGAACACCATGATCTTCTCTTGGTGACCGAGGGCGACCTGCAGGATCAGCGGAATGAGGTGAGTCTCGATGGTGTGCCGCTCGCCATAGGGGCCATAGGCGCCGGCGACGTTGAAGTACCGCAGGCTCACGGCGGCGATGCCGTGCGCGATGGCATAGGAGCTGATGGCGTGGTCGATCGCCAGCTTCGTCGCCCCGTAGGGGTTGGTGGGTCGGGTGTCCGCATCTTCGGTGATCGGCACCGACGCCGGTTCCCCGTAGGTAGCCGCGGTGGAGGAGAAGACCAGCCGAGGAGTGCCGTGCTCGCGCATCGCCTCGAGCAGCCTGACCGTGGCCACCACGTTGCCCAGCCAGTAGCGCTGTGGCTGCGCCATCGATTCGCCCACCAGCGAGCGGGCCGCGAAATGCAGCACACCGTCAAAACCCTCGGCTAGGAGGGCGCCGGCATCCTCCACTGCTCCCGCCACGAACCGGCAACCGGCTGGCACCGCGTCCCGGTGCCCGGTGGACAGGTCGTCCAGGACCACAACGTCGTGGCCGGCCTCGGCCAGGCGCGCGGCGCACACGCTACCGACATAGCCCGCGCCTCCAGTGACAAGCAGCCGCCTCCGGTTCGGCTGCGTCACCGCCGACGGCCCATGACCGCGTGCGCAAGTGCACCTGCCACCTCGACCGTGGACCCGCGGCCGGAGAGCACCACCGGATGGCCGGTCCGTGCCTGGGCGGCCACCTGCACCACGTTGCCGGGCACCGCGTCGACCTTGTGCAGGTCCGCCATCAGAGCCGGGTCCAGTTGCACGTGTTCGGCGATGCGCCGCACCTCCACACTGCCGCCGCCGTGACGGGCGACCTCGTCCAGCCGCACGAGGTCGGATTCGACCGAAGCCGCAGGCTCTCTGACCCCGAGTTCGTCCAGCCCAGGGATCGGGTTCCCGTACGGGGATGTGGTCGGGTTGCCCAGCAGCGCGACCAGTTTGCGTTCCACCGCCTCGCTCATCACGTGCTCCCAGCGACAGGCCTCGGTGTGCACCTGCTCCCACTCCAACCCGATCACGTCGACCAGCAGGCGCTCGGCCAGTCGGTGCTTGCGCATCACCGAGATGGCCCGGCTACGGCCTTCCGCGGTGAGCTCGAGATGGCGGTCATCGGCCACGGCCAGCAGGCCATCCCGCGCCATCCGGCCCACCGTCTGGCTGACGGTGGGGCCGCTTTGTCCCAGGCGCTCGGCGATCCGCGCCCGTAGCGGGACCACGCCTTCCTCTTCGAGCTCGAAGATGGTGCGCAGATACATCTCAGTGGTGTCGATGAGCTCGTTCACACCGGTCTCCCTCGGGTTACCCCTTATGGTAGAGCGCGGCTGGGGCGATGCGGAGTGCGCGTGTCAAGAACCGGCAGGATGGACGGCATGTATCCGGTGATCACGCCCCATGAGCTCGCCGCCCTGATGGCCGGTCCCGAGCCACCCACTGTGGCAGACGTGCGATGGTCGCTCACCGGGCCCCCGGGTCGCGTCGACTACCGCGCGGGCCACCTGCCGGGCGCGGTTTTCCTCGACGTGGATGCGGACCTGGCCGCCCCGCCTGGCCCATGCGGACGGCATCCCCTTCCGTACCCCACGGCGCTGCAGGCCGCGCTGCGCGCCGCAGGCGTGCGAACAACGACTCCGGTTGTCGCCTACGACGCGGCGGACGGGTCGGTGGCGGCACGGCTGTGGTGGCTGCTGCGCTGGGCGGGACACCCTGCGGTCGCAGTGCTCGACGGAGGTATCGCGGCGTGGCGAGCGGCCGGGTTACCGGTGACAGTCGAGATGTCCCGGCCGCGGGCTGGCACGTTCACCGCGCGGCCCGGGGGCATGCCGGTGCTCGACGCAACGCAAGCCGCGAAGCTGGCCCGCCATGGGGTGCTGCTCGATGCGCGCGTGCCAGCCCGCTACCGCGGGGAGGTCGAGCCGGTGGATCCGCGGGCTGGCCATATTCCCGGGGCGGCAAACGCGCCATTTAGCGAGTTGACCGATTCGCAGGGGCGTTGGCTCCCGCCGAGCCGGCTCCGCGAGCTTGCCCACCGGTGGGGGGTTAAGGGCGCTGATGTCGGCGCCTACTGCGGTTCCGGGATCAACGCCTGTGCTGTCGTGCTCGGACTTGAGCTCGCCGGGGTCACGCCGACCCAGTGCCCGGCGGCGCTGTACGCCGGATCGTGGTCCCAGTGGTGCACCGACCCCGGCCGTCCAGTGGCCACCGGCCCGGACCCCGGGTAGGTATCGATGGCACGCTGCCGCTCCCGCCGACCGGTAGCGTGCAGGGGCATGAGCCCTTCCCGCGCGGTGGTCATCTGGGACGAGACCCTTCTCGGGTACGACCTCGGTGGACGGCACCCGCTGAATCCCATCCGGCTCGACCTCACGATCCGGCTGGCACGTTCGCTGGGCGTCCTGGATGGGGTGCAGCTGCGGGCGCCGGTACAGGCCACGGACGACGAACTGCGCACTGTGCATTCCGATGACTACCTCGTCGCGGTGAAGCAGGCGCCGCGCGGGCGCGCAGGCCACGGTTTGGGCACCCCGGACAATCCGGTTTTCCACCGCATGCACGAGGCCTCGGCGCTGGTCGCCGGTGGTTCGTTGCTCGCCGCCGATGAGATCCTCGCTGGTCACGCGGCGCGAGCGGTGAACATCGCTGGTGGGCTGCATCATGCGATGCGTGATCACGCTTCGGGTTTCTGCATCTACAACGACTGCGCGCTGGCGATCCGGCGGCTGCTCGACGGCGGGGTGTCCCGGGTGGCCTACGTCGACATCGACGTCCACCACGGCGACGGGGTGCAGGAGGCCTTCGTCGATGACCCCCGGGTGCTCACCATTTCGCTGCACCAGCACCCCGCGACACTCTTTCCGGGCACCGGGAACTCCACCGACATCGGCGCGCCTGGCGCGGAGGGCTCAGCGGTGAATGTGCCGCTGCCTCCCGGCACAAGCGACGACGGGTGGCTGCGAGCGTTCCACGCAGTGGTGCCCGCGCTGCTGCGCGCGTTCCGGCCGCAGGTCCTGGTCACCCAACACGGCGCGGACACCCATATAGAGGATCCGCTGGCCAACCTGGCGCTGTCCGTGGACGGTCAGCGGGCTGCGCACCGCGCCTTGGCCGAGCTCGCCGACACCACGGCTGGTGGCCGCTGGCTGGCGCTTGGCGGCGGTGGTTACTCCCTGTTCCGGGTGGTTCCGCGATCATGGACACATCTGCTGGCGACCCTGCTCGGCCGCGATGTGGCCCCACACTCAGCGGTGCCCACCGGCTGGAGGGCGCATGCGGCCACCGTGGCGTCCGGCGCGACGCTGCCAACCTCGATGACCGATGGCGTCGAGCCTTGTTGGATGCCCTGGGACGGGACTGGGGACACTCCCCTGGATCGGGCGATACACGAAACCCGGCGGGCTGTCTACCCGCTGCACGACCTGGACCCCGAGGACCCTCGGCAATAGCCGTGGGACGGGCGGACGTGGGAAGGCCGGACCCCCGACGAGCCCGACCTTCCGCGGCGCGCGACAGCCTGAGCCTGACGTCGCGTGGTCTGTGTCACGTCTTCCAGGTGACAGTGCCTCCTCCGGCGCGGCGGCGTCAATGCCGCCATTCGAGCGGTGACGGGCTGCAACCAAATGCAGTTCAGCTGGCGTATGCGCGGAGCCGCTCGGCACGATCCCCGTGGCGCAGCTTGGCCATGACCTCGCGCTCGATCTGGCGTACCCGTTCGCGGGAGAGTCCGAAATGCTTGCCGATCTGGTCCAGCGTGTGGGGCTGACCATCGTCGATGCCATAGCGCAGCCGGATGACCTTCTGCTCCCGGTCTTCCAGGGTGGCCAGTACCCGGCGAAGGTCATCCTGCAGTAATCCGGAGATCACCGCGGACTCCGCGTCGGTGGCTTCGGCGTCCTCGATGAAGTCGCCCAGCGGCGCTTCCTCCTCGGCGCCGACCGGCATGTCCAGACTGACCGGGTCGCGGGAGTAGTCCAACAGGTCGGCAACCTTCTCCACCGCGATGCCGGATTCGTTGGCCAGCTCCTGGTGGGTCGCCTCCCGGCCGAGCCGCTGGTGCAGATCCCGTTTGATCCGGGCCAGCTTGTTCACCTGTTCCACCAGATGCACCGGAAGTCGAATGGTGCGTCCCTGATCGGCCATGCCGCGGGTGATGGCCTGCCGGATCCACCAGGTGGCATAAGTGGAGAACTTGAAGCCCTTGGTGTAATCGAACTTCTCTACAGCGCGGATCAGACCGAGATTGCCCTCTTGGATCAGGTCCAGCAGCGGCATTCCACGCCCTGTGTAGCGCTTAGCCAGTGACACCACCAACCGCAGGTTCGCCTCCAGTAGGTGATCTTTTGCTCGATCACCGTCGCGCACCAGCCGGGCCAGATCGGCACACCGGCTGGACGACAGCCGTGTCCCGGTGTCCAGGATGTGACGTGCGAACACGCCGGCCTCGATGCGCTTGGCCAGCTCGACCTCCTGTTGCGCGGTGAGCAGCGCGGTGCGTCCGATTCCGTTGAGGTACACCCGGATCAGGTCCGCGGCCGGGCTCTGCGCGTCAAGGTCTGCCTCGAGGGCGGTGTCCGGTTCCACGGTCATCTGCGCGGCGGTCATCAGGTTCCTTTCCTGCGACGGATCCTCGTGCCGACTGGACGATGCGTTCGGCAAATCGGCGCGCGACGCTGCACGTGTCTGGCCATCGGGTACCCGCGGCGTTGACGGTTACAACGTCGGGGGTCCGGATTCCGTTCCCGACCCCTCACCCGGAACGACGAACGAGTTCGCGGTGAAGTGCCCGATCCGCGGGACCCTCAGACACTTCTCAGGTAGGTAGCTGTTTAAGGCAGTTCGTGCCCGGGTTGGCAGCTCTTGGAGAGTGTCACACGTCGAGGAGGAGGGTGAACGGGCCGTCGGCGACGCTGCGCACCGCCATGGTCGCGCCGAAGCGCCCGGTGGTCACGCTCACACCGCGGGACCGGAGCCGGGCGACGACCTCATCGATCAACGGTTCAGCGTGCTCCGGGCGGGCGGCTGAGGTGAAGGAGGGCCGCCGGCCCTTGCGGGTGGAGCCGTAGAGGGTGAATTGGCTCACTATTAGCACCCCGGCGCCGGTGTCCGCGACGGAGCGCTCGTCGCGCAGGATCCGCATCTCATACAGCTTGCGCGCCATGGTCTCGGCCTCGGCCGAACCGTCGTCGTGCGTCACACCGAGCAGTACCAGCAATCCGGGCTGGTCCAGTGCCCCGACCACCTGGTCATTCACCAGCACCGCTGCTTCGGTCACTCGGCTCACCACCGCTCGCACGGCCTGAAGATCCTGCCAGGCCCGCCTCGACGGTGCCGATCGCCAGGCCCTTGCGCTGCGGCTGCTCCGTCGGGACCCTCGTGCACAGGAGCATCGGAGTGGAGGTGGTGTCGTGACGGGTCCGGCTGGGTCGACTGGGCCGACTTACGACCCGGACGAGGCCATGGCAGCGGTACGCCAGGGCGCCGCCGATATCGTCTCGTCGATCCGATCGCTGCTCGGCGTCGACGGGGGGGTGGCCGAGCTGGATCCTGCCGGATTCGGTCAGGCGCTGGCCAGGTTCGCGATGGCACTCGCCGGGCACCCGGCTGAGTTCTCTCGATCGGTGATGGAGTACGGCATGCGCAGCGCTCGAGTCGCCGTGGCTGTGGCGCTGCGCAGCATGGGGTGGAACCACGAGAGCCCGGTTACGGCGCAGGAGGATCGGCGCTTCGCCGACCCGGCCTGGACCAGCAATCCCGCCTTCGCTCTGTTGCGCCAGCAGTACATGCTGCTGGAGGGCTTCCTGCAGGACCTGTTGGCCGGAGCGGACCTGGACGAGGGCACTCGGAGCAAGGTCGACTTCGCACTGCGGCAGATGCTCGATGCCACCGCGCCGACCAACTGGCTACTGACCAACCCTGCTGCGCTGAAGAAGGCGTTTGACACCGGAGGCCTCAGCCTGGTGCGTGGGGCCAGCAACCTGCTCCGCGACATGGCAACGAACAAGGGCATGCCCCGGCAGGTCACCCCGGGTCAGTTCCGCCCGGGTCATGAGCTGGCCGCCACACCGGGGCGGGTGGTGTTCCGCAACCGGCTGATCGAGCTGATCCAGTACGAACCGCAGACCGAGACGGTGCACGCGGTGCCGCTGCTGTTCAGCCCGCCGTGGATCAATAAGTACTACATCATGGATCTTGCTCCGGGCAAGAGCCTGGTGGAGTGGGCCGTGCAGCACGGACACACCTGTTTCATGATCAGTTATCGGAATCCGGACGCGACACTGGCTGAGCTGTCCATGAGCGATTACCTGCAGGAGGGGCTGCTGGCCGCATTAGGGGTGGTCGAGGAGATCACTGGAGCTTCGAAGACGAACCTGGCGGGGCTGTGCCTGGGCGGCACCATGGCCGCGGCTTTGCTCGCTTGGCTTGCTGCTCGTGGGGAGGATCGGGTCGTCTCACTGACCGTGATGAATACCCTGCTCGACTTCACCCTGCCTGGTCAGCTCGGCGTGTTCACCGACGAAGCCGCGATCAGGCGCCTGGACCGTGTGATGGCGCGCAAGGGCTACCTGCCCGCAGACAGCATGGCTACCACGTTCAACCTGTTGCGGGGCCGGGATCTGGTGTGGAATTACGTGGTCAACAACTGGTTACTGGGTGAGGAACCGGCGCCATTCGACATCCTGAGTTGGAACGCCGACTCCACCCGGATGCCCGCCACGATGCAAACCGAGTACCTGCGGCTCCTCTATCTCAAGAACCAGTTGGCGAAAGGCAAGCTCGAGTTGGCTGGGGAACGGCTGGAGCTGTCTCGAATCAGCCAGGACAGCTATTTTATCTCCGCCGAGAGGGACCACATCGCGTTGTGGAAGGCGGTGTATGCAGGCGCTCGGTTGATGGGCGGAACCGTGCGGTTCATGCTGTCCAACTCCGGGCATATCGCCGGTGTGGTGAACCCACCGAACCCGAAGTCCAAGCACTGGGTCGGCTCAGCAGAGACGTTGCCTGAGGATCCAGAGATATGGCGCAAGGAAGCCACCGAGGTCGCCAAGTCGTGGTGGCTGGATTGGACGCCGTGGATCGGTGAGCGGGCGGGTCAGCAGCGGACTCCGCCTCCCATGGGCAGCGCGAAGTATCCGCCACTGGAAGGCGCCCCGGGCAGCTACGTGCTGGAGAAGTGAGGACGGTGCAGGCGTGCGGGCCGTCTCCTCGGCGCCGGACGCGGGATGATGTGAGCCATGGCGAGTGCAGATGATGACGGCAAGGGGCCCGACGCCTGGCAGGCACAGCTGGGGCCGCTGGGGGCGTTCATCCGTGCCCAGCGGCAGCTGGCCGAGCTGTCGCTGCGCGAGATGGCGGCCCTGACCCGGATCTCCAACGCCTACCTCAGTCAGGTCGAGCGCGGCCTGCACCAGCCCTCGCTCACGGTGCTGCGGGCCATCGCGGAAACGCTGGGGCTGAGCACCGAGCAGCTCCTAGCCAAGGCGGGATGGACCCAGTCCGAGCCGGTCGACGTGCCTGCCGACATCCCGACTGATCCGCCGGTTAGCACGGAAGACAGCATCCGGAGTGACCCCCGGCTCACCGACGCCCAGCGCGAAGCCCTGCTCGGGGTCTACCGCAGCTTCATCGAGGGCAAGACGGGGTGACCGCCTCCCGCGTTTGACATAGTTATCGGTTCTGCGTACTTTGGTGATCGAAACCGATTGCGAGGGATGGGATGACGATGACCACAACGGAAACCTTCGTGGAGGCGACTCGCCGCAATCAGGAAGCCTTCATGTACGTGTGGACTGACGGTGTGCGGAAGTTTTGGGAGTTGGCGTCGGCCGCGAACGGCAAGGTGTCTGACGAGAAGGCCCCCGGCGTGCCCACCGCCGAGGAGGTGGTGGACAACGCGTTCGACTTCGCCGAGAAGGTGCTCGTCGTCCAGCGAGGGTACGTCAAGTGCTGGCTGGCCGCCGTCAAGTCGATGACCAGCAGTACCGCCTGGCTGGCGCAGAGCGCGACCAAGGACCACCCGACCTCGAAGAAGAGCTGAAGGCGCGGCAACCGTTCGGGGGACCCGCCCGCCGCAACTCCGCGCTGCCCTCGCCAGACGCTTACACCGGCCCCTACGATGACCAGAGACGGGATCAGCCAACGCATGGTCCACCGATCGGCGCGAACGCGCTGGAGGATGGTCAATGGGGCACATCGGGCTGCTAACTGGATCGGCCGATCGGGCGCAACGGCTTTCTGAGCTCCTCCGAGATGCGGGCGCCGACCCTGTGGTCATCACCGACCCCGCCGCACTGCCGGGTGAGCCAGGTGGTGACGGCCTTGACTTCTACATCCAATTGCCGGTGACTATTCATCCCGACGGCAACACCGCGGTGGCCCGGGTGGGCTCGTTCCTGTCCGCCGGTCTCTTGGCCCGGTTCAGAGCGGTCGACCGGGTACTTCCGGTGCTGGCACCCGGCGCGACCGTCGTGCTGGTCTCGGGGAATGCACCGGACGAGGTGTCGTTGCCTGACGACCAGCAGTCGCGGCTGGCGCTGCTCCATCTGCTGGCGCACGCTGCCCGAGCGGAGCTCGCCACCAAACACGTCGAGGTGAAAGTGGTCAGTAACCGGCGCAGCGACCAGGAGATCGTGCACTACGCGCTGGGCGGTGGCACCGACACGCCATCCCATCCAGACCTGCAGGACCGAGCCAGGGCGGCCACCGCCTACCAGGACTGGCGCACCGAGGTGATGGGCTTGGTCGGCATCGATATCTGATCTCCTGCCCGCTCACGCGGGTAAGTTGACGTACTCAAAATCCTCAGGGGGTCGTTGGTGGCCTTGATGTTGAGCCAGGACGAGCCAGCGGATGCGTTGCTGGAGCGGGACCCGCTGGCGTTGCTGCTGGCCATGCTCCTCGATCAACAGGTCCCGATGGAACGGGCTTTCGCGGCGCCTTATCAGCTCCAGCAACGCCTGGGCCACGAGCTGGACGTGCACGAGCTGGCCACCTACGACCCCGACGCGCTGGCGGAGATGTTCGCGAAGCAGCCCGCATTGCACCGCTATCCCAAGTCGATGGCTGCGCGGGTACAGGATGTCTGCCGGGCACTCGTCGAGAGCTACGACGGCGATGTGAGAGGTTTGTGGCGGGACGTCCCGGATGCGCGCGAGCTACTCGACCGGCTGGTCGCGCTGCCTGGTTACGGGAAGCAGAAGGCGCAGATCTTCGTGGCATTGCTGGGTAAGCAGCGTAATGTGAAGCCCGCAGGCTGGCGCGAGGTGGCCGGCCCCTATGGCGACGAAGGTGTATATCGATCGGTCGCCGACGTGACTGATGCCGACTCGTTGGCCAAGGTCCGCGAGTACAAGCAGCAAGCGAAAGCCGCTGCCAAAGCGAGGAAATAGGAGGTCGGGAGCATCAGATCGGGACGCGATGGTGTGCGGGATCCATCCGAGCATGGCCGCAGGCGAGGCGATGCCGCTGTGCTCATCACGGCGGCGGAATCCTCCTACGCAGAGCAATACGCCATCCGCCGGCGCAAGTACGCGATCCTGATGTCGGCTCGTATCCCGTGCCTGGTCCTGGCCGGCATCTTCTACCAGACCTGGTGGCTTGCGCTGGCCTTCATCGTGCTCTCGGTGCCGCTGCCCTGGATGGCGGTGCTCATCGCCAATGATCGCGCCCCTCGCAAGGCTGAGCATGTGAACAGGATGGGCCACGGCCTGCAGGCCGGCGATCGTCACCACCGCCAGCTGGAACGTGGTGACCACCCCATCATCGATGGGTGATCCTGCCGACCCCACTGTGCCTGCCGTCCGTTGTCCGTGCGGCATCATGGAGCCGTGAGCGCGCCGACCCAAACGTTGCCCGATGTCGACACCCGACCCGAGGGGACCGACACCACCGGCGACGACACGCCCAAGATGTTCCACTACGTACGCAAGAACAAGATCGCCGAGAGCGCGGTGATGGGTACGCTGGTCGTGGCCCTGTGTGGTGAGACGTTTCCGGTGACCCGCACGCCCAAACCGGGTTCGCCGGTCTGCCCGGAGTGCAAGGAGATCTACGAGTCGCTGCGTAAAGGCGACGAACCCCGCTGATCCGCGGCGTGGTCAGTCCGTCCAGACTTGGCGAGGGCCGTCGTCGGCGGGGGGGCGGGTGGCTTCCCAGATGCGGCGCCAGGGGGCCACGTCGTGGCCTTCGGCGGGCTCGCCCGATGCGGTGGTGGGCAGCACGCTGCGCGAGCCGGTAGGCAGCGCCAGGGAGTCGTCGGCGGCCGCTCGCAGGGCGCAGTACCAGCCGAGATCGTCCTCGGCCCACAACGTGGCCACTGCGCGTACCAGCCTAGCGCGAAACTCGGGCACCGTCTCAGCCGCTCCGAGGTGCAATGGTCGCCCGATCCGGACGGTGACCCGGGGCCGGCCCGGGCGCGGCCAGCGCCGGCCGCGCGGCATCGCGGCGAATGTGCCGCGCAGCGCGATCGGCACCGCAGGCACCCGCTTCATCGCGCACAGTTGCGCCGCACCCAGCTTGAACGCGGTGAGCCAGCCGTCCACGGTGCGGCTGCCCTCCGGATACAGCAGCAGGCTCCAGCCGTCGTCGACCAGCTCGGCGGCCAGGCTGCGACCCCGTCGTGATCCGCGCCGCTCCACCGGGAAGGCGTTGAACAGCAGGGTGGTGGCCGCGGCGATGGCGCGGGAATCGAAGAAGTAGTCGGCGGCTGCCCCCACCGCGAGCCTCTTGGTGATCCGCGGTGGCAGCGAACCCAGGATCAAGGGCGTGTCCAGGTGGCTGGAGTGATTGGCGATGAAGATCGCCGGCCCACGGATGCCCTCCAGGTACTCCCGGCCGTGCACCAGCGGCCGGGTCTGGCTCCAGACCACCGGTTTGAGTACTCCCTGCTGCAGCGCCTGACGCAGCGCTGTGGCCGGGGCGGTCCGAGCCCACGCGGTGGGGAAGTCGTCCCCGCCCTCCGGTCGTTCCCAGCGCTGCGCTGAGCGGGGAACCCGAGCCCTGCCTCGCCAGTCGCGGCCGTGGCGTAGCACCCGCAGCTCATCGCGCAGGCCACTCATCGCACGTCCGCCAGCACCAACGGCGGGGCGTGCAGGTAGCTGATCGCTGGATCGCCGCCCACGGTGTCCCGAGCCAGCTCCAGCGCATCGGCCAGGCTGGACGCGGCGCGGAAGCCCAGCCGCGCAGTGGTCGACCGGTCGCCGCCGACGAAGATCACCTCGGCCAGGTGTTGCATCGCGTGCGCACCCCAGTACCACATATAGAACGGATGTACGCCGTGGTAGGCGTAGCTGGTCCGGTACAGGTGGATATACCAGGGGTCGGTGGCGAACTGCTTCTCGTACTTGGTCTCCAGCATCACCGGGTCGGTGGTCTCGGCGAGCAGCTCGTAGAAGTCGATGTAGCTCGGGTGATGAACCGGGTGGAACTCGTGCGGCATCGGGTGGTAGAAGATCGCCACCCCGCCCTGGCGCACGATCGGCTTCCCCCGGTAAAGGTTGAAGAAGTAGCCGAGACCTAGTGACATCACCAGGATCGGATTCATGATCGAGTTCACGTTGTACGGGCAGATGTAGGGCAACCCGAAGATCGCCACATCGGCCTGCCCCGCTACTTCGGTGAGCTGCTGGCGGTGCACCGCGGCCAGGGTATGCGGGTGCACCTGGCTCGGTGCGCCGGCGTGCACCCCGGTGACTCCATAGGGCGCCTCGGTGGCCTGCCAGATCCGCCGCCGCAGCCTCGGTGTGGCCAGCTCGTTGCTCCGCTTGACCGCCAGGTAGCTCGCCTGGTCGGTGAGGTTCCACTCCCACTCGCGACGGGTCAGGAAGCGCAACGCAGCGGGAAACGGCTCATTGTTCAGCGTGGTCTCGATGGTGAACACCGGCACGTGCTCTCCGATGACATCAGCCATCCGGTTGTACGAGTGGTGCATCGCGGAGTTGGTGGGATCGTTGAACGATCGCGAGTGCCGCAGCGTGTGCACGTTGTGGTGGTGGCGCAGGCTGGCATAGCTGGCCAATCCCACCGCCACCGACTTCGAGCCGCCGCTCATCGCGGTGAGAGTGATGTTGACATAGACGATCAGGTCGCTCTCCGCGGCTCGGCGGTTGATCTCCACGTCCTCACCGTGCGGCGTGGTGCCCAGGTGCGCCAGATCGTCGGGGTCCTCGGCATCGTGGTTGCGCAGGTGGTCAGGGTGAAAGGCACGGAACACCCGTTCCCCGACGGTGCGCTTGAGCTCTGCGGGGGTCATCCGCCGGTGCAGTGAGTTGGCGGCGATCAACTCGACGTCGTCCACCCCTGCGGTGGCGGCCATCTCCAGCACCTGCTCGATCACCCGCTGCCGGACGTCCGGAGTGCGCATCGGCGGCAGGGGCAGGGAGAGATCGTCGAACACGATGGTCAGCCGCATTCCGCGGCGCAGCAGCTGCGGCAGCGGGTCGCTGCCGTGGGGATGCAGCAGGGCGCGGTGGATCGCCCTCTCAAGGTCGACGATGGCCGGGAGTGACTCCGGCGGGTAGATCACTCGGCTGCCCAGCGGCAGGCGCTCCAGCCGGAAACCCTCGCCCTCGTGCATCAGCAGCGGGGGTGTCCGCTCGTCGACCTCAAGCACGAAACCTGGTCTGCCCACATTCTCTCCTGCCCCTACCTGTGGTGCTGCGCTTGTCCCCGACTGCTAGCCCCGGCCGGGCGCGAAGACGACCTTGATGGTGCCCAGCCGGCCAGCCGCGGCAGCGTGATCGACCGCCTCCCGCCACTGGTCCAGTGAATACTTGGTGTCAACGTAGCCGTCCAGCGGCGCGACCGTCGCTAGTGCGATGGCCTCCGGGAAGTCACCCCGGCTGGGCTCTTCGCCGATAGCCGAGGCGTACGCCCCGACCAGCTGCAGCTCGCGGTACCACAGCGGGGTCAGATCCACCCCACCAGTGGGCATCCCGGATGCGACCACCGTGCCCCCAGCTCGCAGCGAGCGCAGCGCGGTGTTCAGACCCGCCGAGCCGCCGGTGCACTCGAAGGCCAGGTCCATCCCGCCCAGCAGGTAACCCTCGCCGAATTCCGGCTCGAGCAGCAGCGCTCCGGTGCTGCGGCGCAGCGCCCTGGCGGTGCTCCCGGTGCCGATGACCTGGGTGGCGCCGAGCTCGCGGGCCCGGTCGGCTTGGTGGCGGTGCTTGGCGATCACATGCACCTCGCCGGCCGCGGTGAGTTTGCGCAGCGCGAGCAGGGTGAGCAGACCCACCGTGCCCGCACCGATCACCAGCACCGAGGCGCCCGGAGTGATCGGTACCCGGCGCGCCGCGTGGACCGCGCAGGCCAACGGCTCCACCAGGACCGCGATCTCGTCGCGCAGCGAGTCCGGCACCGGGTGCAGCTGGCTGGCATGCGTGAGCATGCGGCGGCTCCAGCCTCCTCCGGTGTCGGCGCAGAACCCGGTCTGCAATCCAGCCGCCAGCCGCCCGATGGTGATGCGGTCACAGCGGCAGGTATGCCCGGCCAGGCACGCGGGACAGGCCGGCAGGCCGCGCGTCGCGCACCGCAGCACCGGATCGATCACCACCCGGCTGCCTCGCGGCAGCCCGGGTAGCTCATCAAGGGTACGCCCGACCACCTCATGACCCAGCACAAAAGGCATCGAGGTCAAAGGTCCGAGGTAGGGCGAGGACCGGCCGGTCAGCAGGGCCAGATCGGAGCCGCAGATCCCGGACAGCACCGGCTCGACCCGGGTCCAGGACTCGTCGGCAGGGACGGGATCAGCTCGTTCAACCAGCCGAAGCGGTGCCACCGTATTGGCTAGTGCGCCCGCTAGCCGACCGCCGGCTTGAGTGCCGCTGACCGCACGGGCCGCGAAGTAGCGCCCGGCGCTGCGGTGATATTCCACTGCCAGGTTCATCGCCGCGCGCCCCCCACATCGGCTCGGGTGACCTCGAGCAGCACCTCGAGCAGCCCACCGGTGTGGGCACCCCAGCGATGCACCACCCATCGGCGCCGTCTGGCGTACCGAAAAAGCTGGGAATCCGGGTTGACCACATGCGGATGCCCTACAGCCTCCAGCAGCGGGCGGTCCGAGTAGCTGTCGGCATAGGCGTAGGAGCGATCCAGCTGCAGGCCGTGGGTCTGGGCGTACTTCCGTAACCAGGCTGCGCGCGCCTCGTCGACCAGTGGTGGGGCTTCGAGGAATCCGGTGAGCACGCCGTCCCGGGCGTGCATCCGGCTGGCCACCACCTCATCGAACAGCACTGACAGCGGCTCCACATGTAGGTCCACCGCGCCGGTGATCATGATCGTGCGGTGCCCGGCAGCGCGGTGGCGGCGGATCTGCCGGGTGGCCTCCGGCATCACCCGGTGCAGCAGCGCGTCCCCGAGCACCTCGGTGACCAGCGCTCGCAGCTCCTCGGTGTGCGCACCGGCGTAGCGGCGCAGGAAGGCCCGCAGCAGCTCACCGCGGTCCCGGCGCTCCGCGTAGAGGTACCGGGGGGCACAGCGCGCGAGGTCGGCCAGCTCGCCCAGCCAGCCGGAGCGGGGCATAGTCGCCAATCGCGCCCACAGGTAGGACTCGACGACGTTGGAGTTCACGATGGTGCCCTCCATGTCGAACACTGCGGCGACATCGGTCCGCTCGGGCAAGGGGTGCGACGGCGAACTGTGACCGCTGGCGCCAGACCGCCCCCGTCGCTGCCCGGCCCGCCGGACCGTGGCCGTGATGGACGGGCAGTGCACGTCCTGCAAGTAGGCCCGCCAATCGATGACGGTGGGGTCGAAACCGTGCTCAGCCGCCCGGCTGGCCGGCAAGGAGGCGTGCAGCTCCCGCAGCTGGCGGTCGTCGTAGATGACCTCGGCGCGGGCGTAGAGGCCGTAGAGGTCGGCGTATTCCCGCAGCTGCTCGAGGTCCCGCTGTTGGCGGCCCAGGCTGGTCAGCCAATCCTGGGATCGCTTCGACGGCGGCAGCGCCAGCAGCACCTTCTCGGCGATCGCTGCCGCTCGTTCCCCGGCGCGCAGCGTTAGTTCCACCTGCTGGCTGCCGGGGAAGCGCCAGGTGGGGCACGCAACGTGGCCGCGATCCCCGTCGGGCATAGGGTGGTTGTCGAAGTACTCCCGGCACAGCACATACATGTTCTGGAAGGTCAGCGGGTTACTTGCACCGGAGCTGACGTGCAGGTATGCCGGACCAGTGGTGGGTGGTCGAGCAGCGGCCGCCAGGATGGCGTTGACCACCAGGTCCACCGGGATCACGTCGAGCACCGAATCGGGCAACCCAGGAAATTCTCGGAGCACCCCTCTGCCAAAGGCGATGATCAGTGGGTCGGTCATCTTGAAGCCGTCGATCCATCCCGGGTACGGGTGCCGCAGCGCGCTCTCCACGATGGCCGGGCGGACCACCGACAGCGGCCTGCCTTGGTGGGCCCACAGCTGTTCGGCGACCCGCTCACCCAGGGCCTTGGTCAGCGTGTAGACGTCCGGCCACCCCAGGCTCCGGGCCCGGGCGCGGCCGTAGTCCACCAGTCGCCGGGTGACCCACTCGCAGCGCAGCCGTTCTGCGTCGGCGGCGGTGGACTGCGGGCCGGCCTTGGCGTGCTCCTCGCCCGCGTGCGCCAGGGCGCGGCGCAGCACCTCCGGTCGCCGGGAATCCCGCTCCACATCAGCCCGGGCAGCCAGCGCCATGTCCAGCTCAAGACGCCAGTCCACCTGGTGGTCCAAGGCTGCCTCAGCGACCACGCCCTTGCGGGTGCCCGCGACGTAGGCGGTGGAGACGTGCACCACGTGCGGTGAGCCGGTCAGTGCCTCATACAGGGTCGCCACACCCTCGACGTTGGTGCGGAAGGCCTCGTCGACCGGCGGGTC
The DNA here is from genome assembly GCA_050699835.1 of Pseudonocardiaceae bacterium. Taxonomy (GTDB): domain Bacteria; phylum Actinomycetota; class Actinomycetes; order Mycobacteriales; family Pseudonocardiaceae. Next base: position 1,073 of record JBOHFW010000111.1, on the reverse strand, counting down.
GAAGGACACCGTCGAGGCACCGTGGATCACGACGTCGAGGTCGGTGGGCAGGGTGACCGAGCTGAGGTCGCCCTCGAGAACGCTGACCCGCTCGTGCACCACCCGCGCCAGCTCCGCTGCGCCCAAGCGCTCACTCAAGGAGCGGAACACGTTCTTGCGGAGCAACGCGCCCAGCCGGTCGGCCGCGCTGCGTTCGCCGCGGGGCCGGATCAGCACTGAGACGTGGGTATCCGGGTAGCTGCACAGTAGCCGCTCCAAGGTCGCCTGACCCAGAAACCCGGTGGCGCCGGTGAGCAGGACGTGCGATCCGGCGAGCTCATTCATGTGGTTCAGCCGGATGGTCGCGGTGGTAGGCGGACAGGGCGGCCTCGCACACCCGGCGCACCGGCCAGCCCAGCGTCTGGGCAACCCGCTCGGCGTCGGCGAGCTCGGGTTTGGCGGTCTGGTGCCCTCCTGGCCCAGCGGCGATCTTGACGGTGATCTCCTGCTGTGCCCCGGGTGGCCCCACCGGCACCGGCACGGTGATCCGCGGCAACGTCGTGCGCTGCCAGGGAGTCCACCGCACGCCCAGCGTGGTGCTGTGCCGGAACATGGCATCCACCACGGCAGGGCGGATCTGCTCGGTGCACAGCGCGGTGAGCACGTGTCCGGGCCTGCCGTGCCGGCCGATGGTGGCGGTCGTCCAGCAATCCCACGCCCCGGCCGCCCGGACGGCCCGCAGCACTCCTGGCCACAGCTCCGGTGAGAGATCATCGACCGTGGTCTCCACCACGGTGACCGGGTGCGCGGGACCCGGGCCAGGTACTGGTTCTGGCCCGGTACGGTGGCCGATCAGCAGTCGGGTGATGTTGGGTCGCTCCGGGCGCTCCTGTGCTCCGGCGCCGCTGCCGACCGCCTCGATCGTCATGGGCGGTAGCGGGCCAGGCTTGGCCAGGATCGCGACCAACGCTGCCCCGGTGGGGGTGGTGCGCTCGCCGGCCAGGTTGCCGCCGGTCAGTGCCAGACCATAGTCGGCGACGATCTGTAGGACGGCCGGTGCCGGTACCGGGATGGTGCCGTGCGCGCTGCGGGCC
>JBOHFW010000110.1:0-9252 GCA_050699835.1 Pseudonocardiaceae bacterium | reverse complement strand
GTACAAGCCCCCGACGGAGCGGCTGGGCGAGCTGGCTCCATTGTGGGACGGCCTTTCTGCTGAGCTGCGGTGGGCCCAGGGCCAGCCGGACGTGGCGGACCCCGACCCGGACTCCAGACGCCGTCTGGCAGCGGGGACTGATCGGTGAGCTGGACTGCCTTGGTGGAGACCGCAGACGGGCAGTCGATACTGCGACTCCTCTCCTCGTAATCGGGCCTTATTCGCCGCACGGTGTGTCCAGCCGCTATGAAGATATGGCACAGCTGGGGGATTTATACCCATATTCACGCATTGCGCCATTACTCCGCCACAGAGTTGCTCAGCGCCGGAATCGATCTGCGGCACCGTCGTAGGCCGTTGAGCTGCGGTGATGCGGTGATGATCTTAGATCTAGGTGACGGGTGTATCAGGCAGTCGGGCAATCAACTCTGCTTTATAGCGTCATAGCGGCGTCTACGTTGCACCCGCGGCTCCTTTCCTCTTCATCGAGTCGTGGTGTTTTGTCCGGATGCCGGCAAGAACCGCCGCACGGGGAGGAACCCAAGTATGAAATCGGGCGTTATGACTTCGCAGGCCCAGGCACAACCTTGGGCGTCACCGCCGTCGGTTGCCGACGTCGACCGGATCACCGCGCTGGCCGATCCGGTCGTGCGCAACCTGCAGATCACGCAGTGCTACCACGAGCTGTCACTTGCCCTCGGCGACCGGACCGGACGCAGCGCGAACTGGTGCACGTTCGCCGTCTGGGCCTCGAAACAGGTCGGTCAGACGATTCGGAAGGAGGACCTGGCACGGACCCTCGAACAGCTATGGATCATGTCCCCGGAAGTGCCGGCGGCCACCGAGTTACCCGGCTCGACACAGCACCAGATCACTGGCAGCGACCGGCCCGGTCAGTTCCCGGGGAGCCTTCTCCAATTGCCGGGTAGCCTTCTCGCTGCCGGGCGTTCCGTTATGTCGTGGCTGTTACTCGACAACCCGCTGGCCGACCTCGCGGATCATCGCCGCCGCATCCGCGAAGCGGTGCGGAGAGCCTCCAGCTTCGAGCGTGCCAGCGAGGCCACCGCCCAGGGCAACCTTAAGGTCTTCCAGGAGATCGCCCGGGAGTTCGCCCGATTCCTCGCAACCTTCGCTGATGACACCGCCTTCGACGCCGACAAGATCGCCGTGTTCCGCGCGGCGCTGCGCCCCGGCGAGCCACCCAATGGGCAGCGTTACCTCGTCCAGGCGTTCACCAGCTACCACCGAGCGCTGTTCGAGCAGGACCCGAAGACCAGGGAAGAGCTCGTGCTGCTCGGGAACATCGCGGTGGGCCTGCACGAGCAAACCAGGTTGCAGCCCGAAATCATTGACGCACTCAACGCGCCAGTTGTCGATCCCCGGGAGCTGCGGCGACGTCTGCTGGAGATCCTTCTGCCAGACCCGGGATGGATTGCCCGCCTGCGGGGAAACCTGGCGTCGCTGATCGGCCTTCGCGGCCACGTCGACGTTCTGTTGGACCAGTTGGTGGAGCAGGCCCGGCTGCTGGGCCGGATGGCCGTCACCGAGCACATCGTGACCTTCGGCCTGCCCGGCGGTGCGCGCCTGAAGCTGGGGCAGGACCTGCTCGGCGCTTTCCCCGCAGCACTGGTAGACCTGGTCAACACCGAGCTCCTGGCACTGCTCGCACTGGTAGACCCCACTCCGAACAGCCTGGCGGGAACCGCTGTCGCGGACTGGTCCGTCCTGCTCGAGCGGATGCACTTCATTACGGATTTTTTTCGCTGCTTCCAGCAGCGACCAGACCTGTTGAGCCCACCGTTCAGTCCGCCTCAGGTTGCGGATCTGAAGGCAGGACGCCGGCCGGAGGGACGGTTGTGAGAGGGCGGGTGGCCCGCCGATATCGAACTCCGCGGCCTCAGGCTCCTCGATCCCAGCTCGTGTTCGCTGAGCTTGTCGCGCAGTTGCTGCAGGGCCCGCGCCCGAGTGGGCCCGATCGCGCCGGGCGGGATTCCGACGCTGCGCGCGACCTCGGCGTATGGAGGGGGATTGTGGGTGAACAGTGCCCGCAGCAGGGTCCTTCGGCGAGGCGACAGCTCGGCGACGAGCTTGCGTAACGTCCGCGCGGTGTCGGCGTCGATGACGCGCTGCTCGGGGCCCACCGAGGGGTCGGCGACAGTTTCTGGTACCACGTCAATGAGGTCTGGAGCGGGCTTGGCCTGGCGCAGGATGTGCAAGCATTCGTGGCGGGCGGTAGTCACCAGCCACCCGCCCAGCTTCTCGGGGAACTTTACCCGGTGCGCGTTTTCCACCAGGCGCAGCCAGGTCGTCTGCACCGCGTCGAGTGCGTCGGTCTCCTGCAGCCGAAACGACCACACGGTCGTGGACACAAGCTTGCCGTACCGGCGCACGATTTCTTTCCAGGCGGTCGGATCCCTGTCGCGGACTCCTTGCAATAGCTCAGTCACGCTGTCCGTGGCGCGGGTCGAGGCGTAGCTGATAGTGGTGGTTGTCATCGGAATCGTGGCCCCTATTGCGCGGTCCTGCGGCTCATCCCCCGCAAACACTGCGGGCGCCGCGTGGTGAGGTCCATCCCGTCTAGGGGGGATACCGTCGCTACTGCGGTAGCCTGAGGCCAGGACAACGAGGGATTTCACATGCACAGCACCACCGCGGCCCGCACGCAGGAGCTGGTGCTGGCGCTATCACAGACCCACGACCGCGATCCCCTCACCTTGTGCCAGGAGATAGTTGCGCTGCTGCGCCGGGCGGTGCCGTTCGACGCCTGGTGCTGGGCGTTGGCCGATCCGGATAGCCGGCTGGTGTCCTCCGGGACAGGCGACAGCCCGGCCTCCGCCGATCTCGGGCGCTTCCTGGCCCTCGAATACGGCGGCGATGTCCTAGACCGGCTGCCCACCATGGCTGACGGTGCGGGTTCCACCGTCGCTGTACTCAGCCAGACGACCGCCGGAGATCTATCCCGCAGCGCCCGCTGGCGTGAGGTATATGACCCGCACGGCGTCGCCGACGAGCTGCGTCTGTCGCTGTGTGCCGACGGACACTACTGGGGTTACCTGGAGCTACTCCGTGACCGCACCGGTCGACACTTCACCGCCGAGGAGGCCGAATTCCTGCTTCGGCTGGGTGCGCCCATAGCCAAGGCCCTCCGGGCAACGCTGACCTGCATCAGCGCACCGACGACCGACGTGCCGCACGGTCCCGGCACCTTGATTCTTGACGCTCACGACGTGATCCAAGCCATCACCCCGGAGGGGGACCAGTGGCTGACCCTGCTCCGTTCCTACGCCATCCCCGCCGAGGCTCTGTTTCCCGCCCCGGTACCCGTCCTTTCGGTGGCGGCCCGGCTGCGTTCCCTTCCCGAATACTCTGGCGCGGGCCCCACTGCCACGCCGGCCGCAGCCCGGGTGCGGACCCGGACCCCGGCTGGCCACTGGCTCACCATCCACGCTTCCCCCCTCACCGGGATGGCCGTCGCGCCCGGCACCGTCGCGGTCACCATTCAGCGCGCCGCACCTACCGATGTCGCTGACCTTGTGTTTCACACCCACGGGCTCACTGCCCGCGAACGCCAGCTCGCTCGTCTCCTCCTCGATGGGCTGCCCAACACCGAGATCGCCCGACGGCTGTACATCTCGACGTACACCGTCCGAGACCATGTCAAAGCGATGCTCGACAAGCTCGGCGTGCACAGCAAACGTGAACTCATCGCCAGCGTCCTTAGCCAGCGCTTGTAGGACATCAGCACGCCTCTCTCAAGATGAGACGGCCAATCGTCAGAGGTCTTCTTACGCTCCGTGGAGAGGTTCGCCCACTCTTACTCCATGTGTTAGAGGCATCGAATGTCCGACCGGCCGGCCTGTTGCGGGCTGACTCAGACCAAGGCGGTTGAGGATGCATTGAGAACGATCTTCGTGCGGTCCGGCCGTGGGGAGCCGATCAGCACCTCGGCCCTCGCCGCTCACCTGGGCCTCACGCCGCCGACGGTGTCGGCCATGCTCAAGCGGCTGACCGAGCACGGGCTGCTGGAGCGAGCCGATGACCACAGTGCGCTGCTCACCCCGCATGGCCGCAAGCATGCCCAAGAGGTTGTCCGGCGGCACCGGTTGCTGGAGACGTTCCTGGTCACAGTGCTCGATCTGACCTGGGATGAGGTGCACGACGAGGCCGATGTGCTTGAGCACGCGGTGTCCGACCGGCTCATCGACCGGATCGATGAGGTGCTCGGGCATCCCACCCGCGACCCACACGGCGACCCGATTCCATCACCGGCAGGACCGCATGACGAGGTCTGGGGGGTGCGGCTGGACATGGTGGCGCTGGGCACCCGGTTCCACGTCGAGCGGGTCTACGACCGGGACAGCGAGGCGCTTCGCTACCTGGCTGACCTCGGCGTGCGGCCGGGCGTGACTATTGAGGTGCTGGAACGCAGCCCATTCGGTGGGCCGCTCTGGATCGGGCTGAACGGGCAGCGCCACGCGCTCGGTGATCCGCTCGTGTGCCTGGTGCACGGTCAGGAGGAGCGTTGACCGAGCCCGCCCACACCCAGACCTCACGGCGACGGTTTCTTGCCGGCAGTGCGCTGGTCGGCACCGCCGGCGCGGCACTGGGAGCTGGCACGCTGCTCGCAGGCTCATCGGTGGTACCCGCCGGCGGAGCCAGCTCCGCGCAGCACGGGCACGACACGCACGGAGCAGGGCACGACATGCACGGAGCAGGGCACGACATGCACGGCGGTGGGTTGGCCGGCCCAACGTTCCGCGCCAATCGCACCGTCGATCACGAAGCCAACCAGTTCAACCCGACAAAGCTGCTGCGCGACTTCGACGCCGGCACCACGTCACGGCTGCCGGACGGGCGAACGCTGCGCGAATGGCAGATCTTCGCCACCGACCACGAGATCGAGGTGGCGCCCGGGGTTCGGTTTCCGGCGTGGACGTTCAACGCGCGGGTGCCCGGGCCGACCTTGCGCGCCACGGCCGGCGACGTGCTGCGGGTGCAGTTCACGAACGGCTCGGCGCATCCGCACACGATGCACTTCCACGGGATCCATCCGGCGGAGATGGACGGGGTGCCCGGCGCTGGTGCCGGAATCATCAGACCCGGCGCCAGCACCACCTACTCCTTCGATGCCGAACCGTTCGGGCTACACCTCTACCACTGCCACGTCGGCCCGCTGGCCGAGCACATCGCCCGCGGGATGTATGGCACGTTCCTCATCGACCCGCCCCAGCCGCGTCCCGCGGCCCACGAGCTGGTGATGGTGATGCACGGCTACAACACGACCTTCGATGGCCAGGGCAACCAGCTCTATGCGGTCAACGGCATTCCGTTCCATTACATGCACGAACCGATCCGGGTCCGCCGCGGCGAGTTCGTCCGGATCTACCTGGTGAACATCCTGGAGTACGACCCGATCAATAGCTTTCACCTGCACGGGAACTTCTTCGAGTACTACCCGACGGGCACCCGGCTCCAGCCCACGGAATACACCGACACGGTCATGCTCGCCCAGGGTCAGCGCGGGATCTGCGAGCTGCGCTTTCCGCACACCGGCCGGTACATGTTCCACGCGCACAAGACTGAGTTCGCTGAGCTCGGCTGGATGGGGTTTTTCGAGGTAACCGGATGAACTCCGAGCCGGTGATGCTGCGCCGCGCGGTGAGTCGCGCGCATGGCTGGGTGCTCGCGATCGGGACCGTGCTAGCCCTCGGAGCGGCGCTGTTCGTGGTAGGCGTGCTGGGTGGGCAGACGCTGCCGGAGCGCAACGGCCCACCCACCGAGACGCTGGCCGTTGAACGGGCGGTGCTGTCCCCAGGAACCATCGAGCTGACCGTGCGCAACACCGGGCCCGATCCGGTGCAGGTCGGTCAGGTCGCGGTCAACGACTCCTATGTGGCATTCACCGGGGGAGAGGAGCCGATCGGGCGACTCGGCGCCGGGACGCTGCGACTCGGCGTGCCGTGGCAGAACGGCCAGCCGTACCTGATCTCGATCCTCACCTCGACGGGCGCGGTGATCGAGCACGAGATCCCGGTCGCGACCACGACGCCCCAGCTGGACGGCCGTTCCGTCGGGTCCATGGTGCTGCTCGGCAGCTACGTCGGGATCATCCCCGTCCTGCTCGGGATGCTGTTCCTGCCGGCAGTGCGCCGGGTGAACGCACGAATTGTGCGCGCATTGCTGGCGCTGACCGTGGGGCTACTGGCGTTCTTGGCCGCGGACGCCGTGATTGAGGCGATCGGGCTGGCCGGGCGGAGCGGTGCGGCGTTCGGCGGCGTCGCGCTCGTCGTGCTCGGTGCTGGCCTCGCCTTCCTGACATTGACGTCCGTGGACCGGTTTCTGCAGGCCCGCTGGGATCGCGGCGCACCCGCTCCGGACGGGCAACGGCTCGCGCTGATGATCGCGATTGGGATCGGGCTGCACAACCTCGGTGAGGGTCTCGCCATCGGGTCGGCCTACGCCGTCGGCGAGCTGGCGATCGGCGCAGCGCTGGTGATCGGATTCGCCATCCACAACACCACGGAGGGTCTCGCGGTGGTGGTGCCGCTGGCCGGGAGGCCGGTGTCGCTGCTGCGCCTGCTCGGGCTGGGTCTGCTGGCCGGCGCGCCCGCCGTGGCCGGGACGCTGATCGGTGCCACCATCGTCAACGCCGAGCTGTCCGCGTTCCTGATCGGGGTCGGGGTCGGCGCGATCCTCCAGGTCATCGTGCAGATCGCGCCCCGTTTGCGGGACCGGGCCAGCGGCCTGATCGACCCAGCCGCCTACGGCGGCCTGGCCGCGGGTGCGGTGCTGATGTACGCCACCGGCCTGCTCGTGGTCGTATAAGAGCGTCCGGCAAATGAGGGTCGGCGGAGCGCATCAGCCGGGTGCCCAGCAAGTAGTCCCACCTCTCCGGTGCAGCCAGTCCGACACCGTGCTGCGCGCCACGTAGCTCGGCCCGAGTAGTCCGGTTGACCGCTCGGCCAGATGGTTCGGCGACCAGCCCAGCTCGCCCAGCAGCGTCCCCTGCACCGCATTGCCCCGCTGATCAGCCCCATAACCGCGCTCCCCTAACCGATTGAACACAACCGGGTTCTGAGGGTAACCAGCCACCGGGGTGTCCGATGCCTGTTCCCCCGCCGACTTCACCGCCGCAGCACGGCTAGTCGACGCGGTGGTCGTCGCTCAGCTCGGCTACCTGTGATGGTCATCGGTCAGCGTGACGTTCACAGTGGACACTCCGATCCTCAATCACCAGTCGTCGCCGGTACCACTGGGCGCTGGCGAGCGGGCTGTCCGCATCAGGCGCCAGATCGTGCAGAGCGCGAACCTGTAGGGAAGCGCGATGGAGATCGCTGACCTCGCGCGGATCGTCGACGGCGCGCGGCTGTCCGTGTTTCGCCTGGAGACGCTACCGCAGTATCTGGTCCCTCGGGAGGCTGAGGAGTTCGCCGCGTGGCGGTCCGGGCGCCCCGTTGTATTGCCCACTCCCGAGACCAGCCCGTGGCTGGCTCATGTGGCTGCCAGGGTGAGCAGCGGGGTCCGATGGTCTCGTGTCCATATTCTGGATCACCCGCTGAGTGACTACTGCCGGTATGAGATCTGGGGTTATGCGGCCAATCAGGCCGCCGGCGAGCAGATCTATCTCGCGGACCGGAGTGCACATCGGGATCTGGGATCGCTGCGCGAGGACTTCTGGCTTGTCGACGACGCCACGGTGATCCGGATGATCTACGATGCGCAGGGGCGGTTTGAACGACCAGAGCTGGTCGAGGACGTGCGGCCATACATCGGGATGCGAGACACCGCGCTCCGTCATACCGAACCACTCGATGAGTACGTGGCCGGACGAGGCCTTGAGCTCAGCGCACGATCCGTATGACGCAAGCAGACGGGGACCGACGCCGCGCGGCTGCGGTGCTGCGAGGGTTGCGAGGGTTGCGAGCCGACGCCGGTCTGTCGACCACACAATTGGCGGGTCGGCTTGGCTGGTCGCAATCCAAGGTGAGTAAGACAGAGCTGGGGCGGACCACGCTGTCCCCGGAGGACGCAGATGCCTGGGCTCGGGCTACGGGTGCCTCGTCCGCCACTCGCGAGGAGATACGGGTCCTCGCGGAGCGGGGGGCGACCCGGTTAACGGCGTGGCGGCGCGAGCTGGCACCCGGCCGACGCCGGATGCAGCAGGACATTCAGCGGTTCGAGGCGGTGGCGTCGGTGGTGCGGGTGTTCTCGCCTGATGTGGTCGTCGGGCTGGCGCAGACACCGGCCTACGCCGCAGCGATGTTCCGTCTCGGTCGCGACGCCGGCCTTGCCGAGGACGTGGAGAAAGTCGTTGCCGCCCGGCTCGCGCGCCAGGCCGTGCTCGATGACGAGGGTAAGAAGTTTCTTTTCGTGATGGGAGAGACGGCGCTATGGCGGTGCCTGATCTCCCCGGAGCAGATGGGCACTCAGATCCAGCAGCTACGCCAGCTCGCGACACGTCCCAATGTCGACCTGGCCATTATTCGTTTCCTGGGCGAGGAGCATATGCATCAGTACCACGGTTTCGCGGTGCTCGGCGATCCGGATGCCGACCACGAGGCGCTCGTGCTCGCTGAAACCGTGACCCGTGGTCTGACGATTCGCCGCCCTGACGAGGTCCGGCAGTACATTGAACACTTCAACGCCCTGCGTGCGGGCGCGGTAGATGGCAGCGAGCTGGATCGTTTTCTCCAGGAGATCTCCGCACGGTGGGTGGGGAGTTGACGCATGAACAGAGCTAGTCTCCCGCTAGCCTCAGTTGCCGACTTGACTGTCTGCAGGGACAGGGCAGGAGGCGACGGGGCTGGGGCGGTGCCGCCGTGGGGGCCAGTGCTCATGGTCGCTGATCCGCCGGTCGGTCAGTTTCGCCCGGGGTAGGCCGTGTTGTACTCCAGAGCCACTAATGAAGGGTTGGTAACATTGTCCGGACTGCGATTCCTTGATGATCCGCTCGTGTCGGTGTCGGGGCAGTTCCCGCTCAACCGGTGCGACTTCGTTCCACCGTGCGTCAGCGAACCACCGTCTGATCTGGCCGTCCGCCCGTTCTCGTTACGGTGGCTCATCGGCCTCGGCGTACCGTCAGCACCCACGTCGTACCGGTATTGCCCAGTACGTCAGATCGCGGTCGATATCGTGACCGGCGATCCGCGTCCTCCACTCTGCAAGCTGGACTGGACAACGAGAGAAAACAAGGACGGCGACGAGGGACCGTCCAAGGATTACCACTGGGAAACCGTCCCGGACGATGAGGAC
>JBOHFW010000109.1:0-8934 GCA_050699835.1 Pseudonocardiaceae bacterium | reverse complement strand
AGCTCACGGTCACCGCATCAAACGCGCCACCGACCACGGCCAACTCCACGACAGCCCACCAAAGATCCACATCTTCAAGGTCCCCTGCCTAACTTAACGGCATTGGGGCCTGGAGGGCGCGGTGATGAAGGGGCTCGACGGTCTGGACGGTCGGTCGACACGCAGACCGCCAAGTGGCGGTAGTCGATGTCCGAGCCGGCGTGGACACGCAGGCCGCAGTTACCTAACCGACATCGCCGGCAGTCCACGGAAAGCAACACCGACGAAAAACAAAGATTACGTTCCACAAATCGTCGGACTGAGACTTGGTTCCAAAGGAGACGAAGTTGAGCACTTGCAGCGATATCTTAACACTTTCGGATATACAGAATCACCAGCTCAAAGCGTATTTGGAGTTGCAACAGGGAAAGGCGCACCGCCTGCACCTAAGTAGCCGGAATGAAATAAGTAGCCCACTTGGAGACATTATCAAGCCTGCGACCTGCGATGATGTCAACTTCGGTGGATTTGTTGTTCCATTTCGGCCCCCAAGAGTCCATGTGACCACTCCCAGGGCGAGTCGGCTGGTGAGGCTGGTGTGAACCAGTGCCGGGAAACAGGCACCATGGCGGCAGGCTCGACGGATTCGTCGGCGGTGGGCTATCTCCGGAGGCTCTCCGTGAGGTGCTCAGCGGGCTGCGGTCGAGAGCGCAGGAGATGTCAGATGACACCCTGTCCAGTGCGATCACGGCTGGCCAGCGAGCGCTCGACGAATGGCAAGAGGCGACCGCCGGTTTGCGGCACCATGAGCAGCGGTACGAGCGTGCCGCATCGGCCGAGCTGCGAGCCCGAGACCGGTTGCACTCGGTACTGGAGTTGCTGAACAAGCTTTCCGATCATGTGGAGATGATACTGCCGCCTGCCGGTCCCGGTCAGGGCACTCAGCGGTCCACGTGGTCCCGAGTGGCGTCCGGTGGTGCCACCCGAGCTACGCTGGCGGTGCGCATGCTGGGTGGTTTCGAACTCAAATTCGACGAGCAGCCAGTACGCGAATGGCGAGGCCGGCGCGCTCTGTCGATCATTCAGTTCCTCGTAGTGAACCGCCGGAATGCGGTGAGCCGTGAGGTCCTGATCGATGCCATCTGGCCGGAGATCGACATCGACCAGGGGCGGCGCAGGCTGCACCAGGGTATCTATGATCTCCGGAGCACCCTGCGCGACGCCGATCCTGGACGAACCCACATCATCTGTGTCGATGGCTCGTATCGGTTGGACCCTGCGATGCCCGTATGGGTCGACTCCGAGGAGTTCGACCGACTCGTTTCCGCAGCCGGCCAAAGCCAGGCTGAAAATCGCATCGACGAAGCGTTCGAGTTGTGCCGGGCAGCCAGCGGGCTCTATCGCGATGACTTCCTGTCTGACGCGATCGGGACCGACTGGTCCACGGCCGAGCGCAATCGCCTTCGCGCCCGCTATGTCGTTCTCTGCAACCAACTCGCCGAGCTGCACGCAGTGCGCGGCGAGCATCGCTGCGCAATCGCCGTGCTCGATCGGGTCCTCGGCAAGGATCCCTGGAATGAGGACGCCGCAAGGATCACGATGCGCTGCTATGTCGAGATGGGCCACTCGTCGCTGGCGCTGGGTGTCTTCAAGTCCTGCGAGCAGGCGCTTGCCCGGGAACTGGGCGTTCGTCCCTCTGCCGAGACCCTCCGGCTCTACCACGAGATTCTGGCCGGGCCCGGCCGCGCCCCAGGTGTAGTCACGGCGGCTGCGCACCGAACACGACCTCGATCACTGTCGCCGGCCGCCCCCGGCGCAGCTCGGTAAGGCCGCTGACCCGCAGGTCCGCCTCGATCCGCAGGTCCTCGACGCCGTCGCCGATCGCCGGCCCGGCGACGATTCGAGCGCTGCGGATCTCCACCGACACGGTGCCAGTTCCCGAACCGCTCATCTCGGACAGGCCCGGACCCGGGCCCACCCGGTCGAGGATCCACCGGATCCAGTCGAGGGAGGTGTGGCCCGGCACGGTTGTCTCGTCGCCGGTCTCCTCGTGGTAGAGACGGATCCGCCAGACTGGCCTGCCGACATCGTCGGCGAAGAAATCGAAGAAGACCGAGAAGCCGGCGTGCTGCCGCCACCTCCCGCTCGACGCGCCTGCCTCGCGGCCAAGTCGGCCGGGCGGCTCCCCCCGGGTACCTGGTGTCGCAGGTTCGTCGTGCACCTGTCGACCTCCGTTTGCTTGAGGGGCCAGCACGCCCGGCCGAGCCGGTCCGGCGTCACGTCGTTGAGTAGCCGAGGGGCGGCAGCACGGTGATGTTGATGCCCTTGCAGGTACCGAAGATGAAGCCGACCTTGCCGCAGCAGTCCTTCGAGCCGAGCGTGATGCAGATCTCGTACTGCCGTCCGCACTCGCCAGCGCTCAGGTACCCGCCGGGGAGTTCGAACTCGAAGCAGAAGGTGTTGGTCTTGCAGGGGTCGTACTGGCCCTCGAGCTTGATGTACTTGCAGATCTCGCCCTCGTGGCCGCTTCCGCAGGACTCGAAAGCCAGACATACACACAGCTGCGTGTCGCAGAGGTAGCTGAGGATCTTGCCGTTCAACACGACCGTGACCTTGACTATCAGTTCCTGGTCCTCGTGGACCATCCCGCACGGCTCGGTCGGGTCCGTCTTGTTGTAGAACGCGGTGGTCATCGTGCCGCTGAGGTCCCAGATCTTCGGCTCGACGTCGATCGTGCAACAGGTGCTTCCGCTTGCCATGGTCTTTCCCGTTCGTGGGTCCGCGCTGGGCGCGGTGCCGGCGACCCTCGCCGACCGAACAGGTATGCACTACAGCTCTCACGCCGCGGTTCGGTGAATACCGGGCGAGCCGAGGCTGAGTGCGAGTTTCGATCCGTTCGCGTTCACAGAGTTCTCTGGAGAACGAGTTGTGAACGGCTGCTGCTACGGCAGGGGCCCTCACCTGAGCGGGACAGCACGACACACCGGGCACAAGGGGAGGCGGGAGATCATCGGTGAGGCGCCGCAACGTGGGGCACACTGACAGCTACTGCTCGCGGACACCGCCGAGTTCGGTAAGTCGCTCAGCGGACAGGCCAGTGAGCGCGGCAACGCGGCTGCTCTCAGTGCCGTCGAGGTTGCTCATCGCTTCCCGAAGCGCAGTGTTGATCTGGTCACGACGGGCGGTGAGGTACTCCCGGACGGCCTCGGCAAGGAGATCTTTCTGCATCATGCGCAGCGCAGCCGCGCCGTGTACCAGCAAGGTGTGGCTTGTCTCATCGACCTTGACGGGGGCAGTCTGGGCAGCCATCGGCACCTCGGTGGTACCCAAGGCTACTCGGATACCACCGAGGTCTTCACCATCGGGACGCTCCAGCACCCTTCGCGATGCTGGTCCGGGAGGAACAGCAAACTCGGCGACGCCAGCCTCGTACTTGCGGTCAGTCCCGCTGAATGGAACGCCTTCACCGGCCAGCGCCGCGCCGAGCAGGCGCGCCACGTCGTGAGTTGCATCCTGGGAGTTGACTGGGCGGGCTGGGTGGATACTGAGCCGATGACCGCGGCAACGAAGATCGAGCGTTCCGGGCCGGCTTTCCGAGCGACGTTGACTGCGCTCGCACCGGCCGAGTGCACGGAGTTCGAGGCAGAGTGTCGCCAGGCTCTCGCCCACGCCGACGCTGACTTTGACCTCGGCCACCTCGATGCGGTGCTGGATCGGTGGTGGGGGATCGCCGCGACGTACGCCAATCCCCTGACCGAGCAGGAGCACGAGCTGGTCGTGCAAGCGCGGGCCGGGGTGGACACCGGTTGGTACGTGCGCGAGAACGGTAGTTGGGCTCAGCTGTAGATGCCACGGTTCTCTCCTCCGTTGGTTGGAGATCGCGATCGAGTACTACGACGCGCTGCCCGCCGCGACCCGGCAGCAGATCCACGCGCGGGTCGAGCAGCTCCTGGAGTGGCCCGAAGGCCCGCGTGAGGCGTACGACGCACCCCGCGACCCCGCCCGATACCGACGCACCCGGCCTCGGCGATGCGGACAACTGCGACGACGACTAGTGACGTACGGATGTTGTCCGTACACTGGGGGCGTCGAGAGAAGGAGGGTGGTCTGCATGTCTCTCAAGACTGAGCGGTTGGAAGTCCGTGTCGATGCGGCAACGAAGGAGCGCATCGAGGCTGCTGCCGCACGGCTCAACCAGTCGGCTAGCGCGTTCGTCGTTGACGCGGCAAGCGTGGAGGCCGACCGGGTGCTTGCCCGTACCGAGACCACGGTGATGCCAGCCGAGCAGTTCGACGCAATGCTGTCCGCACTCGATGTGCCCGACGATGCACCTGCCCTGGCCCGGCTGGTCCAGCGCGAACGCAAGTACCACCGTCCGTGACCACCTGGGCGTCCGGACGCCTGAACGAGCGGAGTGACCTGTCGCGGTTCGACTGCGGAGTGCCGTCGCTCAACCAGTGGCTCTCCGGTCGAGCGCGCGAAGCACAGGTGCGCGGTACGGCAGCAACCTACGTCTGGACGGCGCTGGGCACCGGTCTTGTGGTGGCCTACTACGCGATCGCGCCCCATCAGGTGCTGCGGGAACAGGTGTCCTCCGCGATGGCCGGTGGCGTCACCGTGATCCCCGCCTACCTGCTGGCGCGGCTAGCCCTCGATGTGACCCTGCACGGCCAGGGCCTCGGCGCGGAGCTGCTCCACGACGCGATGGACCGCATCGTCACCGCTGCCGATACCGCATCCGGTCGGCTCATCGTCGTCGACGCGATCGATGAGACCGCAGCCGCCTTCTACCGGCACCACAACGTCCACCCTGTCCGCGACAACCCGCACCGTCTGGTCCTCACCCTCAGCACGGTCCGCAAGGTGCTCGGACGCTGACCCACTACCCCGTCAGGCTGATCGACGGTCGAGGTGCCTCGACGGTGAGGTCGACCTTGAACGCGACAGCCAGAACCGCCGCATTGACACCGACTACGTCGAGCGCGCCGTCGCCCGATATGTATGCCCGCCGGGGCCGACGCCCGCTGACTGACAACACCCCTGCGGGCGAACACTCGCCGCGGGTGTCGTTCCGGGTGCCCGAGCAGACTCGTCGTCGCGCCGAGGAACGTGCCCGCGCCGAAGGCCGTACGAGCCGCGGATGTGTACGTCGCCATTGTGGGGTTCCAATACGGATCGCCGGCGCGGGACCGCTTGGAGCTGTCCTACACCGAGCTGGAGTTCGAGGCCGGCCTGCCCCGGCTGGTGTTCCTGTACTTACCGTTCGCGGCGGCCTCCATCGCGGTTCCCAGACATGTTTAAGCGGAGTGAGCCGGTCGGCGCACATCATTGCTCCAGCGCCGTCACATCAAAGAAGATCGCGAATCTGTTCGCGCAGTTCGGCTGGGCGAATGGTCGTCATCCGCCACACCTCGTCCTCGTTGATGTCGGGAGCCGGTCGTGCGCCAGCATGTTTCGCAATCGGTACAGGCGCTCGCCGTGGTGAGTTCCGACGCGCCGCGCGCCGACCGTATCGTCGCTGGGCCGTTGCTGATTCTTCAGGCGCGGACCCCGCCCTGGGTGGCGCCCCGGTCATCCGGGGCGCCTAGAACGGGGGCGGTTCGTCAGGGTCGACGGTCCGCGCCGGCGGGGGTTCGGGCTCGGGTTCAGGTGGTGGCCGGTAGAAGATCGGTCCGTCATCATCGAGGGTGGACGGTGGCGGGTAATCGGGGTATTCGGGGCCAGGCACTGGGTCGGGCAGGTCGGTGGTGATCGGCTGGGGCCGGGTGTGGTAAACCCGCCCCAATGGGCTGGTCCAGATGAAGTGGCCGGCCTCGGGCTGGCATAGCCGCCATCCGCCGCGGTGCTTGAGCCCGTGGTCGTGCCGGCACATCGGCCCGGAGTTGTCCTCGGTGGTGACCCCGCCGTGGGCGTGGTCGATGGTGTGATCGAGATCAGCGTGCCGGGCCGGGCAGCGGCAGCCGGGATGCACACACGTCCGGTCGCGGACCTGGACATGGCGGCGCAGCGCAGCCCCGGCGAAGCGGGCTCGCGGATCCTGCCCGCCGGGCCTGCCCGTGTCGGGTTGGGCCTGGTGGGCCTGGTGGGCCTGGTGGGCCTGGTGGGTGGCGTACTGGGCGGCGATATCAGCGATCACCGCGGCCCACTGTCCGCCGGGGCCGCCGGTGTCGGGGTGGGTGGCGAGGTCGGTGAGCAAAGTGGCAGGGATGTGCAGTTCGACGATCCCGCCTTGTGCCGGTGCCTGGCTGGCGGGCGGAGACCCGGCGCCGGGCTGGCTGTGCCGCAGGGTGGTGGGTCGGCGGCGGGTGGTCCCGGCCAGGATCAGCCGCCCCTCGGGGTCGGTGATGGCGTAGCGCCATGGCGCGGTGTGCTGGGCGGCGGCCAGGGCACGGGCGGTCTCGGCGGTGACCGGGCCCCAGCCGGGGATCTCCCCGGGGTGGCGGTCGCGCCCGAGCAGCGTGGTCAGTGCCACCCGCACCTCCACCCCTACCCGATCCCTGGTGGCCGGTCGCGCCGCAGCACCTTCGCTGTCCCTGCTGTCCTCGTCGCCGGGAGTGGCCGGGTCGGTGGCGGCGTGGTCGGTGGCAGCGTCGGTCGCCGGGGCGGGGTGAGCTGGGGTTGCGGCGGAAGGGGAGTCCTCCGGGGTGCCGTCGGTGGTGTTGCCGGGGGTCGGGTCCTGGACGGTGGGGGTGGGGGTGGCGCTGGCCAGCAGGTCGGTGATGATCTCTTCGCGGGTGCGGTGCTGCCAGCGGCCTTCGAGCAGCCCGAGATAGATGTCCGCGCGCAGGTGCCCGATCCGCCCCGGGTGCCCGGCGCGTTTGGCGGCCCTGGCGAGGTCCTCGATCCGGGCGCACGCCGTCGCGGCCTGGTCGGCGGGCAACCGCCGGCCGGTGACGGTGGCGGTGCCGTCTTCGTCGAGATAGCCGATCACGTCGCGCTCGCGCACCGCGGTGGCGTAGCGGCGGGCGGCCCATTCCGGGTCCAAGGCAATGGCCAGGTTCTTGATCCGCGCGGCCAGCTCCCCGGTGGTCAGCCTGCCGGCCTGGGGCAGCAGCCGCTGGCACACCACCTCGGTCTGCTCGTCGGTCAGCGACGCGCACAGCTCGGTGAACAGCCATGCCTTGCTGCGGCAGATCACGCCGGTGTCCAGGGCGGTAAACACCGCGGACAGCCGACCGTGGAGTTCCTGGGCGAAGTGGAACTCGCGGTAGGCGGCGTTGCGGGTCCAGGCCAGCGCCGCCCGGATCTCATCCGCCGCGTACTCGGGGGCCGCGGTGAGCCGGGCCACCTCGTCGGGCCCGGCGTCCGGGTCGCACAACCCGATCTCGGCCATCACGGCCAGCAGCTGAGCCTGGTCGTGGGAGAGCTGCCGGGCCCGCGCCCTCAGCACCTCCACCAGATCCGACCCGGTCAGCGCGTGAATATCCAGCCTGGCCAGCGCCGCACTCAGCTGCGGGCCCGGCCCCATCTCGGCCAGACCCGCAGGCAACAGCTGCCGCACCGTCACGAGACGAACCATAAAGACGGGGTCCGACAATTTTCGGCCCCCGGAGCCACCCCTGGAAAAATCTTGGGACGATTCTCGGCCGCGATCAGAAACGGCCTGTGGGTTTTCGTCGCTTCGTCGCACGTCGCCACCGCGATGTGCTGTCACCACATGGCCAGGCCCGCCAGGCGGCATGGTGACAGCTGCGCGGATGCCGGCCCGGAGGCAGGGCACGTCAAGGTCGCTCGTGGTGCTGAGTTCGTGACGCCAGGGAACAGCCTGTGCCGAGCGGCGGCGCCGGAGTGCCCCCGCTCGGCACAGGCTCTCGGCCACAGCAGCCAACCACTCGGCACACTCCCCTGCACAGCACCGAAAGCTCGACCGACAGGCCCCGGATCACCGAGCCACCGTTGATCACCCTCCCCGTAGCTACCCTCTCTCGAAACGAACAGCACTGTCAGCCACCCTGACGACCGCTATTCGGGGCCAAATAGCACTCCAACCCACCCCTGGAACCGCTATTCGGAGCCAAATAGCGGTCTGCGCGCCTCGCACACCGGGATAGGCCGGTTCGTCAACCGACTCGATCGGCGCTATACCCTGCCTGCGGGCCTGTTCTTCTGCCGGTACATGCGGCGACGCGCGCGGCACCGGGACGTACTCCGCCGGAGAGGGACATGGCGACCACGTCCATCCGTTCATTCATCATCGCCGACGGTGGATGGCATGCTGTGCACCGTGGTGCAGCTGCGACGGGTCTTCTTGAGCCACACCTCGGAGCTGCGTCGGCTGCCCAGCGGTGGGTCCGTCGTGGACGCGGTGGAGCGGGCGGTGTTGCGGGCCGGTGACGCGGTCAGCGACATGGCCTATTTCGCCGCCCGGGACGAGCAGCCCAGCGAGGTGTGCCGCACGGCGGTGCGGGCTGCGGATGTGTACGTGGCGATTGTCGGTTTCCGGTATGGCTCGCCGGTGCGGGACCGCCCGGAGTTGTCCTACACCGAGCTGGAGTTCGAGGCCGCTGGTGAGGCCGGCCTGCCGCGGCTGGTGTTCCTGCTCGATGATGCGACGGAAGGCCCGAGGGCTCTGCTCGTTGATGCGGAACACGGTCAACGGCAGGAGGCGTTTCGTGTCCGGCTGCTCGACGCCGGTGTGACGGTGGTGAAGGTCAGCAGCCCGGAGAAACTCGAAACGGCGGTGTATCAGGCGCTGGTCGAGCTGCCACGAGCCGAGTCGGCCCGGGCACCGGTCGGCCGGATCTGGAACGTGCCCGCCCGCAGCACCCAGTTCACCGGCCGCAAGGAGCTGCTCACGGACCTACGCCGTTCGCTCCTGGCCGGCGGAGCGACGGTGGCACACGCCTTGCACGGCATGGGCGGGATCGGCAAGACCGCGCTGGCCATCGAGTACGCCCACCGCCACGGGCAGGATTACGACGTGGTGTGGTGGGTGCCCGCAGAGGAACCCACCCT
>JBOHFW010000108.1:0-2502 GCA_050699835.1 Pseudonocardiaceae bacterium | reverse complement strand
GTACGAGTGCCGCGACGGCGGAAGCGAAACGCTGCTGGAATACTCCCCGGACTACGCCGCCGAGCGCGCAGCACAGGTAGTCGACCAGTGCGCGAAGCTCAGCATCGAACTGCCCAGTGCCGAACTCCTCGATCTCGTGCCCCAATGGAGCACCATGCTGCGTTGACGCTCTCCCCCTCGAACCCCTGGTGGTCCCTCAGCCAAGAGGCGGTCCAGCGCGGCGCCCGTTGTCGATGGTGCCGTGTCTCTCGTGCAGGCTCGGCCCCTCACGCGGATGGGCCAGTTCACCACCTCCGGGACGCTCGCCCTCCTCGTGACCACCACATTGCTCGGCGTCTTCGGCGGTGGGATCTATCTTGTCTTGCGACACTTGATGATCGGCCCCCGCTGGTTCCAAGTCGTGTCGATCTCCGGTGGCCCCGCCGTCATCGTCGGCTCGATCCTCGTCCACACCGACGGTGTCGATTTCGCGCTTTTGCAGCCGGCCGAACTTGCCATCACGCTGTTCGTGGCGATTCCTCTCGTGTATGCCGCGTTACTGACCCTGCTCACCGAACAGCTGCTTTCACCCGACGGGTGGTTTGCGAGAGCGCCCAGGTTGCTTGCAATGGCCCCGTTGCTGACTTGGATTCCCCTGTTCATCCCTCTGGGCGCAGTCCTTGCGCTCGGATGGCTGGCCCGCGAGTGGGCGCTGCGGCTTCCCGCATGCAGGGCAACGCTGATACACCCACTGACGCCTTGGATCGCCCGGCTCATTCTCGCCCTGCTCTTCATCGCCGGTCTGCTCGACCTCGCCCGAGACACCGCCACACTGACCTGATCGGGGCACCACGAACGCAACCCCGCGGATCAATCCTTGCTGTCACGGACAGATCGGTGCTCGCCCGCCAGGTACAGATTAAGTCTCAGTGTGTCGCCTCTATCTGTGCGCCAGCCCGGCTGTGAGGGACCCGAGTTCGGTGGTCGGTAGGTGGAAGCCAGCGGCGGTGCCCGCCCGATCGGCCAAATGGCCTCGCGAGGGGTTCCGTGGTGAAGGTAGCGATGTAGACACGCCAGCGTGGCGCCTATGCTGGGGACATGACAGCGGCGCACTCGTTTGAGCTACCTCCGCATAGTGGTGCCCCGGCGGAGGCGGTTGACGCTGCGGTCGATGGTCAAGTGGTGTACCTGATGCGCGATGGTCAGCCGGTCGCGGCGGTGGTACCGGCCGATGTCGCGACGGCCGGGGCTGCGGCTGTCGCGGCGCTGGAAGAGGCAGAGGACATCCGGGCTGCTCGTGCTGCGCTGGCTGACCGTGCGCCTCGTGTCCCGCTGTCGGAGGTGCTGGCGGAGTACGCCGATGATCTCGCTGCATACCCTGACTTAGATGCTCGGTGAGCGGCCGCTACGCGGTCGAGTTCGAGCGGTCGGCGAAGAAGAACCATGCCTCGGGACGGGCGTGGTGCGTGTCCATTCACGGGTCCGGTTGAGCTGGGGCGTCGCCAGTGAGTCGATCTTGTCGGGGGTGTTGGTGGTCGGTGTCGGCGTGTCGGGCTCGATTGTTGTGTTGTTGATCGTCTGGGTTGTGTCGGGGTCCGAGTCGCCTGAGCCGTCGTATCAGGAGCTTGCTGCGCTGGTGGCGGGTTTGGTGGCTCGGGTGGCGGGGTTGGAGGCGGAGAACGCCGAGTTGCGGCGGCGGTTGGGGATGAACTCTTCGAATTCCTCGACGCCGCCGTCGAAGGACTCGATCGGGGCCAAGGCCAAGCGGCGGGCGGATCGCTCATCGCGGGAGAGATCCACGGAGCGCAAGTCTGGTGGGCAGCCGGGCCGCAAGGGCTCGGGGCTGGCGCCGGCGGTGACACCGGATCGGACCGAGACACTGCCCCCGCCGGGGGACTGTGGTGGGTGTGGTGGGGATCTGGGGGATGCCGCGGATGCGGGGATGAGCTGGGCGCAGGTGTGGGACATCCTGGCGGTCACGTTGGAGAAGGTGCACTACCTGCTGCCGCGGCGGCGCTGTGGCTGCGGCAAGACCACCACCGCGGCGCCCCCGTTCGGGGCCGCCGGCACCGTGACCTACGGGCCCAACCTCAATGCCGCGGCGATCCTGCTGGCCAGCGAGGGCAATGTCCCCCTCGAGCGGACCGCGATGCTGATGGAGGCACTGCTGGGTGTGCCGGTGTCGACTGGGTTCGTGGCCCGGGCGCTGCAACGCCTGGCCCAGCGCCTGGCCGCGGCCGGGTTCGATGACGCCAGGAAAACCGCGCTGCGCGCCCAGGACGTCCTCTGCGCTGATGAGACGCCAACCAACGTGATCAGCAAGAACACCGATGAGCACGGCCGGCCGGTGCCCGGGGCCCCACACGCGGTCACCGTGCGCACCCCCGATGCGCGGCTGGTATAATTCGCCCCTATCGGTTCCCGGTCCACGACCGCCATCACGTGTCTTGGTGCGCTGGAGGGCTTCGCCGGTTACCTGGTCCGAGACGACTACGCCGGCTGGCACCAGTTCGACGCCCAACT
>JBOHFW010000107.1:0-2994 GCA_050699835.1 Pseudonocardiaceae bacterium | reverse complement strand
ACGTGCGGGATGCCGTCCTCGATGAACTCCTCCCCATCGACCACGAAGCCGTACCCGCGGTAGAGCTCCACGCAGTGCCGCTGCGCATGGAGCACGCAGGGCGCAGTGCCCACCTCGGCCAGCACCGCCTCGAGCAGCCGCCGTATCCCACCTTGGCGCCGAGCCTGCTGGACAGCGCAGACCCGGCCGATCCGGAACTGACCGTCAGTTGGCTCCAACAATCGCAGGGTAGCCTGCGGTTCCTCGATCGCCTCAGGAGGCGAAAGCCAGTAATGCCGGGTTGTGAGGTCCAGGTCATGACCGTCGAGTTCCTGATAGGGACAGGCCTGCTCAACCACGAACACCTCGACTCGCAGGCGCAGCAGGGCGTAAATCATGGAGGTCGACAGGTCGGCGGCGAGCCTACGGTGTAGCACGGTGTGGTCCACCGTTTCTGCCTACCAGAACGTCTGACATCGTGGCGCGGTGACGCGGCACCGGCTCCGGCAGCTCATCCTGAAGAGGGTCCTCATCTGGTTGCTCGCGGGCGCGGCACTGGCGGGTTGTGGTGCCGCCCCCGCGAACACCGCCGCGTCGACATCGCGGCCCCCCGACACGCAGCCAACCACCACCTCCGCTGTGCCCCCTCCGGTGACTCCCTGGGTCGTGGGGGCCGCGCCGCTACCACGGCGCAAGGACGGGTTCGGCGTGGTGCGATCGACACCCGCCGCGTTGCTGAGCCGGCGGATATCCACCGTCGATCGGCTGCCTCCACCCACCTCGACCTCGTTCCAGTCCACCATCGGCCCGGTGCCCCCCCAGGTACTGGCCCGCAGTACCTGGAAACCGGTCTGTCCGGTGAAGCCTGAGCAGCTGCGCTACCTCACCATGTCCTTCCGCGGTTTCGACGCCCGCGCGCATACCGGTGAGATGCTGGTGAACGCCGACGTCGCGCAGACCGTGGTGGATGTGTTCAAGCGGCTATTCGCGGCCGGTTTCCCCGTGGAGGAGATGCGGATCACCCCGGAGGCCGAGCTGAACCTGCCACCAACGGGGGACGGCAACAACACCCAGGCGTTCGTGTGCCGCCCGGTCCGTGGTCAAAAACAATGGTCAGCGCACGCCTACGGGCTGGCCATCGACCTCAACCCGTTCAACAACCCCTACGTCAAGGGCGACCTGGTGTTACCGGAGCTCGCCTCGTCGTACCTCGACCGAGACTGGGCGCGCTCGGGCATGGCGCTGGAAGGCGGTCCAGCGGTGACGGTGTTCGAGTCGGTGGGCTGGAAATGGGGTGGGCGGTGGGCGGACCCGGTGGATTTCATGCATTTCAGCGCGACTGGACACTGAACGAGCTCACGAGCCCTCCAGGTCACCCTCCAGGTCGAGGTACACCGCGCGCAGCGCGTCGAGATCCGCCGGGTCCGGCTGCGCCCACAGGCCCCGGTCAGCGGCCTCGAGCAGCCGCTCGGTCATCCCGCGCAGCGCCCATGGGTTGGATTTCCGGAGGAACTGCTGCACGCCGGGATCGAAGATGTAGGACTCGGCGAGCTGGTGGTACATCCAGTCCTGCACCACGCCCGCGGTGGCGTCGAAGCCGAACAGGTAATCGACGGTGGCAGCCAGCTCGAAAGCGCCCTTGTAACCGTGGCGCTGCATGGCGGCGATCCACCGCGGGTTAACCACCCGGGAGCGGAACACCCGGCGGGTCTCTTCGGCCAGCGAGCGGGTCTTCACCGCGTGCGGCACCGCGGAGTCACCGACGTAGGCCGCCGGGTTACTCCCGGTCAGCGAGCGCACCATGGCCACCATCCCACCGTGGTACTGGAAGTAATCGTCGGAATCGGCGATGTCGTGCTCGCGGGTGTCGACGTTCTTGGCGGCCACCGTGATGCGCCGGAACGCGTGTTCCATGTCCGCCCGCGCCGCGGTCCCGTCGAGCCCTCGCCCGTAGGCGTAACCGCCCCAGGTGGCGTAGACCTCGGCGAGATCAGCGTCGGTGCGCCACTGCCGGCTGTCGATCAACGGCAGCAGCCCGGCGCCGTACGCGCCGGGTTTGGAACCGAAGATCCGGGTGCGGGCCCGCCGGTCGTCACCGTGCGCGGCGAGGTCGGTGCGGTAGTGCGCGGCGACGAAATTCTGCTCCGCCGGCTCGTCCAATATGGCGACCGCGGCAATTGCATCATCGAGTAACGCGACCACGTGCGGGAAGGCGTCCCGGAAGAAACCGGAGATGCGCAGCACGACATCGATGCGGGGGCGGCCCAGCTCAGCGAGCGGCACCACCTCGATGCCGGTGACCCGGCGGGAGGCGTCGTCCCAGGTCGGGCGGACACCGAGCAGCGCCAGCACCTCGCCGATGTCATCGCCCTGAGTGCGCATCGCTGAGGTGCCCCAGACGGTCAGACCCACCGAGTCGGGCCAGCGGCCGGTGTCGGCACGGTGGCGTTCCAGTAACGACTCCGCCAGTGCGGCGCCGACGTCGAACGCGTTGCGGGTCGGGATCGACTTCGGATCCACCGAATAGAAGTTGCGCCCGGTGGGCAGCACCGAGATCAGCCCGCGGGTGGGTGAGCCGGACGGTCCAGGCTCGATGAACCGGCCGTCCAGGGCGCGCAGCACGTTGGTGATCTCAGCGGGAGTGGCGGCCAACCGGGGCACCAGCTCGGTGCAGGCGAACCGCAGCACCGCCACCACCGCGGCGTCCGGCTCACCGAGTCCCCCGAGGACACTGCCGACCACGGTGGGCACCTTCGCCGGGTCCCAGCCGGCCGCGTGCGCGCCCTGCACCAGCGCGCGGGCCAACTCCTCCAGACGGTCGACGCTGGCGAGCGCGCCCTGCTCGTCCAGGCCGACGCAGCTGGCGATGGCGGCCCGCAACCCGGGCAGCGCGGCGCCGGAACCGAACACCTGCCGGGCCCGCAGCACCGCGAGCACGTCGTTGACCAGCTCCTCACCCTCGGGTGGACGGCCCAGCACGTGCAGCCCGTCGCGGATCTGCACGTCCTTGATCTC
>JBOHFW010000106.1:0-8575 GCA_050699835.1 Pseudonocardiaceae bacterium | reverse complement strand
ACCTACAGCCAGACCATCGCCGCGACCGGCCGGCTGTCCTCGACCGAGCCCAACCTGCAGAACGTCCCGATCCGCACCGACGAGGGCCGCACCATCCGGGACACGTTCATCGTCGGCGAGGGGTACGCAGAGCTGATGACCGCGGACTACAGCCAGATCGAGATGCGGATCATGGCGCACCTGTCCGAGGACACCGCGCTGATCGAGGCGTTCACCTCAGGGCATGATTTCCACGCCGCCACCGCCGCCCGGGTGTTCGCAGTCGATGCTGCCGCGGTGACCGGCGAGCAGCGCGCCAAGATCAAGGCAATGAACTACGGCCTGGCCTACGGCTTGTCGGCATTCGGGCTCTCCGCGCAGCTACGGATCTCCACCGAGGAGGCTCGCGAGCTGATGGACGAGTACTTCGCCCGATTCGGCGGGGTTCGCGACTACCTACGCTCGATCGTGGAGAAAGCCCGGACGGAGGGCTACACCGCCACCATCCTGGGTCGGCGGCGCTACTTGCCCGACTTGGTGAGCGACAACCGGCAACGTCGCGACATGGCCGAGCGGATGGCGCTCAACGCGCCGATCCAGGGCAGCGCCGCGGACATCATCAAAGTCGCGATGCTGGGAGTCGCCCGGGCAGTGCGCGCCGAGGGGCTGCGCTCCCGGATGCTGCTGCAAGTGCATGACGAACTGGTCCTGGAAGTCGCCGAAGATGAGCGCGTCGCGTTGGAGGCCCTGGTACGCCGCGAGATGGCGTCCGCATACGCGCTCAGCGTCCCTCTCGAGGTCTCCGTAGGAGTCGGCCGCAGCTGGGACGACGCCGCGCACTAGCAGTTCGGCGGGTGGGCGCGATGATCCGATCGGCGGCAGCAGAAGATCGCGGTTCCGGGGAACAGCGCGCCGCGCAGCGGGCTCCATTGGCCCCAGTTCCGGTGCAGGTCGGGCGGCCACTCCGGCTCTACTAGGTCCTCCAGCACCAACCCGGCGGCGACGATCTCCCTGATGCGGTCACCGAGGGTGCGGTGATGTTCGACGTAGGTGGGGTTACCCATGTGATCCACCTCGACGTAGGGCGTGCGATCAAAATACGACTGTGACACCGTCAAACCGGCCTCTCCCGGATCGTCGGGGAAAATCCAGCGCAGTGGGTGAGTGACCGCAAAAATCCACCGGCCGTCGGGCCGCAACACCCTCGCAACCTCGCGCATCACCGCAGCCGAGTCCGCGACGAACGGCACCGCGCCGAACGCCGAACAGACCAGATCGAAACTGCCGTCGGCAAAGGGCAGTCGAGTGGCATCGGCCTGCACCAGGGGCACCGAAATCCCGGTTTCGGTGGCCGCATCCAGCGCATAACGCAGCATTCCCGCCGACAGATCCAGGCCGATCACTCGGGCGCCCTGCTCGGACAGCCAGCGCGCACACGGCGCCGAACCACAGCCGACCTCCAGTACTCGGCGGCCCGCCACCTCACCGAGCAAGCGTGCATTGGACTCGCGAAGCCCCTCCGGGCACCACACGAAATCCACCAGACCGAGGAAATCGCCATGTTCGGCGAGGTAGTCCGCAGCATCGGCGTCCCACCAGCGACGGTTGGCGGCCACTGTCTCCGCACCGCTGACCAGCCGGTTCACCACGCAGTTGGTGCCCAGTGCCGCCTCGGCCCGTTGGTAACGCGTCGAACGTTCGGAGGACTCTGCTTGCGGCACGCCGGTCACTGAGGCAGTCTCCCACCACGTACCCGGCGAGCGCCGGGGTCGGTTTGCTGCCCTGACTCCCACCTGGGTAGGATCGAATGACGCTGCGGTTTCATGCTGCCCAGGTTGTCTGGCTAGCTCGGCGACGAGGTGATCCGCCGGGTTGACGTCGATCTGACGCACTGGGGCACCAGCGCGTCAAGACAATCAGTGCACCGTCACCACAGATAACACCACACCGACCACTCCACCCTATCCCTTCGGAGCATCCCACCGCATGTCCACCGATACCACCACCGCCCCGACCGTACAGCAGGTCGCAATCAACGACGTCGGGACGGAGGAGGACTTCCTCGCCGCCATCGACAAGACCATCAAGTACTTCAACGATGGCGATATCGTCGAAGGCACCATCGTCAAAGTTGACCGTGACGAGGTTCTGCTCGATATCGGCTACAAGACCGAGGGCGTGATCCCGTCCCGGGAGCTGTCCATCAAGCACGACGTCGACCCAGCGGACGTCGTCGCGGTGGGCGACGAAGTCGAGGCCCTGGTTCTCCAGAAGGAGGACAAAGAAGGCCGGCTGATCCTGTCCAAGAAGCGCGCCCAATACGAGCGGGCCTGGGGCAACATCGAGACCCTCAAGGACAACGAGGAGCCGGTGCGCGGCACCGTCATCGAGGTGGTGAAGGGTGGCCTGATCCTCGACATCGGGCTGCGCGGCTTCCTGCCGGCCTCGCTGGTCGAGATGCGGCGGGTCCGCGACCTTCAGCCCTACGTGGGTCGCGAACTCGAGGCCAAGATCATCGAGCTGGACAAGAACCGCAACAACGTGGTGCTCTCCCGGCGTGCGTGGCTCGAGCAGACCCAGTCCGAGGTGCGCAGCGAGTTCCTCCACCAGCTGGCCAAGGGTCAGGTCCGCAAGGGCCAGGTCTCCTCGATCGTGAACTTCGGCGCTTTCGTCGACCTCGGTGGCGTGGACGGCTTGGTGCACGTCTCCGAGCTGTCCTGGAAGCACATCGACCACCCCAGCGAGGTCGTCGAGGTCGGCCAGGAGGTTACCGTCGAGGTGCTGGATGTCGATCTGGACCGCGAGCGGGTGTCGCTCTCGCTCAAGGCGACCCAGGAAGACCCGTGGCGGCAGTTCGCCCGGACTCACCAGATCGGCCAGATCGTGCCTGGCAAGGTCACCAAGCTGGTGCCCTTCGGCTCGTTCGTCCGGGTCGAAGAGGGCATCGAGGGTCTGGTGCACATCTCGGAGCTCTCCCAGCGGCACGTCGAGATCCCTGAGCAGGTCGTGCAGGTCGGCGACGACGTGATGGTCAAGGTCATCGACATCGACCTGGACCGCCGGCGGATCTCACTGTCCCTCAAGCAGGCCAACGAGGGATTGTCCCCGGAGATGGAGTTCGACCCGACGCAGTACGGCATGACGGCCGAGTACGACAGCGAGGGCAACTACATCTACCCCGAGGGTTTCGACCCGGAGACCAACGACTGGCTCGAGGGGTACGAGAAGCAACGCCAGGAATGGGAACGCGCTTACGCCGAGGCCCAGGTCCGCTTCGAGCAGCACCGCAAGCAGGTCGTCAAGGCAAGCGAGGCTGCCCCCGAGGAGACATCCGAGGACCAGAACTATTCCTCGACAACCACCGAGGCGCCAGCCCCGAGCGACGCGCCCTCAGGCGGGTCCCTCGCCAGCGACGAACAGCTAGCGGCGTTGCGGGAGAAGCTTTCCGGCGGCGTGTAAGTCACGCGCCCACATCGCCCGATGCTGAGGGTGGGGCTGACCGGAGGGATTGGGTCCGGTAAGTCACTGGTTGCTGACCAGCTCAGGCGATGCGGGGCTTGGCTGATCGATTCAGACCGGATCGCTCGCGAGGTCGTCGAGCCTGGCACTGCGGGGCTGGACGCCGTGGTCAACGAGTTCGGTGGGGAGATCCTCGCCAAAGACGGCACGCTGGATCGGCTGGCGCTCGCGGCGCGGGTGTTCGACGACGCCGACGCCCGAGGTCGGCTCAATGCCATCGTGCACCCGCTGGTCGCGGCTCGCTCTGCAGAGCTGCTCGCGGCCGCCCCAAGCGAGGCCATCGTGATCCACGATGTCCCGCTTCTCGTAGAGACCGGCATGTCTGCCGGGTTTCCGCTGGTTATCGTGGTTCACGCGGACGCGGCAGTGCGGCTGCGCCGCCTGATCGACCAGCGGGGCATGGCGGAGTGCGACGCGACGGCGCGGATCGCGGCGCAGGCCAGCGACGAGCAACGCCGCGCGGTCGCGGACGTATGGCTCGACAATAGCGGCAGCAAAGACAGCACTCTCGCCGCCGCAGACCGGCTGTGGGAGCAACGGCTGGTGCTCTTCGAAGCGAACCTGCGACACCGTAGCCGGGCTGCGCGCGCGGCAAGTCCGGTGCTGGTCGCGCCGGATGACAGCTGGCCGCAGCAGGCACAGCGAGTCATCGCCCGGCTCGCTACGGTGGCGGGCCGGCGGGCGCTTCGGATAGATCACATCGGCTCGACCGCAGTCCCCGGCCTGGAGGCCAAGGACGTGCTGGACGTTCAGGTGGTGGTCAAGGATCTTGCGGTGGCGACCCAACTTGCCGATGACCTGATCGCCGCCGGGCTGGTCAGGCCAACCGGTCGTTGGTGGGACAACGCCAGGGACGGCACAACCCGGGATAAGGTGCTGGTGGCCAACGCTGATCCCGCTCGGGCCGTCAACTGTCACATCCGGCCGACCGATTCCCCCGCCTGGCGGGAGGCCGTGCTGCTGCGGGACTGGCTACGGGCCCATCCAGCCGGTGTCCAGGATTACGCCCAACTCAAGCACCGGCTGGCGGCACTGGTCTGGGACAGCATCGAGGACTACGCCAATGCCAAGACCCCGTTTGTGTCCAACGCACTGGACCACGCCGAGCAGTGGGCCCGGCGAACCGGCTGGCAGGTGGCCTGAACCTGCTCAGCGCCGGCTCCAGGTCGGCGATGCCCCGACCGTCGGCAGCCAGCGCTCCAACCGGTAGCCGTGCCGGGCCAGGCCCTCCAACGTCCGGTACGTGGTGGCCAGCGCCGCTTGCGCCGTCGCCGAATCCAGCAGTCCCGCGAGGACCGCGTCCAGCAACTCATCGGTGTCGAGCACGTCGACGCCGCAGCCGGTGCGCACCACGAAATCCAGGTAGTGGTCCTCGGTGCGCCAGCAGCGGCCGCCGGCATCGATGTCGATGCGTACCACGTCGACATAAAAATGCCCATCCCGCTCGTGCCCAGGGCGATAGAACCAGTCAGTGACTCGCAAACCCAGCTCAGGCAACAGCCACGACTCCAGGGCGTAGATCGACCGATGCCCAACCACGTCACGGGCGACGAAGAGCCCGAAGGGCTCAACCCGGTACTCGCGAACTGTCCGGATGATCCCCTTGGGATCGGTATTGGTCATTGCCTCCAGGTCGAAGAGCTCGACCTTCGGAGCGTGGATGTACCGCGGGACGTGCGCGTTCACTCCGCGCTGGGCCGTCATAGCGCTCGACCCTACGGCAGACGGTCGGAGAGACTGTCAGGGTCGCGGCCTACCCTCAATGCCATGACCGAAGCCGCCGCCATCCCGCGCGACCTGCTCCCCCGCTCCGAGTTCCGGCCTCTCGGCAAGACCTCCCGCGCGCCGGGGGAGTTCCACATGGTCAGCGACTACGCGCCCGCCGGCGACCAGCCGGCTGCCATCGACGAGTTGGAGCGCCGGATCACCGCCGGCGAGCGGGACGTCGTGCTGCTCGGGGCCACTGGAACGGGTAAGTCGGCCACCGCCGCCTGGCTGATCGAGCGGGTGCAGCGCCCCACCCTGGTCATGGCGCCGAACAAGACCCTCGCCGCGCAGCTCGCTCACGAGTTGCGGGAGTTCTTCCCGGACAACGCGGTGGAGTATTTCGTCTCCTACTACGACTACTACCAGCCCGAGGCGTATGTCCCGCAGACCGACACTTACATCGAGAAGGACTCCTCGATTAACGACGATGTGGAGCGGTTGCGGCACTCCGCCACGATGTCCCTGCTCACCCGCCGCGACGTTGTCGTCGTTGCGTCGGTCTCCTGCATCTACGGGCTGGGGACGCCGCAGGAATACCTGGACCAGTCGATTCACGTGCCGGTCGGTGGTGAGGTCGGGCGGGATACGCTGCTGCGCGCGCTAGTCGACATCCAATACACCCGCAACGATCTGGCCTTCGCCCGCGGGACGTTCCGGGTCCGCGGTGACACGGTTGAGGTCATCCCGGCCTACGAGGAACTCG
The DNA here is from genome assembly GCA_050699835.1 of Pseudonocardiaceae bacterium. Lineage (GTDB taxonomy): Bacteria > Actinomycetota > Actinomycetes > Mycobacteriales > Pseudonocardiaceae. Next base: position 2,607 of record JBOHFW010000106.1, on the reverse strand, counting down.
CGGTCCGTATCGACTTCTTCGGAGACGAGGTCGAGTCGCTTTACTACCTGCACCCGCTCACCGGGGAGGTGGTGCGGGAAGTACCCGAGGTGCGAATCTTTCCAGCCACCCACTACGTCGCCGGACCGGAGCGGATGGAACGGGCCATCACGGGCATCGAATCCGAGCTGGCGGAACGGCTGGCCACGCTGGAGAAACAGGGCAAGCTGCTGGAGGCTCAGCGGCTGCGGATGCGCACCCAGTACGACGTCGAGATGATGCGTCAAGTCGGGTTCTGCTCCGGCATCGAGAACTACTCGCGGCATATCGACGGGCGCGCGGCCGGCTCGGCACCGGCAACTTTGCTGGACTACTTCCCCGAGGACTTCCTGCTGGTCATCGACGAGTCGCACGTCACGGTGCCGCAGATCGGCGGAATGTACGAGGGCGATGTCTCTCGCAAGCGCACTCTGGTGGAGCATGGTTTCCGGTTGCCCTCCGCGCTGGATAACCGGCCGCTGAGTTGGGAGGAGTTCCAGGACCGGATCGGCCAGACGGTGTATCTGTCGGCCACCCCGGGTCCCTACGAGATGACCCAGGCCGGCGGTGAGTTCGTCGAGCAGGTGATCCGTCCGACCGGTCTGGTGGACCCGGAGGTCATTGTCAAACCGACCAAGGGCCAGATCGACGACCTGGTGCACGAGATACGCGTCCGCGCCGAACGCGATGAACGGGTGTTGGTCACCACGCTGACCAAGAAGATGGCCGAGGACCTCACCGACTACCTGCTTGAGCTCGGGATCCGGGTGCGATACCTGCACTCCGAGGTGGACACGTTGCGCCGGGTGGAGCTGCTGCGGCAGCTGCGGCTGGGCGAGTTCGACGTGCTGGTCGGGATCAACCTGCTCCGCGAGGGCTTGGACCTGCCCGAAGTGTCCCTGGTGGCGATCCTGGACGCCGACAAGGAGGGGTTCCTGCGCAGCGGCACGTCGTTGATCCAGACCATCGGCCGCGCCGCGCGAAACGTGTCTGGTCAGGTGCACATGTACGCCGACACCGTGACCGACTCGATGCGCCGGGCCATTGATGAGACCAACCGGCGGCGAGCCAAGCAGGTCGCCTACAACACTGAACAGGGGGTGGACCCGCAGCCACTCCGCAAGAAGATCAACGATATTCTGGAGCGGGTGTACGCCGAGGCCAGTGATACGTCCGACACCGTTGCGGTCGGTGGATCTGGCCGCAACGCTTCCCGGGGCAAGCGCGCCGCCGGTGAGCCCGGGCGGGCCCGGGGCAGCGCCAGCGTGGTCGAAGGGCGGGACACCTCGTCGATGCCCCGGGCCGAACTCGCGGACCTGATCCAGCAACTCACCGACCAGATGATGAGCGCAGCCCGTGAGCTGCAGTTCGAGCTGGCCGCACGGCTACGCGACGAGATCGCCGACCTCAAGAAAGAACTCCGCGGCATGGACGCCGCCGGCCTCCGTTAGTTGGCCGCCCGCGAAGATCAGCTGTACCTGGTGCGAACTCCGGTCCCCGGTCCGGACGACTGAGGTCACCCTGCCTTAAGCTGCTGTCCAGAAGCTACGACCCGAAGTCCGATCATGAGCGGGAGACGCGCACCAAGCCTTCCTGCACAACGCTGGCGACTAATCTGCCATCCCGGCTGAAGAAGCGTCCGGTCGCCAACCCGCGGCCTCCAGTTGCCGATGGTGAGGTGTAGTCGCAGAGCAGCCAGTCGTCGGCCCGGAACGGGCGGTGGAACCACATTGCATGGTCCAGGCTGGCGGCCATGACGTCCTGCCCCAATACCTGACCGTGCGGCGCGGCCACCGAAAACAGCAGAGTCACGTCCGAGGCGTAGGCAAGCACGCATACATGCACCAACGCGTCGTCGGGCAACACGCCGTCGGCTCGCATCCACAGCAGGTCACGAGTAGTGGGCCGGACCTGCCCACCGGCGTCGGCCCACACCGGTGGGGTGATGAAGCGCAGGTCGAACGGCCGGGGCACCCTCGTGATCGGCGCCCGGGTATCGCTGCGGCGCGCCCAACTCGCCCAGTCATCGAGTTGCTCCGGCAGCGGGACATCCGGCATCTCATCGGCATGCTCCAGGCCTTGCTCCGGGAGCTGGAACGACGCGGACAACGCGAAGATCGCCTTGCCGTGCTGGATGGCCACCACCCGGCGGGTCGTGAACGACTTCCCGTCGCGGATCCGATCAACGTTGTAGACGATCGGCACCCGCGCATCGCCGGGCCGGATGAAGTAGGCGTGCAACGAGTGCACGCTGCGCTCGACCGGGACGGTACGACCAGCAGCGATGAGGGCCTGACCCGCCACCTGCCCACCGAAGACCCGCGGTAGGGAGTCCGCGGGACTCACACCGCGGAAGATGTCGTCTTCGATGCGCTCAAGATCGAGCAAAGCCACCAGACGGTCCACCACGGGCTGGCCCCGCGGCACACCATCGGACGCCATCGGAACATCGACCCACTGTTGCCGAGCAGCGTCGGCAGGATCAGCCAAGGTCTTCTTCGCCTAGGCGGTGTACCCGGATGATGTTGGTGGAGCCTATTGTTCCTGGGGGTGATCCTGCGACGATGACCACGAGATCGCCTCGCTGGT